>NZ_JADYVZ010000023.1:0-77603 GCF_020194195.1 Bradyrhizobium sp. BRP19 | reverse complement strand
CACGCCGTTGGCGATGCCGTCGAGCAGGTTGTTGATGTCGCTGGCGCGGTTGTCGAGCGACTGGGCCGTGAAGAAGTTGGTGGGATTGTCCAGGGCCGAGTTGACGCTCTTGCCGGTCGACAGACGGTTCTGCGTGGTGGCGAGAAGATCAGCGGTGGACTGGAGGGAGAGCAGGTTCTGACGAACCGATGCGGAGAGGACGATGCCTGACATGACTCTGTTACCTTTCTGGTAAACGACGCTACTGTTACACGTCTGCTTGGATCGCGATGGACCCAGCGACGGCGGACCGTGCCGCCGAGACCTCTAACGAAACATGAAATGAAACCCGCGCTTTTGCCCGGTCACACGTGATTCGGCCTCGGAAGCGACGCGCCTAGCAGCACCACCGCGCCAATCCTGTCCTTGAAAGCATTGAGCTTTTTGGCGGAGATGGCTCAAATTTACAGCTCGTTAACTAGTTGCGAGCGAGAATCACGTCCTGATAGGCCGCAACGAACGCTCGGTTACGAAAGCGTTGATGGAGAACAGGAATGGCCCTCAAAGTCGAGCTCAAACCGCACGAACGCATCATCGTCGGCAATTCCGTGATCACCAACACGGACCAGCGGGCCCGCCTCCTGATCGATGGCGAGAACGTGCCGATCCTGCGCGAGCGCGACATCCTCACGCCGGAGACCGCCGACACACCCGCCAAGCTCGTCTATCTGGCGGTCCAGCTCATGTACATCTCCCCGGATCCGCAGACCCAGCACGGCACCTATTTCAACCTGGTGCGGGACATCGTCACCGCGGTGCCGAGCTCCTGGCCGATCATCGAAGGCATCAACAACAACATCCTGAACGGCGACCTCTATCGGGCGCTGAAGGAAGCCCGCAAGCTGATCGCCTATGAAGAGAAGCTGCGCAACCAGTTCGAGGCCACTCATCCCAAGGCGGCAGCCGACAAGGACGACGTCAGCACCGCCGCCTGATACAGGCGTTCGCGCCAACGACAACGGCCCCGGATCGCCTCCGGGGCCGTTGTCGTTTCAGACGTTCGTCAAGTTATTGCGCTACGAGCGGTGGCGCGTCGACCTCGATCACTCCGCCGCTCCGCTGTCCACCGAACTGCAGCACGGCTGCGATCAGCGCATCGATGTCCGCCTCCTCGGTGCGGTGATTGACGATCGCGGCGCGGATCGCGAACTTTCCGTCCAGTGTCGTGCTCGATGGCGCAGCGATGCCGGACTCCTGGACGTCGGCGACGATCTCGCGATTGACCGCATCGCCGCTGCGATAGCGGAAGCAGACGATGTTGAGATTGACCGGTGCCAGCAATTCCAGCCGTGGTTCGGCCAGCACACGCGCCTCCAGATACTTGGCGAGCGCGCAGCTTCGTGCGATTGCCCGGCCCAGCCGGTCGGTGCCGAACGTCTTCAGCGTGAACCACGTCTTCAGCGCACGAAAGCCGCGCGACAGATCAGGGCCGAGATCGCAGGGCCAGACCGCGCCCGCCGCAAGCCCCCTCGCCTCGCGGCTCAGATAGGCCGCCGGCTGCGCGAAGGCCTGCCGATGCTGCTCGCCGTCGCGCACCAGCAGGAAGCCAGCGTCATACGGCACCTGCCCCCATTTGTGGAAGTCGAGTGCGATTGAATCCGCAAGCTCGATGCCGCCGAGCAGCGGCGCAAGCTCCGGCGACAGGATTGCGAGCGCACCGAAAGCGCCGTCGACGTGAAACCAGATTCCTTCCTCGCGGCACAACGCAGCGATCGCCCTGAGGTCGTCGATCGCCCCGATATCGACCGTACCGGCGGATGCGACCACTAGGAAAGGCTTGAAGCCGACCTCGCGATCGACGGCGATCTGTGCGCGCAATGCGGCAACGTCGATGCGATGATCGGCATCGACTGCGATCTTGCGCAGTGCATCGGTGCCGAGCCCGGCAATGTCCATCGCCCTCGAGATGCAGCCATG
Organism: Bradyrhizobium sp. BRP19; assembly: GCF_020194195.1. Lineage (NCBI taxonomy): Bacteria > Pseudomonadati > Pseudomonadota > Alphaproteobacteria > Hyphomicrobiales > Nitrobacteraceae > Bradyrhizobium > Bradyrhizobium sp. BRP19. The sequence continues at coordinate 75,647 of NZ_JADYVZ010000023.1, read as the reverse complement.
CGCTGCCTGCGACGTATAGGCCGTGAGCAGCGCACCGTCATTGCCGATGCCGTGCTGCCGCGCCAGCGTGCCGAGCGCGGTGGTGCGCGCCACCAGCACGGCCATCAGATTGGCCATCGACGTGCCCGTGACGAAGATGCCGCTTGCGCTCTCGGGAAAGAGGAACAGGCGGCGCATCCAGTCGACGATCTGTCGCTCCACCTCGATCGGCATGTGGTCGCGTCCGCCGAGATTGGCGTTGAGGCCAGCGGCGAGCATCTCTGCGAGCATGCCGACGGCGGTGCCGCCGCCGTGCACCCAGCCCATGAAGCCGGGATGGACGTTGCCGGTCGCATAGGGCGCAACATGCTCGGAGAATTCGCGATAGACCTCCGCGAGGTCGCTCGCCTCGCGCGGCACGTCCGCCCTGAAGGCCGCGCGCACGTCATCGGGAATCGGCCGCCAGACGGGGCGCGCCCGAACGTTGGCAATGCCGCCGATCGTCTCGTCCAGCATGCGGTGGGCCAGCGCGCGAAACTCGCTCCAGTCCTGCGGATCTAGCGGGGTATTCGCGACGGAGCTTTGCGTATTGCGGATGATCTCGTTCATGCTGCGCTCTCCGCGCCCGTCTTCGCATGCCGCAACAGCATCGCCGTGAACGCGGAAAAGATCTTGCGCATCTGCGGCGGCTTGTACGGAAACACGACCGGCGAATCCATGTTGTGCACGACGGCGGTGTTGTCGGCCTCGAACACAAGAAGCTCGCCGTTCGCGTTCTCGGCGCAATCGACGATGAAATAATCGAGGCCGACGCGCCGGCTCATCTCTTCGATCGCGTTTCTGTGGCGCTCGCCGAAAGCATGATCGAAGTCGCGCATGAAGACGGCTTCCTCGGCCCGCTTCTCCTCGCTGAAGGCCATGTAGGCGTTGAGATACCAGATGTCCCAACGGTCGGCGATCGCCATGTGGCACGCGTACGGCTTGCCGTCGACCATGGCGAGGCGATACTTGCGGTAGAGCCCGTCGGGGCTCACATAATCGACGAAGCGTGCGACGAAGAAGTCCTGCTCCTTCCGTTCGGCGAGATAGGCTGCCAGAGCCGCCGCATCGTCGAGCTTCGCGAGCCCGACGCCGGCATGCGAGCCGCGCGGCCGCGCGATCATCGGAAAGTGCAATTCGCCTGCGATGTCCTCGCATGCGATCCGCGCCTGCGCGAGGTCCGACAATTGCGCGCGCGTTGCGTGGATGGTCGCGGGAATGTCGAGGCCGGGCACGTCCATCAGCAGCCGATACAGCTTGTCGCGATCGAGATTGCCGATGCGATCGGGGCGATTGAGCAGCGGCCGCGGCCAGTGCGGCGCGGCCCCTTCGATCAGCGCAAGCGCCTCACGGCATTCCTCGGAATCGGACGCGACCACGATGGCCACGTCGTGCTCCGGCAAGGTCTCGGGCAAACCGACGCCCTTGATCACGTAGAGAGTCAACAGCTCGACATCGGAGCCCTCGAGCAGGAAATCAATCGGCGTGTTACCGCCCATGTCGATGTCGGCTGCAAGCGCGAGCAGGCGCAAGCCCGGCTTCGGGCCTGCGCCGGGCGTTCGGAACAATTGATGGAAGGCCAGCACCTCGGACTGGATCGCAAGCCCCCGATCCTTGTCACCCAGCAGCTGGGTGATCAACGACAGGTCCAGCCCCTCGCCCGCCAGCGCGGTCCCCGCCGCGATGCGCGCGACGAGCTGATCGCGCAACGGATGCAGATCGACGCCTTCGAAGGCCCGGCGCGTCAGCTGCGCAAAGCCGATGCGGTCGGCAGAGTTCGCCGCGGTCAGGCCGATCGGCGGGGAAACCGGATGCTGCATCTCACACCTCGAACGCGGACTTTACCGGCACGGCCGCTGCGCCACCGGCGAGCAGCAGCTCGATCTTCACCAGGACGTGGGCGATCTGGTCGAGAAGGTGCTGCACGTTGCGCTGCGCCTCCGCCCTGTCCGGCGACCAGGCCTCAGCCACGAGCCGCGCGCCGACGCAGAGGCGCAGCACGGCCTGCGGCGTCTCGTCCTGCCACTCCAGCCGCACCGGCTGGCCAATCAGGCAGCGCTGCGCGGCGACCTGACGGTCCTCCGTGCTGCCGTTGATCTCTTGGCTGACATCACGCGCCAACGCGCGATGAACAGAAGCGGTCTCGGCAACACAAACCGGCTTGCCGTCGCGCAGCAGCGTGAACGGAAAGATGGTCGGCTGCACGAATTCCTCGTCGTCGATGCCGGCCGCGTGGGTCGCGGCCGAAACAGCGCGCAACGACGGCGACAATGCGATCATGCTGTCGATGCCGGCAGCGAGTTCGGCGAGCATCCCGGCGCGGAAGGCCCCGGGCACGCCATAGTAGCTGCCGATCTCGGTCAGCGCCGCCTCCCAGCGCAGCCATTGACCGAAATTCGGACGGCGCTCGAAGCGCGAACGCAGCACCGTCCAGGCCATCGGCCAATCGCAGCGTCCGGCGTAATCAAGGATTCCAGATGCGATCCCCTCGACGCGATCGAGCGACCGCGACAGGCCTTTCGGCACCAGCAGTGCACCGCTGAAGGCAGGTCCGCCGAAGAATTTGGAGCCGGTGATCAGCACCATATAGCCGCGGTCGAGATAGGAGCGCAGCCGCCGGCGACCGAGCCGGGCCTGGCAGGCGTCGACGACGATCTGGACCTTGCGCGGCCAGCGCCGCGCGATCTCGTCGAGGCAGGCCGCGCTCGGCGCACGCCATCCGAGCTTCGAGGAATCCATGATCTGGAGCAACACGGGCGCGCCTTGTGCGATCGTGGCCTCGACCGCATGCAGCACCGCTTCATCGGCATCCGTGCGCATCGCGATCCCGGCCCCCGGCGCGCGCAACGGCAGCGAGATGCCGGCGCCGGCGAGCCCCGCGACCGCGCCGTCCCTGCGAACCGCAAAGCCGCTCGCCGTTAGGGTGCTGAAATGATGTCCACGCGCGGTATGGGCCGTGCCGCTGCCGGTCTGGTCGGCGCCGACCACGATCGTCACCGGCCGCGCGCCGAGCATCGTGCGCGCCAGGAACAGAGCGTGGAGCTGGGAGTCCGTGCCGGACGGCGAGAACACCACGTCGACGCGCGGCGAGAGCTGGAGATGACCGCGCAGCTCGTGGCGCATGTCCTCGCAGCGTGCATCGAAAGCGAGCTCGACCTCGTCGAGCAGGCATTTGTGCATCAGCTCTTCACGCGCCAGCGCGGCGCGGTCATAGGCCGCCTGCGAGATCGTCGACGCGGTCGAGGAGGCGAAATTCCACACCTCCGGCTCCGGCGAAGCCGGGCAGCCATAGGCGTTGGCGCGGCCGGTGGGATCGAGCGCCAGGCGCGGATCTCCGCCGGAAACGAGCAGCGTGTCGAGCGGCGTGAAGAGGTCGCGCAGGCGATAACGCGAGCCGCCGTCGGCGGCGCGTTGCATCTCGGGCCGAGGGGATGGGCCGCCGCTCATCCCGAAAGGCTCACGCCGCGGCATCGGCCGCCGCAGGCGCAGCTGCGAATTGCGAGGCGATGTCGCCATGGAACACCGACGGCCCGACGTGGTCGAGCGGGCTCTGGATGTCGGCCCAGATCTCGCCGCCGATATCGGTCCAGCGCTTGCAGAAGGCGAAGTCCTCGGACAGATAGGTGCCGGTCGCCGGATCGATCATGCATTCGAACAGCGCGAACCGGTTCCGGCTCGCCGCCAGCGCATCATGGGAATGCTCGCGGAAGAACTGGAGGTTCGCGTAGTCGGAGTGGCGGCACATCGCCTCCAGCACGTGACGCCGGATCATCAGGAAGCCGGTGCCGGCATAGCGCACGCGGGTGAATCCGTTGACCACCACGATGCGGTCGGGATCCTCGATCTCGAGCACGTAGTCGAGCGAGGCGGCCGGCACGTCGGCCCGACCCGACTGGATCGCCCGCGCGGCCTTGTCCCAGTTGACCCGCTTGATCGGATAGCAGCCGGCGACGACGTCCGCGCCGCATTCGATCAGGCGGAACACCTGCTCCGGCTTGAAGCCGATATCGGCATCGATGAACAGGAAATGCGTCGCCTTCGGATCGTCCAGGAACATCGCGGCAAGGTTGGCCCGCGCACGGGTGATCAGCGCGTCGCCGTCGCGCAGGAGCACCTTGAGCTCAAGATTGGACATGCCGTGCACGGCCCGCTGCAGCGCGAAGATCGAGCTCGCATAGATGCTCGACACCTGCCCGCCGAAGCAAGGCGTCGCCACCACCAGCTGCAACTTGTCCGACATCGACCGCTCCGCCCCCGCTTGCAATCCTCACCAAGAGGTAAACAGGCATGGTTAACGGCGTCTTAACGCCTCCTTACAGGAACTTGACGAGCGAGAGCTGCGCCAGGTTCGAGGTCACCTGGTAGGACGCCTGCAAGGCGTTCTGCAGCGCCAGGATCTCGCTCGCGACCTGGTCGGGCGAAGCCGATTCCGCCTGGTCAATGATGGTCTGGAGCTGCGCCTTGGCCTGGGTCTGGCGCGTGCTCGCGTCCTTCATCGTGTTCTGGGCCATCGCGATGTCGGTCTGGATGTCCTCGATGCGCTGCTGTCCGGGCTGCTGGGTCAGCGCCTGGGTCGTGCGCAGGCTGAGCGCCGAGACCTGCCCGCCCGAGTATTGCCCGGTCGGCGAGGTCGAGAAGGTGCCGAACACCGCGATCGCCTGCAATTGCCGGCGGATCGCATCCTCATTCGCCTGGGCGCCGTACTGCACCGTCACGGCATCGTCGACCCGCGCCATCGCGGTCGAGCGCGCCGAGCCGGGCCCGTCATTGCCCAAATACCATTTCACCGTATTGGCCGAGCCGTTCACCAGCGTGGTCGCCGAGCTCGCAGGCGAGGAGCCGACGCGCAGCGGCGGCTGCGTGGCGGTCACCGGCGTCGAGCTGAACCCGAGCGCGCTCAGCGCGCCGGTGTTCGACGTCGTGATGTTGAGGCTCGCCGCATCGTCGGTGTTGATCGTGACCGAGCCGCCATGGACCGTCGAAGGCTTCGAGGTCCCGGTGATCGCGTCGACCTTGCTCAGCAGGGTCTGGATGCTGTCGGTGACATTGAGCTGGTTGCCGGTCGCGCCCGAGGCCACGAAGGTCAGCGTGGTCCCGTTGACGGTGATGGTATCGCCTGCGACGAAGCCCGGCGAGATCGAGTCCGAGGGGCTCGCGCCCGATAGCGCCGTCGCGCCGGTGACCGGGGCCGCCGGCGCCGTCTGGTTGTTGACGGGGGTGCCGATCGCAGAGCTCGCGGTGTTGAAGAAGTTGTCGCCCGCAACGATCGCCGATGCCGCCACCAGCGAGGTGTTGGCGAGCTTCTGAATCGCGGTGTTGAGCGCCGTGTTGAGATTCGCAGCAGTATTGTTCGGGTTGACGGGCGTGCTCGCATCGATCGCGAAGCTGCCGAGCGGCGTCGGCGTTGCCGAGGACGCCGTCAGGTCGATCTGCTCGGTCGTGCCGTCCGGCAGGGTGAACTGAATGCTGAGCTTGTCGCCGTTGTTCGGATTGACGCCGTTGAGATCGACCGAGAACGACACCGGCGAGCCGCTCGGGCCGGTGACGGTCGCGCCTGTCAGCGTCGAGGACACCGCCTTGATCTTGAGGCCGAATGGCGATCCGGCGACGTCCTCCGACACCTGCACGGAGCTTGCCGTCGGCTGCGTCTGCACCAGGCGGCCCATGCCGCTGGTCCCTAGGTCCGCGGCCTGGCGCTCGGCCATGACGGTCTTGAAGCCGGCCTGTGTCGTGGTGCCGTTGATGATGTCGCCGGCATTGGCGACTGACTGGGTGTTGACGGCCGTTCCGGAGAACAGATAGCGGTTGCCGGTCTGCGTGTTGAGAACGCCGACCATCGAGCCGAACTGGGCGGCGGCGGTGTTCTGGGCAATCGTCTGGCCGTTGACGTTGAGGTCCTGCGCGGTAGAGGCCGAGCCGGTCTGCACCGTGCTGCGGATCTTGGTCAGCGATTGCAGCGCGGTGTTGGCGAGGTTGATGCTGACGTTGACGTTGGTGATCGTGTCGGTATAGCCGGCGATGTTGGAGAGCTGCGCGCGCCCGGCGATCGCAAAGCCCTCGTTCGTCCCCATGCCGGCATAGTTCTGCGACAGCTTGCCGGTCGAGAGCTGCGTCGAGAGATCGGTGAGCTGCTGATTGATGTTGCGGATCTGCGCGCCGAGGATCGACGAAGAATAGTTGATGCTGCTGATCGCCATCTTTCGGAGCCCTGTTACTGTTTACAATTGAGCCTGGATCAACGTGTTCATCATGGTCTGCACCACCGACATGACATGGGCGTTGGCGGCATAGGCATTCTGAAGCTGGATCAGGTTCGACATCTCCGAGTCCAGGTTGACCTTGGAGGTCGAGTCGAACTTGGCCTGGAGCGTCGAGACCACGACGCTCTGGCCTTGCTGGAGCTGGGTGGCCTGGGTCGCGGCGTTGGCCTGCACGCTCAAGAACTGCTGGAGGAAGTTCGAGACGCTGCCGGTGAAAGGCTGGCTCGCCGAGCCGAGGCCGCTCTGCGGCGAATAGGAAAACACTGCACTGGTGAGCTGCGAGTAGAGATAGTCCGAACGCGTGGTGTCGCCTGCGGGCGTCACCGGCGAGGTATTGTAGACCGACATCCGGGTCGGATCGGTCACGAGCTGCGTGTTCACGGCGATGCGCCCGGCAAGACCGGTCATCTGCGAGCCCGACGCCGTGATTGCGCCGGTGTAGAGCGCCTGCCCGCCGTCGGTGAACAGCGGCAGCTGCGGATTGCCCGAGGTCAGCGACGAGATCGTCTTGGTGGTCGAGGCCGAACCGACCTTGGCAAGCCCGGTGTTGTCGTCGGTCACCCGCAGCGTCGTGGCGGTCGCCGGCGACGGGGCGGCGGAGAACGACAGATGCGTGCCCGACAGCGCGGTGTTCAGCGCAGAGGCGATCGCGCCTATGCCGCCGGCGAAGTCGACGCCGATTCGCATCGGGTTGGCGTTGGTCGCGTTCTGGAGCGGCAGCGCAGCGGGGTCGGTCACGTTGACGAGCGTGATCTGGCGCTGCGTGTTGGTCGCCGTGTCCGTATAGGTGATGTTGACCGTGTTGCCCGGCAGCGCACCGGCAAGCTCGAGATCGAAGCCGGCCGGCGGGCCGGTGACCGTGCTGCCCGCCGTGGTCTTATCGGACAGCGCGCTCGCCATCGTGGCGGCGAGCTGGTCGATCTGGTTCTGCGCTTGCACCAAAATGTCGTCGCGCAGCTTCAGGTCGGCCGCGATCTGGCCGGACGACACCACGTTGTTGGCGACGACGTCGACTTGCGAGCCGTTCGGGAGCTTGATGTTGAACGCGCCGACGCCGGACTTGGCAGGGTCGATGTTGTAGAGCGACGTTGCCGACAGCGCGCCGGCGGAGGCAAAGGAGAATTCCGAGGCGAGCCCGGCGCCGACCAGCTGGATGCCGGTCGTGGTGTAGATGTTGGCCTGGTTCGAATTGTCGGTGGTGACGCGGACGTCGACATATTTCGACAGCGTGTTGATGGCTTGGTCGCGCTGGTCCATCAGCGTTGCGGCCGAGGGATCGTTGGCCGATAGGCCCTGGAGCCTGGTGTTGATGTCGGCGATCTGCTTCATGGCCGCATTGGCGGCCTGCGCCGAATTGCTGAGATCCTGTTCGACGTTGGAGCGCAGCGACTGGATGCCCTTGGTGGTGACGTTGAGCTGCGTCGCGAGCGCCTGGGCCGCGCCGAGCGCGACGGTCTGCGCCGACGACGCACCCGAGCTGGTCGACAGCGCCTGCAGCGCCGTGGTGAACTTGTTCAGCGCGCTTTCGAGCGTGCCGGAATTGCCGGGCGTGCCGTAGACATTCTGAAGCTGCTTCAGGATGTTGGCCATCTGGTCGGCGTAGCCGCCGCCGCCGGTCTCGGTCCGTAGCTGGTTCTGCACGTAGGTGTCGAGCAGGCGGCTGACGCCGGTCGTCATCGCCGTCGCGCCGAACTCGCCGGTGGTGACCTCGATCTGGTTCGGCGTCTGGACGACGTAACCCGGCGTCTGCGCATTGGCGACGTTCGAGGAGACGATCGAGAGCGCGGCCTGGTTGGCACGCAGACCGCTCATCGCACTGGCGAGGGCTGAACTCAAACCCATATCACTGGCCCGCCTTTGTTACGTCACGCGCCGATCAGCGCAACACGTTGAGGAGATCCTGCACCATCGAGTTTGCCGTCGTGATCACCTTGGTGTTGGCCGAATAGGCCTGCTGGGTCACGATCAGCTTGGTGAATTCGTCGGCGATGTCGGTGTTGGATCCCTCCAGCGACGAGCCGCTGATGGTGCCCGAAGCGCCGTCGATGGCGTCACCCGATTGTTCGGTCGCGGCATAGGCGCCGCCGTCCATCGCCTTCAGATAATTGGTGCCGTTGAAATGCGACAGCTGCACCTGCGCGAGGTTGAGGTTCTGGCCGTTGGAGAAGGTGCCGACCACCACGCCGTTGTTGTTGACGGCGACCGATCGGAGCTGACCGGCGGCGTAGCCGTTCTGGGTGATGGTGTTGATCGTCACCGCGCCGCTGGTGCTGGCATATTGCGTCAGGCCTCCGGAGGAGATGTTGAAGGCGACGGAGCCGAGCGACTGGCCGCTGACGGTGACGTTGTTGATGGTGATGCCCGAGCCGCTCGGCGAGGTCAGCGAGCCGTCGGCGGCAAAGGTGAAGGTCTGGCCGGTATTGACCCATCCGACCGTCGTGCCGGTCGCGTTCGGGTCGGTCTGGTAGAACAGGTTCCAGCTGTCGGAATGACCCGCGCCCAGCGAGGCACTGTCGGTCTTGGCCCAGCGCAATTGCAGGTTCACCGGCGTACCGGCGGCGTTGTAGGCGGTCACCGCGCCGCCGCTGATCGATTCCTTGGTGAAGGTGGCGATGTCGTTGCCGATCACGCCGCCGGTGCCGGCCGTGCCGCCACCCTCGCGATTCCTGGTGATGGTCGAGGTGAAGCCGAGCGCGGAGAAGGCCGCGCTGTTGGAGCTGGAGACCGTCAGGTTGGAGACGGTGCCGGTGTTCAGCGTGATCACGCCGCCGCTGCTGACCGACGATCCCGAGGCGCCGGAGAGCGCGTCGATCTTGCCGAGCAGGGTCGTGATGTTGTCGGTGACGTTGATCTGGTTCGCACCCGAGGCGCCCGAGGCCATGAAGGTCAGTGTCTGACCGTTGACGGTGATGGTGTCGCCGGGGGAAAAGCCCGACGTGAGCACCTGGGCACCGCCCGCGGTGGCCGAGCCGCTCAGGACCGTCGCGCCGGAGATTGCAGGCGAGGACAGCACGTTGCCACCGCGCGTCACACTGCTGATGCCGAGCGCGGTCGCGGCCGTGCCGCTGCCGATCGCGACGTCGGTGCCGGTGCCGGTCGCGATCTGGATATTGCCGCTGACCGAGAGCGAAGCGGTGACGCCGGCGCCGCCGGCGGTCTGGATCGCGTTCAGGATGTCGGCCACAGTCGCCGTCGTACCCGCACCGAGACCGATCGTGGTGTTGCTGCCGACGGTCGAGACCGTGGTGCCGCCGTTGAAGGTGATGGTGTTGCCGTTGATGGTCAACGTCTGGCCGCTCAACGCGGTCAGAATGCTGGAGGCGAGATGCGTGCCGGCGGTATTGTCGAGCGATGTGGTCGTCGAGGCGACCGCGGACGAATTGTTCTGGAGCGCAACCGTACCGGTGGCCGTCGTCGACGAATAGGCCGAGCGGATGTTGCCGGTTGCGGCCGCGCCTGACACGGTCGCATTGGCATAGGGCGCCGGCGGCGTGCCGACCGGCAGCGGATTGGCGGCGAAATCGGACGGGTTCAGGCCGCCGGCCGCGAGCAATGTGCCGGTCGAGGCGGTGGTTTTCGCCACCGTGTTCGGCTGGGTCGGCAGGTTCGCCGCGTACTGGATTGAGGTGGTCGCCTGCGCCGGAATGAAGTTGTTCTGGAATTGCAGGACGTTTGCCACGCTGCCGGTCGGGTTGCCGGTCTTCGGGTCGACGGTGACGCCCATCAAATAATAGCCGGCGCCGTTGACCAGGTTGCCGTTGGCATTGAGTTGGAAGTCGCCGCGCCGCGTGTAGTAGGTCACCCCGGTGAAGACAGGCACGTTGTCGACGACGCCACTCGCCTTCTGGATCGAGAAGAAGCCGTCGCCGGTGATCGCCATGTTGGTGGCGACGCTGGAGGACGAGATCGTGCCCTGCGTCGTGATGGTGGCCTTGGCGTTGGCCTGCACGCCGCCTGCCACCTGCTTGCTCGGGACCGAGGAGTCCGGGATGAGGTCGACGAAGCTGGTGCCGATGCCCTTGTAACCGGTGGTGGATGAGTTCGCGATGTTGCCGGAAATGTTCTGCAGCGCGAAGGACTGCGCCTGCAGGCCACCCACCGAGGTGTTCATTGCATCGAAGATACCCATAACTTTGTCTCCAAATCCGATCTCGGCGGCCGGTCGACCATGGCCGCAATCGGAAAGAGACGTCGCAAGGCCTATGCCAATGCGGATATCTTCAGGAAATCAATGACTTAATGAAAAAGCCCCGTTCTGACGACCGGGGCACATTTGCCGGGACCGGCAACAATTGCCGGGGCATCCTGTCGTTCCGGAGCGGTCCGCAGGACCGGAATGACTCCCGCGAAACCTACGTCGCCGACGCCGCCGCGGGGTGGAAGACCAAGCCGAAACCGTCGATGCAATAGCGCAATCCGGTTGGCTTCGGGCCGTCGTCGAAGACATGGCCGAGATGGCCGCCGCAGCGCCGGCAATGCACCTCGGTGCGGACCATGCCGTAGCTGCGGTCCTCGGTCTTGCCGACATTGCCTTCGATCGGCGCATAGAAGCTCGGCCAGCCCGTGCCGCTCTCGAACTTGGTCTCCGACGTAAACAGCGGCAGGTCGCAGCCGGCGCAGGCGAAGATGCCCTTGCGCTTCTCCTTCAGCAGCGGGCTGGAGCCGGGCCGCTCGGTGCCGTGATTGCGCAGGATCTCATATTGCTGCGGCGTGAGCTGGGCGCGCCATTCGGCTTCCGTCTTCGTGATCTCGAACTTTTGCGCGGCCTTCTCGCCGGCCTCGGCAGGTGTTCCTCTCAGCCAGCGCAAGGCGGAAAGGCCGAACAGGCCGGCGACAGTCGTGAGCAGGATGCGGCGGTCAAGCATGTCATTCTCCGTGCGCGGGAAGTCCACGCCCTGAGATACGGGCTTCTGCCGGCCGAAGTTACACGTCGGAGCGGAATTTCGCTCAACTTATTGCGAGACGCGGTCCTCGTGCACGACCGGTTCCGCAGCGCCGACCGCGGCTTTCGGCGGTGGCGCCGGTCGGGGTCGCACGCCGGGCGGCGCTCGGCGCGGACCGGTGCCGGCGGCGCGGTTGGCTTCGGCGAGGCGGGCCTCGCGTTGCCTGTCCTTGACCCTCGCGCGCTCGCGATAGCGGGCGAGCGCACCTGCGGCGGCGGAGCTCGCCCTGCCCCAGATCCCGACCAGCTGGCCGGCGACGCGCCCCGTGGCGCCGCCCGCCCAGACCAGTTCGAACGGCGAGAACAGCTTCCAGCGCTCATCGCCCCGCAAAATGCTGCGCGCGATCATCTGTCCGGCCATGGCGGAGGTGTTCATGCCCTGGCGACCGAACCCGCTCGCCACCCACAAGCCTTTGCGCAGCTGGCCGATCTGCGGCATGCCGTGCACGGTCTGGCCGGTGGCGCCGCCGAAGATGTCGGTGATCTCGACATTGCCGAGCTCGGGAAAGATCGTCCGGATCCGCCGCTTGATGTCGCCGGCGAAGCGCTGCGGACGCGCGGCCCAGGTGGTCTCCGGGCTCTCCCACATCAGCCGGTCGCCGTCGACAAGCCGGAAATGATCGACACCGTCGGAATCCATCACCGATCCCTTGAAGGCGATGATCTCGTGCAGGCGCTCGCCGAGCGGCGCGGTCACGCCGGCATAGCGCCAGACCGGCAGCAACGTCTCCGACAGGCGCTTGGAGGGGGCGCCGAGATGAATGTTGCCGGCGAGCACGATGTGGCTCGCCCGCAGCCGCGCCGAGGGCGTGACGATGCGCTTGCGGATGCCGGAATGATCGATGCTGACGACCGGCGTGTCCTCGAAGATGCGGGCGCCTGCCCGCCGTGCCAGCGCCGCAAGGCCGTGCACGTATTTCCGGCCGTCGACCTGGAACGCTTTCGGATAATACACGCCGTGGAAGTAATGATCGGACTTGAGCGCCTCGCGCACGCGGTCGACCTGCCAGCCTTCGACCTCGGTATCGAAATCCTCGTTCAGCATCTGCAGCCGGCTGATCAGCCGGTCGCCGGCATCGACATTGGAGACCTCCAGCACGCCGTCGCTGAGGCCGATCCCCGGCATGCTCTCTTCGCTGGCGTTGGCCCGGACGAACTCGGCGCCCTGCTTCGACAGGGTCCACAATTCGCGGGCGTCCTCCAAGCCGATGCGCTCGATCAGGTCCGTGAGCGGCAGCGCAAAGCCCGGCATCACGGTGCCGAGCTGGTTTCCGGAGGCGTTCCAGCCAATATGCCGGCCCTCGAGCACCGCGACACTGGCCCCGAGCCGGGCCGCCTCCAGCGCCACGGTAAGCCCGGCCAAGCCCGCCCCGATCACACAAATGTCGGCATCGAGATCGAACGACAGCCGCACGCGGTCGCGAAAGCCGGCTTCTTCCTGGGACACGCTTGTGAAAGTCTCGCTCATGCAGTTTTCTTAGAGGACTGTGCGGGCCCTTGTCACCTTGTCCTCAACCGGCGCCTGTAGATTATCCTGGACGTGGAACGATTCGAGAATGCCATGCGCCGTTTGATGCTGCTGCGTCACGCCAAGACCGAGACCGACGCACCGAGCGGCCGTGACCAGGACCGCCGGCTCGACGACCGCGGCCACAAGGATGCCGCGCGGATGGGAGACTGGATCGCGGCCCATCCGCCCTTCCCCGATACCGTATTGGTCTCCCACGCCGTGCGGGCCCGTCAGACCTGGGACATCGCCTGGGAGGCGATGAAGGACCGCGTCCCGGCGCCGCAGGTCGAGGTCCTGCCGGAACTCTATGGCGCCGATCCCGCGCAGATCCTGGACACCATTCGCACCGCAACCGCCCCGGCCGATCCGAAGCGGCTGCTGCTGATCGGCCACAATCCCGGCATGCACGAGGTCGCGCTCATGCTGATCGGCGGCGGCGATCCCGATGGCGCCAAGACCCTCGGCGACAACCTGCCCACAGCGGGGCTTGCGATCTTCGACTTTGACGTCAAGGATTGGGATGACGTGGCCTACCGCCGCGGCAAGCTGGTGCTGTTCGTCAGCCCCAAGCTGCTTCGATCGGGCTAGACGCGCGGGCGCCGTCTCGACCGGTTGGTTCAGCCTGGTTCACAGGGAGGCGCAGATGTTCAAGTCCATCCTCGTGCCCATCGATCTCGCCGACACCGATCTCGCCAAGCCGGCGATCGCGACCGCGGCGACTTTGTCGCAGACCTGGAGCGGCACCGTGCGCCTGCTCAACGTGCTGCCGATGACGCCGGTGATGCTGGCCGAGTACGTCCCGGCCGATTTCGACGAGCAGCAGCGCCAGACCTCGGAAGAGGCCCTCGCCATCGTCGCCCGCGAATCCGGCATCGAGCCCTCCCGCATCTCCAGCGTGGTGCGCCAGGGCGGCATCTATCACGAGATCCTGGAGGAAGCCGCGCACATAAAGGCCGACTTGATCGTGATGACCTCGCACCGGCCGGCGATGCGCACCTATTTCCTCGGCTCCAACGCCGGCCACGTCGTGCGCTACGCCAAGTGCTCGGTGCTGGTGGTGAGGCATTGAAGGGCAGCAGACTTCGTCATTGCGAGCGCAGCGAAGCATCCAGCATCTTTCCGCGGCGACAGCCTGGATTGCTTCGCTGCGCTCGCAATGACGGAGAGGCAGCTGCGTGCCACACTCGCGCTTCCGTGCCCCGGACGCTGCGCAGCACGAAGTGATGCGCTGCAGAGCCGGGCCCATGCGTCAGCGAGTGCGATCCGCTGGGTCCCGGCTCTGCGCAGCAGCGTTTCACGCTGCAGCGCGGCCCGGGACACGCGAGTATCACAGATACCGCGACAGCTCCGTCTTGAACTGCCCGTACACGGCATCCTCAATCTGGCTGCGCGTGATGCCGATGTCGCGCAGGGCGCGGTCGTCGAGCTCGTTCAGGGTCTTGACGGCGGAGCGGCGCTCCAGGCGGTCGAACAGCGCGGTGAGGCGCAGGGCTAGGGCACTGAAAAATCCGCCCGATGAGGATGGGCGTAAAGTCCGCCCGGCAGTTTGCGAGATCGTGGTCATTCTTCTTCTCCGGCCTATTGTCCCGCGCGGCGATGCAGGTGCCGTTGGCGCGGACGCTTGTGGGCGCCTGCACCTCATTTGCCGTCGGATTGCTCTCGCTCTCCTCGGCCCAATCGCGGAACTTGATGGAACTTAAATGCTCCAGTACACTCCTCGGAGCAAGCAAAACATTGCTCTCGGTGCAATATGTCCAAGTTCGAGTACGTGAAGCTCGCCGATGCCATTGCGGCCGATATCACTAACGGCACGTTAAGACCCGGCGACCGGCTGCCGCCGCAGCGCAATTTTGCCTATGACCGCGGCATCGCGGTCTCGACCGCGAGCCGGGTTTATACGGAATTGCTCCGCCGCGGCCTCGTGGTCGGCGAGGTCGGGCGCGGCACGTTCATCTCCGGCGACGTCAGGCGTGAAGTCGAGACCATGCGCGAGCCGGCCGACGCGCGCATCAATCTCGAGGTCAATTACCCGCTATTGCCGCAGCAATGGGCGATGATCGCCAAGAGCCTCGCGGGGCTCGAGCGCATCGACGCGCTGGAATCCGCGCTGCGCGTTTCGACCAGCACCGGCACCAAGAGCGCCCGCGTTGCCGCCGCTGCCTATCTCGCACGCAAGGATTTTTCGCCGCAGCCCGAGCAGATCTTCTTCACCGCCAACGGCAAGCAATCGCTCGCGGCCGCGCTTGCCGCGCTGGTGCCCACCGGCGGCCGCTGCGGCGTCGAGGCGCTGACCTATCCCTACGTCAAGAGCATCGCCGCGCGGCTCGGTGTGACGCTGGTCCCGATCCCCATGGACGAGTTCGGCGCGCGGCCCGACGCCATCCAGAAGGCCCATCGCGAGGCGCATCTGTCGGCGCTGTATCTGCAGCCCATCATCCAGAACCCGCTCGGCGTCACCATGAACGCGACGCGGCGCGCCGACATCATGCGCGTCGCCGAGAAGCTCGATCTCACCATCATCGAGGACGCCGTCTACGGCTTCCTCGCCGACGACACGCCACTGGCGGCGCTCGGGCCCCACCGCTGCATCGTGCTCGACAGCCTGTCCAAGAAGGTCGCGCCGGGGCTCGCGCTCGGCATCCTCGTCGCGCCGCCGCATCTGCGCGAAAGTGTGATGAGCGCGGTGCGCACCGGCGGCTGGATCGCCTCCGGCCATGCGCTCGCGGCCGGGCAGCGGCTGATGGCCGACGGCACCGTCGCCGAGCTGACCCGGCTGAAACGCATCGATGCCGCGCGCCGACAGCAGACCGCCGCACGGCTGCTTTCCGGCTACCAGCTCGCCGCCGATCCGCGCTCGTATCATCTCTGGCTGACGCTGCCACCGCACTGGCGCTCGCAGACCTTCGTCGCCGCAGCAGCAAGGCGCGGCATCGCGCTGACGCCGTCCTCGACCTTTGCGATCGCGCACGGTCATGCGCCGAATGCGGTGCGGCTCGCGCTCGCCCCGCCCTCGCCCGAGCAGCTCGATTCCGGCCTGCGCACCATCGCCTCGCTGCTCGGCACCAAGGAGGACGATTTCGACTCGACGGAGTAGGGCTCAGACCTCCGGCCAGTCCGCGATAAAGCCCTTCGCCTTGTAAGGTTCGATCTTGTCCCATTCGTGCAGCATGCGGCGGCGAAATTCGGCGTCGGTATGCCAGAGCGCACGCGGTGTCGTGAAACTGTCGACGGTGAGCAGCATCTTCTCGACCCCCGGCCAATGCCGATGCAGCGTCATCGGGTAGCGCCGCGCGGTCCAGGTGTTGCCGAGACAGATCACGCTGCGGATATTCTGCAGCCCGATTGCCGCATCGATGATCGGAAGCGAGAAGATGACGTTCTCGCCGGTGTTCATCGCGCGGTGCTCCTCCAGGATAACGTCCGTCGGAACGCTCGCCGCAACCATCGCGGCCTTGATGATGCTGCACTCGGATTGCTCCGAGCCCAGCGTCACACCGCCGCTGACAATCGACCAGCGAAACAGGCCTTCGCGCCACAGCCTTGCGGCGGTGTCGGCACGCAAGCCAGCGTCCTCGCGGGTGCCGAACACGAACAGCAAGTCGGCTGGCTGGAGCGGCGTATCGATCAAATGCGTGCGGTTGATTCTGGCGATCTCGTCTGCCGTCGGCAGACGGGTGCTGCGATCCATGGCTGACATGACCACAAGATGCGACGCTCGCGGCGGGACGCGAAGTCACGTTTGATTGCGGCCGATTGCACCTAAGGCAAGAGGGCCTCCGGCACGCGATCGAAACTGTAGCTCTGCGGCCGGTTGCGCCGCACGAAGCCGCCGACCTGCCAGGCGAACAGCGCGGCGAAGCCGAGGATGAACAGCACGCCGGCGAGCTCGCCGGTCAGAAGCGCGCGGATCAACAGCCCCGCCATTACCACCGCGAGCACGGCCAGGAATGCCAGCACCGCCGCATAGGTCTTGCGGCCGAGGCCCGCCGTCAATTCGGCGCGGCTGCCGGCTTTGGCCATCCGCGCATGCAGCTCGATCAGGAAATCGCGAAAGCCGTTGTCCTGCGGCGCCATCAGCGCCGCGGTCTGCCAGCTCGTCGACAGGATCGCGATGCGGCCGCCGCCGGCGCGGCTGATATCGGCGCGGAAGCGGTGCTGCTGCATCGACACCGGGCGGAACGACAGCCGGATCGCCGAAATCTCGTCATAGCGCCACAGGCCGGAGCGGCCGGCGATGTGCCAGGACAGCCCCTGCTCCGTCAACTCGAAGCGATGCGCCGAGCCAATCAGCGAGGCCTTGTAGGCATAGCTCGTGGTCGAACCCGCTTCCGCTCCCGGCATGTCGTCAACGAACCCATGGGCGATCGCTTGGGCGATCGGCTTGCGCGATCGCCCCCGGCCATCCTACAAGCGAGGCATGGCTGAGACGACCTTTTTTCCGCGCCGCCTGATTCTCGGCGCCGCGATGATCTCCGGTGTGTTACTGGCGCTCGCGGTGCACATGCTGGGCGCGCGCTACGGTCTCGATCTCGGCCGCCTCTGGCGCTCCGACACGCATGAGTTCATTCCGGCGGGCGCCGCCATCGCCTGGTGGCTGATCGCCACCGTCGGCTTCTCCGGCGGCTATTTCACGGCGAGCCTGATGCAGAGCGCCGTCTCCGGACAGATCCCGCAGCGGATGCGGCAATTCCTAATCGCGGTCGGCGTGCTGCTGCTTGCGGGAGCGGGTCAGGCGGCGTCGGCGCCGAGCCCGATCCCGACCGTCTCGGGCGTGCTCGCCGGGCTTGCGGCCCTGTGTCTCGGCGCCGTGATGGCGTTCTGCGGCGCGCATTTCGCGCTGCGCCGAAGCTGACCTCTCAAGCCGACGCGCGCAGCCGCGGCCGTTCCAGCATGATCGCGACATCCGAGGCGGGCCGCGGCTTGCTGAACAGATAACCCTGCGCCTGGGTGCAGCCCTCGCGCCGGAGCAGCTCGAGCTGCGCGTCGTTCTCGACGCCCTCTGCCGTGGTGACGATGCCGAGGCTGCGGCCGAGGCCGGTCACGGCGCGAATGATCGCCATGG
This sequence comes from Bradyrhizobium sp. BRP19, assembly GCF_020194195.1. Classification (NCBI taxonomy): domain Bacteria; kingdom Pseudomonadati; phylum Pseudomonadota; class Alphaproteobacteria; order Hyphomicrobiales; family Nitrobacteraceae; genus Bradyrhizobium; species Bradyrhizobium sp. BRP19. The sequence continues at coordinate 57,855 of NZ_JADYVZ010000023.1, read as the reverse complement.
AATCCTCGCGCGTCGCCAGCTCCGACACGAAGGAGCGGTCGATCTTGATCTTGTCGAACGGGAAGCTGCGCAGATAACTCAGCGACGAATAGCCGGTGCCGAAATCGTCGAGCGAGATCCGCACGCCCATGGCGCGCAGCTCGTGCAAGGTCGTCAGCGTCGCCTCGCTGTTCTGGAGCAGAACGGATTCGGTGATCTCGAGCTCGAGGCGGCGCGCACCAAGTCCCGAGGCGGCCAACGCCTCGGTCACACCCGCGATTAGGTTCGGGCTCTTGAACTGCACAGGCGACAAATTGACGGCGACATCGACATCGTCGGGCCAGGTGGCCGCGTCGGCACAGGCGGAGCGCAGCACGAACTCGCCGAGCTGAACGATGAGCCCGGTCTCCTCGGCCAGCGGGATGAAGCTGATGGGCGCGATCAGTCCGCGCTGCGGATGGTTCCAGCGCAGCAGCGCCTCGAAGGCGACGACGCGACCACTGGCGACCTCGCGGATCGGCTGGTAATAGACTTCAAACTCGTCGCGTTGCAGCGCCGCGCGCAGATCCATTTCCAGAAGGCGCCGCGCCTGCGCACGCGCATCCATGCCGGTGTCGAAGAAGCGGTAGGTGCCGCGGCCATCCGCCTTGGCGCGGTAGAGCGCAAGGTCCGCGTTCTTGAGCAGCTCGTCCGGATGGCTGCCGTCCTGCGGCGACAGCGAGATGCCGATCGAGACGCCGATCACGATCTGATGGTCGTCGATCTGGTAAGGCGCCGAGATCACCTCGACGAGGCGTCCGGCAAGCGATCGCGCGGCGATCTCCTCGGAGCGTCCGATCTGGACCACCGCGAACTCGTCGCCGCCGAGCCGCGCCACGGTGTCCTGTTCGCCGACGGTGGCCTCGAGCCTGCGGCCGACCTCCTTGAGCAGCGCATCGCCGATGGGATGGCCGAGCGAGTCGTTGATGTCCTTGAAGTGATCGAGATCGAGGCAAAGCACCGCGAGCTGGTCGCCCGACTTGGTCTGGCGCAGCCCCTGCTCGAGCTGTTCGTGGAACAGCACCCGGTTCGGCAGGCTGGTCAGCGCATCATGGCGCGCCATGTGCGAGATCTTGGCCTGCGCCTCCAGCCATTCGGTGATGTCCTCGAAGGTCGCGACCCAGCCGCCGCCCTGCATCGGCTGGTTGACGACCCGGATGGAGCGGCCGAACCGGTTGACGACGTCGGTCGTGGTGCGGCCCTCGCGCGCATCGGCGACGAGGCGGGCGAAGAATTCATCCGCATCGCCCTGCCACTGGCCCTTGGCCTGCTCTTCCCTGAGCACGTCGACCAGCAATCGGCCGGTGAGCGGCACGTCGGTTCGACGGAGCATCGCGGCATAGCGCTCGTTGAACAGGATGATCTTGCCGTCGGCGTCGAACATGCACAGCCCCTGCGACATGTTCTCCAGCGCGCTGTCGAGCACGATCTGCTGGCGGCCCAGTTCGCCCTCGGCGCGGCGGTCGAGCAGCGCGGCCACGAGCGCAATCGCGATGATCGCGACGGCGGCGCTGGCAGTCAGGAACGACAGCGAGGCCGGCGGGACCGAGAGCCCGCTGATCGCGATCGTCGGGTCCGGCGTCAACAGCACCGCGCCCATCGCGGTGAAATGATGGGCAACGATCGCGAGCGTCAACAGAGCAGTCGCGCTCAGCGCATGCCGAATGCCGTCACCTCGCGCGGCGACGAACAGCGCGAGCGCTGCGAAGACGACGCCGAACAGCACCGAGGCGGCAACCGTGCTCCCGATCCAATCCAGCCGTGCCGGCATCTCCAGCGCCGCCATGCCGGTGTAATGCATCGCCGCGACACCAAGGCCGACGATGGCGCCGCCGACGACGATCCACACCGGGCGCGAGGACGCCACGGCGATGCTGAGGCCCACGAAGGTCAAGGAGATCGCAAGCATCAGCGACAGAATTGTCACCGGGATGTTGTAGGCGCCGGCGCTTCCCGGGCCGTAGGCCAGCATCGCGATGAAATGCGTCGCCCAGATGCCGCATCCGCTCACGGCCGCATCCAGGGCGATCCAGGCCAGGCGCCCGGCTCCGTGCGTCGCGCGTGCGCGCTGAAACAGGCTGATCGCCGCGGCGCTGGCGAGCAGGCACACCGCGCCCCCAAGGGCCACCAGTCGCCAGTCATGCTCGTCGGTGAGACAGTAGAGAACTTGATACATTGCCGGCCCCTATCGACCCGCACTTGAGCCGACAGTGGTGGACGATCGGTAACCGGCTACAAACCTGCTCCGGAAGTGGTGAATGGAAGATGAGCGAGTTCGCTCACATTGCTGATCCTCGCGACGGCGCACCGAAGCAGCACCACGGCAGCGGGAAGCGAACAAGCACAAGCGCCGCGCGGACCGTCGCGCGGCGCTCGTAGTTTCCTCTACTCAGCTCGCCGCGCGCAGATTCACCTTGCTCTCGGCGAGTGTCGTCAGCTTCTGGTCGGTCGCCTTCTCCTCCTCGAGCGTCTTGGCGAGCACCGCCGCACAATCGTTGCGGCCGAGCTGCTTGGCCCAGGCGATCAGGCTGCCGTAGCGGACGATCTCGTAATGCTCCGCGGCCTGCGCCGCATTGATCAGGGCCGCGTCGAGCACCGCCTTGTCGGCGACTTCGCCGGCGGTCTCGTCGGCTTCCTCGATGATGCCATCGATCGCCGGGCAGTCGACCGCCTTCACGGGGACGCCGTGCATCTTGAAGACCTCCTCGAGCCGCGCAACGTGCTGCTTGGTTTCCTCGAGGTGCGTCAAAAAGCCCTGTTTCAGCTGCGGATCAGTGGCCTTGGTCGCCATCTTCGGCAGCGCCTTGGTGAGCTGCTGCTCGGCGTAATAGATGTCCTGGAGCTGATGTACGAACAGGTCGTTCATGGTCTTGATGTCTTTTGTGAACAGTCCCATCGTTCCGATCCTCTCGGGTCTTGGGAACACGGAGGCGCCGGCTTGCACGAAAAAGCCGCGTATTCCGCCATGTTCGATTGCTGATGGAGGCTAACGACCACGCGGCATCGACGTTCCAAAAACGCCGATACGGCTCTGCGTTGGAACAATGCGGACGGCGCCGGATCTGAGATCGTATCGGCACGGTGAGCGCGCGGATGGAGCCTGGTTTCGCGACTCATATGCTTAACGCGCCGCCGATATGAACCGCGTATGACAAAGTTGCCCGCCGAACGCAGAACCTATTGTTGTCAAGGGCTGCACAAGCCGCTGATTTTGCCTTAAATGAGCTGGATCATGCCTAGCGATCGATGCCTGCCTTTTGGCCGTGATCGCACCCGACCGGCCAATGTCTGGCCCGGTCGGTCTTGCCCCCCGCCGGGAGGATGAATGCACGGACTGCTGCCCGCGTTGAAACGCGGCTTCAATAGATGGATCGGCTGGCGACGGCTCGGCGTCGCCGCGAGCATCTTCATCATCGCGTTTGCGATCACGACGCTGGTGCGGACGCTCAAGGGCATCGATACCGGGGTCATCCTGACCGCGTTGACGGAGATTCCCCGCGGCAACATCGGGCTGGCGGCGATCTGCGTCTTCTTCGCGTTCTGTACGCTGACCTTCTACGACTATTTTGCGCTGCGAACGATCGGCAAGAAGCACGTGCCCTATCGCATCGCGGCGCTGTCCAGCTTCACGTCCTATTCGATCGGGCACAACATCGGCGCCACGGTCTTCACCGGCGGCGCGATCCGTTTCCGGATCTATTCGGACTACGGACTGAACGCGATCGACGTCGCGAAGATCTGCTTCCTGTCCGGCCTGACCTTCTGGCTCGGTAACATCTTCGTGCTCTCGATCGGCATGGCCATCCATCCGGACGCGGCCTCCTCGATGGATCAGCTGCCCTCCTCGCTCAACCGGTTGATCGCCGTCGGCGGTCTCGCATCGATCGGCGCGTATCTGGTCTGGCTCTGCATGGGCGAGAAGCGCCGTGAGCTCGGCCAGAAGGGCTGGAAGGTGGTGCTGCCCTCGGCGCCGCTGACTTTGGTGCAGATCCTGATCGGCGTCGTCGATCTCGGCTTCTGCGCCACGGCAATGTACCTCTTGATGCCGGCCAACCCGCCGATCGACTTCATGTCGCTCGCGGTCGTGTTCATCCTGGCGACCCTGATCGGCTTTGCCAGCCACGCGCCGGGCTCGATCGGCGTGTTCGATGCCGCCATGCTCGTGGCGCTGCCCCAGTTCGGCCGCGAGGAGCTTCTGGCCACGCTGCTGGTGTTCCGTATTCTCTATTTCGTGATCCCGTTCGGCCTTGCCATCTCCATCATGGGCACGCGCGAGCTTTGGACGAATGTGGTCGCGCCGTGGCAGGAGCGGCGGCGGCTGGCGGAAGCCTGCGCGCAGGCCAACCTGCCCAAGGAGGTGACGCCGATGGAGCGCGAACGGCTGCTGCGGCAGGCCGGCAAGCGCTGAGCCGCCCAAGGCGCCGCCGGCAATCAAGCCGCCGCCGGCAATCAAGGCCCCTCGGAATCATCAGGCAAAAGTTGCGGGCAGGCGCGCAATCCTCTCTTATTTCCGCCTCAACTTTGCCGTTGAAAACGCGGGCCATGATTTCCGTATTCCTTCGCACCCTCTCGGCAGGCGCCGTGCTGCTTGCCGGCCTTCTCGCTTTGCCCGAGCGCGCCGCCGCGCAGGACGCCGGCAGCATGCAGATCAGCTGGGAGGTGCGTAACCGCTTCCGGCTATTCCGCGAGGAGCGCGACTTCCTGCTCCATGTCGAGAACGCGCGCAACCGCAGCATTCTGGCCGCCGAACAGTCCCTGGAGCTCCAGAGCGAGGGCCGCGGCTGGGCCCGCAACATGGTCAACCGGCTCTGCATCGACCTGCAGGGCCGGGTCAACCAGCCCTGCACCCGCGACAATGTCAAAGAGAACTACATCACGCCGATCGACCATCCCGTGACGGTGCGCCTGACCGGCGCGGTGCCGGTCGGCGCCACCTGCGCCTGGTCATTCGATGACGGCGATGGCCCGCAGAGCTCGACCTTCGACTGCGCCGAGCCGATCAATTTGCGCGTCCGCTACGGCAAGCCGACGGTTGCGACCGTCGATGTCTCGGCCGGCTCCGATCCGACCCAGCGGATCCAGACCGAGATCCAGGTCCGCGACATCTTCATCGCAGGTCTCGGCGACAGCATCGCCTCCGGCGAAGGCAATCCGGACCGGCCGCTGGCGCTGTCGGACGAAGGCTTCTGCTTCCGCTCCTATCTCGGCACCGCCGGCGCGCAGTACTACCGGCCGAGCCGCCACGGCTTCAAGGGCGGCCGCGCCTGCGAGGCGCCGGATACGCTCGCCAACTGGCAGCGCTACAGCGCGCTCTGGTTCAATGCGCCGTGCCATCGATCGCTCTACAGCTATCAGGCGCGCACCGCGCTGGCGCTCGCGGTGCGCTACACCCACATCGCCGTGACCTTCCTGCCGCTCGCCTGCACCGGCGCGAGCATCGGCGACGGGCTGCTCGGCTCGCAGCGCGCCCGCGAATGCCCGCCCGGCAAGACCGGCGTCTGCAACACCAGCGTGAACGCGCAGGTCGCCGAGCTGCGGGAAGCCGTCACCGCGGCGAAGAAGCGCCAGCCCGATCGCACGCTCGATCTCGTGCTGCTCTCGGTCGGTGCCAACGACGTCTATTTCTCCGGCCTCGTCGCCGACGTCATCGTCGAAACCGCGACCGAGCGCGCGCTGTTCCGCCGCTCCGGCGTGTTGGCGAGCGTCGACGATTCCCGCGATGCGCTCCAGCGCGAGCTGCCGCAGAATTTCGTCAAGCTGCGCGAGGCGCTGAAGCCGCTGGTCGGCGGCGACCTCTCGCACGTGGTCTATGTCTCCTATGCCAACCCTGCGCTCGCCGACGGCGGCGCGCCCTGCCGCGGCGGCCGGGCCGGCTTTGACATCCACCCGTCCTTCAATGCCGATCCGCAGCGCCTTTCCCGCGTCTCCGCCTTCGTCGACAGCGAATTCCTGCCGCAGCTGAAGGGGCTCGCCACCTGCACCCGCGGTGCGCTGTGCCGCGATCCCGAAGCCGACCGCATGACCTTCGTCGATGCGCACCAGGCCGCGTTCGCCGAGCACGGCTTCTGCGCCCGTTCCGGCAACGATCCCGAATTCGACCGCAGCTGCTTTGCCGCGAACGGCCAGAGCTTCGATCCCGACATCGTCAGCGCGGCGAGCCAGCCGATGCTGTGCGGCCGCGGCGCCTCGGAGTACCGCGCCTACCTGCCCCGCGCGCGCTGGGTCCGCGACGCCAATGACAGCTATTTCGCCGCGATGACCTATCCGCAGGGCCTGCCGGCGGCGAGCCAGCCGACCGACATCCACGATGCGACCTGGGGCGTGCTCTCCGCCGTCTATGGCGGCGCGGTGCATCCGAGCGCCGAGGGCCATGCCGCGATGGCCGATGCGGCGCTGCCGGCGGCGAGCGCCGTGCTCGGTCTCGACGCCGTGCCGCCGAACGTGACGCGCGGACTGCTGCCGCAGCTGCTGCCCAGCGCGCAGCAATAGCTGCGCTGTCTCCACACACTCACCGTCATCGCCCGGCTTGACCGGGCGATCCAGTACTCCGTGACAGCAGTGATTGAATCGAGACGCCGCTGCGTACTGGATTCCCCGCCTTCGCGGGGAATGACAGCGGTGGTTTGATAGGGTTTCCCAACACCGATCATCCCCCACTTCGCCGTTCCATCGATCCAAAAACAGCATCGATCGATACTGCCTTGAACTTGGACACTTCGCCGCGCGCACCTCTAGGACTCGTGTCGGGCAAACGGCCGAGGCCTAAGAGTGGCGCGTGATGAGCGCAGTGGCGTCCGCAGCGGACGTGAGGCGGTCTCGCGTCAGCCTGTTCCTCCTGAGGGCTCCCATGGGAGCTTGACCAGGCAACTCAACGGCGGCCCACAAGGCCGCCGTCTTTGTTTTGGGGGTGATCGATGCTAGAAGTGCCGGGGAAACGCCTTATTCATCTAAGGCATGTATCGATGTTCGACCTCAACCAGCTCCGCTGTTTCGTCACGGTGGCGGAGGAATTGCACTTCGGCCGCGCCGCCGTGCGGCTCAACATGACGCAGCCGCCGCTGTCCCGGCAGATCCAGGTGCTCGAGCACATCATCGACGCGCCGCTCTTGGAGCGCACCAGCCGCTCGGTGCGCCTCACCCCGGCCGGGCGCAGCTTCCTGCCGGAGGCGCGACGCATCCTCAAGCTTGCCGAAAGCGCTTCGCAGGTGGCCCGCCGCATCGCGCTCGGCAAGACCGGCTCGCTGAAGGTCGGCTTCACCGCGGCCGCGGCCTATGGATTCCTGCCCGAACTCATCGCCGCCTGCCGCGCCAAGCTGCCGGAGGTCGATTTCTCTCTGAAGGAGATGGTATCGGGCGATCAGTTCGAGGCTCTGACTTCTGGCCAGATCGATGCCGGCCTGCTGCGGCCGCCGATCGCGCGGCCCGAGCTTGCCAGCCGCCGCGTCGTCGCCGAGCCGCTGCTCGCGGCGATCCCGAAGAAGCATCCGCTGGCGAATGCCGACGGCATCACCATCAAGGATTTCGACGACCAGCCCTTCGTGATGTACTCGCCCTATGAGAGCCGCTACTTCCACGATCTCCTGGTGGCGCTGTTCACCCGCGCCGACGTGCTGCCGCGCTACGTCCAGCATCTCAGCCAGATCCACTCGATCCTCGCGATGGTGCGCGCCGGCCTCGGCCTCGCCATCGTACCGGCGGCAGCGGCGAGCCTGAAGATCTCCGACGTCCGCCTGCGTCCGCTGAAGCTGCGCACGCGCGTTCCGGTCGAGCTGTTCATGGTGTGGCGGCGCGAGGACGAGAACCCGCTGCTGTCGGCGCTCGTCAAGATCGCCGGCGAATTGTCCTCCGCGGAGGTGGCGGAGGATTGATGCTCAATCCGCATCGGTCGATATAGGCTTTGGCTTGGACGCGCATCGAACGGTCTCCTAAACCACGGCGCATGGACGTGCGGCCTCTGCTTGCGTCCTCCGCAACACGAGAAGGGAGCGCCCATGAGCAAGATGACCCCGCAGGAAATGGCCCAGAAGATCGGATCGGGCCTCCTGTCCTTCCCCGTCACGCCGTTCAGGGCGGACTACTCCTTCGACGAGGCGACCTATCGCGCCAACATGGACTGGCTGTGCGGTTTTGACGTCGCAGGCCTGTTCGCCGCGGGCGGCACCGGCGAGTTCTTCTCGCTGACGCCATCAGAAGTTCCGCAGGTCGTGAAGGTCGCCGTCGACGAGACCAAGGGCCGCGTGCCCGTGCTCGCCGGCACCGGCTACGGCACCGCGATCGCCCGCGAGATCGCCATCGGTGCGGAAAAGGCCGGCGCCGACGGCCTCCTGCTGCTGCCGCCCTACCTCACCCATTCCGAGCAGGAAGGCCTTGCCGCCCATGTCGAGGCGGTCTGCGCCGCCGTGAAGATCGGCGTCATCGTCTATAACCGTGACAACGCCATCCTCCAGCCCGACACGCTCGCGCGCCTTGCCGAGCGCTGCCCCAACCTCGTCGGCTACAAGGACGGCATCGGCGACATCGAGCTGATGACCCGCGTCTACACCAAGCTCGGCGATCGTCTCACCTATGTCGGCGGCCTGCCGACCGCCGAGACCTTCGCGCTGCCCTATCTCGACATGGGCGTGACGACCTATTCCTCGGCCGTGTTCAACTTCGTGCCGGAATTCGCCACCAACTTCTACGCCGCGGTGCGCAAGCGCGACCACGCCACGATCCAGGCCGGCCTGAAGGATTTCATCCTGCCGCTGATCGCGATCCGCAACCGCAAGAAGGGTTACGCGGTCTCGATCATCAAGGCCGGCATGAAGGTGATCGGCCGCGATTCCGGCCCCGTCCGTCCGCCGCTGACCGATCTCACCGAGCAGGAGATGGCGGAGCTAACCGCACTGGTGCAGAAGCTGCCCGCCGCACGATCGTCACAACAAGCTGCAGAATAGCAAGACGACAGGGAGGAGCCTGCGATGGCCCAGACTGAGATTTCCGGCGCGTCAGTCGCCGGAGCACCTGTTATCACGGCGATGCAGGTGATCCCGGTCGCTGGCCGCGACAGCATGCTCCTCAACCTGAGCGGCGCGCATGCGCCGTTCTTCACCCGCAACATCGTCATCCTCACCGACAATGCCGGCCACACCGGCGTCGGCGAGGTGCCGGGCGGGCAGAAGATCTGGCAGACGCTCCAGGACGCGCGCGACCTCGTGATCGGAAAGACGGTCGGCGCGATGAACAACATCCTCGCCGATATCCGTACCGCCTTCGCCGACCGCGACGTCGGCGGACGCGGCAAGCAGACCTTTGATCTTCGCGTGATGATCCATGCGGTCACCGCGATCGAATCCGCGCTGCTCGACCTGCTCGGCCAGCATCTCGGACTGCCCGTCGCAGCACTGCTTGGCGAAGGCCAGCAGCGCACCAGCGTCGAGACGCTCGGCTATCTCTTCTTCGTTGGCGACCGCCGTAAGTCGAAGCTCGACTACGTCACTGGCGAGACCGCCAAGCCCGACTGGTTCAACCTCCGCCACCAGGAGGCGATGACGCCAGAGGCCGTGGTGCGGCTTGCGGAGGCGACCCACGACCATTACGGCTTCGCCGACTTCAAGCTCAAGGGCGGCGTGCTCCGCGGCGAGCAGGAGATCGAGGCGGTTACCGCAATCGCAAAACGCTTCCCCAGCGCGCGCGTCACGCTGGACCCCAACGGCGCCTGGTCGCTCGATGAGGCGATCAGCCTCTGCAAGGGCATGCATGGCATCCTCGCTTATGCCGAGGACCCCTGCGGCGCCGAGGCCGGCTTCTCCGGCCGCGAGATCATGGCCGAGTTCCGCCGCGCCACCGGCCTGCCGACCGCCACCAACATGATCGCCACGGACTGGCGGCAGCTCTCCCATGCGCTGCGGCTCGGGGCCGTGGACATCCCTTTGGCCGATCCCCATTTCTGGACCATGCAAGGCTCGGTGCGCGTGGCCCAGACCTGCCGTGACAACGGCCTGACCTGGGGCTCGCACTCCAACAACCATTTCGACATTTCGCTTGCCATGTTCACCCATGTCGGCGCCGCCGCCCCCGGCAAGGTCACCGCGATCGACACCCACTGGATCTGGCAGGACGGTCAAGCGCTGACGAAGGAGCCGCTCCAGATCAAGGGTGGCAAGATCGCCGTCCCTGATAGCCCGGGCCTCGGCATCGAGATCGACCGCTCCGCCATCGAGGCCGCGCACGAGCTCTACAAGAAGCATGGACTTGGGGGGCGGGATGACGCTATGGCCATGCAGGACTTGATCCCCGGCTGGACGTTTGACGACAAGCGTCCCTGCCTCGTGCGTTAGAAACGTTCCCCTGGAGGAAAAAGATGACAGCGATCCTGAAGAACTTCATCGGCGGCGAATGGGTCGACGGCTCCGGCGTCACCAGGAACATCAATCCCTCCAACACCAACGATCTCGTCGGCGAATACGCCAAGGCCGACAAGGCGCAGACCGAGAAGGCGATCGCCGCCGCGAAGGCCGCCTTCCCCGCCTGGGCACAGTCGACCCCGCAGGCGCGCTATGACGCGCTCAACAAGATCTCGACCGAAATCCTCGCCCGTAAGGAAGAGCTCGGCCGCCTGCTCGCGCGCGAGGAAGGCAAGACCCTCCCCGAAGGCATCGGCGAGGTCGCCCGCGCCGGCCAGATCTTCGCGTTCTTCGCCGGCGAAGCGCTGCGCCTGATCGGCGAGAAGGGCGCCTCGGTGCGTCCCGGCCTCGACGTCGAGCTCACCCGTGAGCCGGTCGGCGTCGTCGGCATGATCACGCCCTGGAATTTCCCGATCGCGATCCCCGCCTGGAAGATCGCGCCTGCGCTCTGCTACGGCAACACCGTGGTGTTCAAGCCGGCCGAGCTGGTGCCCGGCTCGGCGCATGCGCTGTCCGAGATCATCACCCGCTCCGGCATTCCCGCGGGCGTGTTCAACCTCGTCGTCGGCTCCGGCTCGGTGGTCGGCCAGACCCTGCTCGAGCATCCGGACGTCGCCGCGATCTCCTTCACCGGCTCGGTGCAGACGGGACGCAAGATCGCGCAGGCCTGCGTGCTCTCGAACCCCATGAAGAAGTTCCAGCTCGAGATGGGCGGCAAGAACCCGCTGGTGGTGCTCGACGACGCCGACCTCAAGACTGCCGTCGAGGTCGCCGTCAACGGCGCCTATTTCTCGACTGGCCAGCGCTGCACCGCCTCGTCCCGCCTGATCGTTACCGAGGGCATCCACGACCGCTTCGTCGCCGCCATGGCCGAGCGTCTGAACAGCCTGTCGGTGGACGATGCGCTCAAGGCCGGCGTGCATATCGGCCCCGTGGTGGACCAGAACCAGCTCGACCAGGACCTCCGCTACATCAAGATCGGCCAGGACGAAGGCGCCAAGCTCGCCTTCGGCGGCGAGCTGCTAAAGCGCGAGAATCCCGGCCACTATCTCCAGCCGGCGCTGTTCACCGAAGCCAACAACAACATGCGCATCGCGCGTGAGGAGATTTTTGGCCCGGTCGCCGCCGTCATTCGTGCGAAGAATTACGAAGAGGCGCTCGCCATCTCCAACGATACCGAGTTCGGCCTCGCCTCCGGCATCTGCACCACCAGCCTGAAATACGCCTCGCATTACAAGCGCAACAGCGAGTCCGGCATGGTGATGGTCAATCTGCCGACCGCCGGCGTCGACTATCACGTGCCGTTCGGCGGCCGCAAGGGCTCGAGCTACGGCGCCCGCGAGCAGGGCTCCTACGCGCGCGAGTTCTACACCACGGTGAAGACGGCTTACACCAATCCGGGCTGAGATATCGTAAGGGTGGGCAAAGCGAAGCGTGCCCACCGCTTACGCTCGGTGTGAGGACGGTGGGCACGGCGCGTTGCGCCTTTGCCCACCCTACGACTTCTGAGGCAAGTGCAGATGGACCAGGACGTCGCAGCGAAAGAGCAGCCCCGCTACATCAAGCTCAACGAGCGCGACAATGTCGCGATCGTGGTCAATGATTTCGGGCTCCCCGCCGGCGCGCGCTTTGCCAGCGGCCTGACGTTGCGCGCCTTCGTGCCGCAGGGACACAAGACCGCGCTGGTCGACATCGCGGAAGGCGAACCGATCGTCCGCTATGGCGAGATCATCGGCTACGCGCTGTCGCCGATCCTGGCCGGCGAATGGGTGGACGAGGCGCGCATCCGCATGCCGGAGGCCCCTGCCCTCGACAAGCTCGAAATCTCGACCGCCGTCCCCGCACCGCTGCCGCCGCTCGAAGGCTTCACCTTCGAGGGCTACCGCAATCCGGACGGTTCGGTCGGCACCAAGAACATCCTCGGCATCTCCTCCTCCGTGCAATGCGTCAAGGGCACGATGGAATATGCGGTGAAGCGCATCCGCGCCGAGCTGCTGCCGAAATATCCGAACGTGGATGACGTCGTGCCGCTGACGCACGCCTATGGCTGCGGCGTCGCCATCACCGCGCCCGACGCGGTGGTGCCGATCCGCACCCTGCAGAACCTCGCGCTCAACCCGAATTTCGGCGGGGAGATTCTGGTGATCGGCCTCGGCTGCGAGAAGCTCGCGCCCGAACGCCTGGTGCCGGAAGGCGTCGGTGACGCCATCGTGCGAATGCAGGACGAGGCTTTCGACGGCTTCGGCGCCATCGTTGAGGCGATCATGATCCAGGCCGAGGCGCGGCTGAAGGTGCTCAACACGCGCAAGCGCGAGACCTGCCCGGCATCTGATCTTGTCATCGGGCTGCAATGCGGCGGCAGCGATGCCTTCTCTGGCGTCACTGCCAATCCCGCCGTCGGCTTCGCCGCGGACCTCCTGGTGCGCGCCGGCGCGACCGTGATGTTCTCGGAAGTGACTGAAGTGCGCGACGCGATCCAGCTGCTCACCCGCCGCGCCATCAACGAGGACGTCGGCCGCGCGCTGGTGCGCGAGATGGCTTGGTACGATTCCTATCTCGCCCGCGGCGGCGCCGACCGCAGCGCCAACACCACGCCCGGCAACAAGAAGGGCGGCCTTGCCAACATCGTGGAGAAATCGCTCGGCTCGATCGTCAAGTCCGGCTCGAGCGCGATCACCGGCGTGCTCTCGCCCGGCGAGAAGGCGACGCAGAAGGGCATGCTGTTCGCCGCGACGCCGGCCTCCGACTTCATCTGCGGCACGCTGCAGCTCGCCTCGGGCATGACGTTGCAAGTTTTCACCACCGGCCGTGGCACGCCCTATGGCCTTGCGGCAGCACCGGTGATCAAGGTCGCGACGCGCAGCGAGCTCGCGCGGCGCTGGAAAGACCTGATCGACTTCGACGCCGGCAAGATCGCAACCGGCGAGAAGACCATCGAGGAGACCGGCTGGGACCTGTTCCGCCTGATCCTCGACGTCGCCAGCGGCCGAACCAAACCCTGGTCGGACCGCTGGGGCATCCACAACGACCTCACGCTGTTCAATCCCGCGCCGGTGACCTGAGGCGTTTTCGAGCGAAGTGGATCCCGGTTCGCGTCAAGAAAACGCGTCAAAACAGAACCGTCACTGTCCCTCGATCAAGTGCATGTCGCCCAGCGTGAGCGGCAGGCTTCGGACGATGAGGTTCGCGATCGCCGCACGCAGCCGTTCGCTCGAACCCGCGTCCTCGAACGTCGCTTCGATCGGTCCGCTCGGGCCGGCGATCCGTACCGTTCCAGTGTTGTCGAGCGGCGCGGCCGCCCTCTTCTCGATCACGTCGAACGACTTGCCCTCGATGATGCGAACCTCGTACAAGGCGTGGATCAGTCCGTAATCCGCAAGCAGCGTCCGATATTCGGCGAACCCGACGCCCTCGACGTTGCGGCCGTTTCCAAGCTTCGATCTCGCCCGGGTGATGACGATATATGCGTCCAGTCCCTGCGGCGTGACATCGCTGCGAACCAGCTCCTTGAACGGGTCGCTCCGCAGCAGATTGACCGGCGCGACCGCCGAATCCCTGATCGCGGCGAAGGCCGCGCGCCGGTAGCTCACCGGCTGCACATGAAACCGTCCGCTCAGCAGCTTCGTCGCCTGCTGGACGATCAGCTCGTCCAGCCCCCATGCGCCGATCGAGGCGGTCTGCGCGGCGTTGTCGAGCCCGGTCAGGCCGGCTCGCGTCAGGCTGATCTCCTCGCCGATCGCCGAGATGATGCCGACGGTCTTGATCGCCTGGAGCCGGCTCGCACGCGTCTCGAACGCCGCGGCGGCGCCGAGCGCGACGCTGGCGATCGCGCAAGCGAGAGTTAGGATGATCTTGCCGCGCATGGTCTATCGGATCCTGAAATCGAACGAATAGGACGCACCGAGACCGACGGTGGTCTGGTTCGAGGATCCCCGCAGCTTCACCAGTGGGCTGTCCGCGACATCGCCGAGCAGCTTCTGGTACTCGACATAGGCGTGGACCTCCCACTGCGGATTGATGCGGTAGGAGATCTGGCTGCCGAAACCGACCGAGTGCGCACCGCCTCTGGCATCGTATCTTGGAAGCCCCGATGCCAGCGCCTGCACGGCATCGACGCCGAAATACGGCGCAGTGGCATTGGTGCTCTTCCAGGTGAAGCGCGGGCCGGCCGAGATCGTCAGCCTTTGAATCAGCGGCACGATGACATCGGCAGATACATCCGCGACGGTGCCGGTATGGCCGCCCATGCCCTGGCGCAACTCGCTGCGCAGGCGCAGCCAGTCGACCGGATAATACTCCACGAAGCCGCCGAGCTCATAGGCGGCGTCGACATTGCCAAGGCCGGTCAGCTCGGCATATTTGTCGGCCTTCCTTGAGGCGACGTATTTGAACGCGGGGCCGGCGCGAAAATGGCCGATGTCGAGCAGCGCGATGCTGGCGCTGTCGCGCGGTCCGCGAAACTGGTCGATCGATCCGGCGCGGCGGATGGAGAAGATCGGGATCGGAAGAAACTTCCCGTTGTTCGATCCCACGAACTCGGGCCTGTATTCGCCGCCGATACCGACCATGACGGTCCAGTTTCCCGACGGCGAGGGCAGCATCGGCAGCTCCAATGGCGGCGCTGGCAGCGTGAAGGCGGTCTGCGCCGAGACTGATGGCGCAGTCGCCATGATCGCACCGAGTGCGGCGAGACAGGCGGTCGTCCGCCGCACAATCGCCGTGAGGCGGAGAGCGGCTTCTTCGAAATCATTCATTGCGGGGCCCCGGACCGGCCTTTGCAGGCCGAGTCGACTGTTGTGGTTAGGAGCCACAGCATCTGGTCCGGCAAAATTGCCCCAAGATTGCAAGGTGCGATCGGATGCTCCCCAGGGCCATGTCCGCCGCTGGCAGGCACGCCCGCCGGATCAACATTGCCCCAACATTGCACCACCGCGATCACGCCCTCAAAAACGTGACGGGCCGTGCCCGCGCGCTCACCCGGTCCTGCCTTTTATTCGCCAAGCTCGCTGCCTTTAAGGGAACCCTCGCGCACGAGCCGATACGCCAGAATTCGGCCAGGGAGCGTCACGGTCAGGGTGTTGTTGCCCCAGCAGAGTCAAGGACGACCCGCGTGCGCTCCCTCGTGATCGAAGACGAACCACAGATCGGCGCCTATGTGAGCCGGCTGCTCGGGCAATTGCACGGCATCGTCGACCTCGTCGGCTCGATCGCCGATGCCCGCCAGGCACTGAACAATTTCAAGTATGATCTGGCGATCGTCGACCGGATGCTACCCGACGGAGATGCGCTCCAGGTGGTCACGGCGCTGAGCCAATCGGCGGAGCGGCCCGCAATTATCATGCTGACGTCCAAGGACGCCAAGGAGGATGTCGTCGAAGGGCTCAACGGCGGGGCCGACGATTATCTCGGCAAGCCGTTCGAGCCGCAGGAGCTGCTTGCGCGCGTGCGCGCGGTGCTGCGCCGGCCTCGGCTGCTGGCCCCATCGGTGCTGTCGCTCGGCAACGTCGAGTTGCACCTCGGCAGCAACGAGGCGGTAGTCGCCGACACCAGGATCCTGCTGCGCCGGCGCGAGGCGCTGATCCTGGGGGCGCTGCTGATGCGGCGCGACCGCGTCATCACCCGCGCCGCCCTGATCGAGGAGATCTACGGCTTCGACGACGAGATCGAGTCCAACACGCTCGAGGCGCAGGTCTCGCGCTTGCGCAAGAAACTGGCCGAACTCGGCGGCGACGTCGAGATCCGCAGCATGCGGGGCATCGGCTACATCCTGCGGCTGGCAACGCCGCGATGAAGTCAATCGCCCGAACCTTTGCGTTCTCGCTCGGTATCGCCGCCACCACGATCTTCCTGATCATGCTTGGCCTCTTCATATGGCGTTACCCGACGGAGGAGCGCGAGTTCAGGGCGTGCCAGGTCGTAGCGGCCGTTCTCGATCGCGCAACGGTGATCGAAGGGCAAAGACTGATAATACGCTCGACTCCTGCGCTCGAGGAATTGAAGCTGGACAGCCCAAACCTCTGGTACGTGGTGTCCGCGGGCGACCTGCTCAGCGAGTACGGCAGCGAACACCGGCCTCCCCTTCCCTTCGTGCTGCCCTACCACGGGCCCATCGGCTCGTCCGTTTTCAGCACGCTCGACCAGAAGAGCACCTTCTGTCTTTCCGCCGTACAACGGGGCCCGTTGCGGCTCGCGATGATGGTCGGCGAGCCTCAGGTTCGCTTTGGCCGGATTGCAAGGACTTTTCTCCTCCGCAGGGTCTTTTCGATCGCCTTGGTGGCGCTGGCCTTTGCCGCGACCGTCGCCATCGGTTCAGCGCTTGCCGCACGTTTCGTCTCTCGTAGCATCGAGCGGGTGGCGCGTCGCGCGCTCGCGATCGACCCCTCGGCGCCGCAAGGTTTGATATCGCTGTCCGAGGTCCCTCGCGAGTTGAAGCCGCTGGTCGAGGCGCTGAACCGCGCTTTCGGCGAGATCGACGCCTATATCAGGATGCAGCGCCGCTTCCTCGGCAATGCCGCCCATCAGCTTCGCACGCCGCTGACGCTGCTGCGCGCCAAGATCGAGGACGTGCCCGAGCCGGCCCTGAAGGCCGAGCTGGTGCGCGACGTCCGCCGGCTGACCTCGCTGGTCTCGGCCATGCTGGACCTGGCGCGACTACAAAATCATGCGATCGAGAAGCGGCCGATCAATCTTGCCCAGATCACGCTGGACGTGCTGGCGGATTTCAGCCCGTCGGCGCTGGACGCCGGCATCGAGCTTGCGCTGGAGCACGATGGAAGAGGTCCCTTCGTGGTGCAGGGCGTAGACGCTGCGATCCGAAGTGCACTTGCCAATCTCGTCGGCAATGCGCTCATCCACGCCCATGGCGCGCGGCGCATCGTCGCCACGATCGGCTGCGATGGCGTGGCTATTCACGATGATGGGGCTGGCCTGCCCGATGGCGCCGAACACAGGCTGACCGAGCCGTTTCAGACCGGCAACGCCGCAGGTGCAGGCGCCGGTCTCGGCCTGTCGATCGTCCGCGAGATCATGGCGGCGCATGGCGGGGAGCTGGTCGTCGCTTCCGCGCTCGGCTACGGCACGACGATGCGCCTGCGCTTTGCCGCGGCCGCGGGGCCGGCGAGATCTGCGCAGCTCGATCTGCAAGAGCATTGAACGGGCGCATCGGCGCTTATCGCGAAACCGTCCGGAAACATTGGCGCGGAAAACGTCCTCCGCGTTTCGTCCCTTCGCATCACGCAATCAATATCTGCGCCGAAGACAACGGGAATGTTCGCGCACGGGCGAACCTGTTCTGCCATCGCGGCGACCAAACCTCCGATTGACATCTTCCACGGAGATTCTCCCATGCGTGTTCTCTCGATGATTGCCGTTGCCGGCGCCATGATTGCGAGCTCGGCCGCCGCGTTCGCCAGCGAACTTCCCTCCTATGAAGTGACGTCGTTTCCGATCACGACAACGCAAGTGCAGGTGCTCGGCGGCGCCGGCGTCGAGGAGCAGTCTGCAAGCCCCGCGATGATCGTCGCTGGCATGCCGGCCTCGCCCGTGCAGGTCGCCGTGCTGTCGCCGCGGATCAAGCAGCTCGCGAGCGCGGGTTCGAATAACCAGGCGCGCTAAGCTTGGCGTTGTCGCTCCGGTTCGGCGCTTCGCGCCGACCGGAATGACGCGCTTCTACGTCATGCTGCCCGGCATGAAGCAACGCACGCGCGGATGGCCGTCGATATAGTGCTTCCACACCATGGTGCGGCCGATCTTGTTCGGGACGGTGATCACGGCGCCGTCAGGCACCACGACCCACTCGTCGTCGATGCGCACGCGGTAGCGACCGCGATCGGACTCCCAATCGACGTCGGCGATGACGTAGCCGTCCGCATCCGAGCAGCATAGCCCGAACTCGCTACGCAAACTCTCGAACCAGGGTTTCAGGGGCGAGTTGGCGAAGCGGCCGTCGTCGCGCGCCAGCGCCGCATGCGTCAGAACCGCCAGCCCCAGCAGCACGGCGGCACACTGTCTTGCAGGTTTCATGTGGTCTCCGCGGTCGAAGTGATCACCGCGGGGCAAACGCTGCCATCCGCCTTCCGCATGGTGCGCGGCAGGCGTGGAGACGGCGACTCGCTCCCCCAGCAGCTTTGCCGACAGCTATGCAAATCCAGCGCCAGCGCGCATTCCGGGGAACTACTGGAGGGCGCCCGAGGCACGTTCGCCCTTCGGCGAAAGTGGCCGCACAGGCTGGAGACCCTGCGCTAGGGCCATTGAGACCGCGCAGCGCGCGGCTTGCGCCCTTACTGCTTTGCCGGCGCCATCATCGCGCCGCCCTTCTTCGCCGCGGGCGCCGGTTGCTTGGCGGCAGCAGCCTGCGCGGGCAAGTATTTTGCGACGATGGCCGGATCGACCTGCGCGATGTTGGCATCGGGCAGGCGCGTCCAGGTCTCGTCCTTGCCGAGCAGCGCGATGCCGAGATAGCCGCGCAACGTCAGGGTCTGACCGTCGAGGCTGACCCGCATGTTGGCCTTCCAGATCTGGCCGTCGCGCGGATTGAGCACGTTGCCGCCCTCGTACTTCAATCCTTCGCGCTTCATGTCGCGGACGAAGGAGATGCCGAGCACCCGAGCGTTCTTGCGATCGTCGGTGCACTTGGAGCAGACCTCGTTCGGGTCGTCGGTTGGCCGCGGGAAGGTCTTTGCGATTACGCCTTCGAAGACGCCGTTGCGATCGATGAAGAGGAACCATCCGACCGTCCTGCCGTCTTCGACCTTCTGCCAGAGGCCCGCCGCCGTGGGCTCGGCGGTCTGCGCCGCGCACGGCGTCACGATCGCGAGCGACAATGCGAGCGCCAGGAAGGAGAGCAGCCGAAAGCTGGAAACGAGAGTCCGCATTATGATCACCTTGCTGAGCCAATCACCTTTGCTGAGCCAAGACTTCGCAGAGCCAAACTGTGCTAAGCTAAAAACTTGGCCAAGCCTATGACCGGAATGGCCGCAGACTACGGCGATTTCGCGAACGGTTCCAGCACCAGAAACATGGGGCATCGCCGCCCCGGACGCTTCCGTCAGTTGACACCGAGCTTCTTTTGCAGGCTGGAGGACGAGGTCGTGTACTGGAACACGAGCCGCTTCTCCGGATAGACATAACGATGGGCTTTTTGCGACATCAGCGCGCCCTCGTGGAAGCCGCACAGGATCAACTTGATCTTGCCGGGATAGGTGTTGATGTCGCCGATCGCGAAGATGCCCGGCACATTGGTCTCGAACGCGGACGTCTCGACCGGCACCAGATTGTTCTCCAGCGCGATGCCCCAATTCGCGACCGGGCCGAGCTTCATGGTCAGCCCGAAGAACGGCAGCATGGTGTCGCAGGCGATTTCGGTGACGCTGTTGTCGTTGCCCTTGACGGTCGCGCCGGTGAGCTTTCCATCAGCGCCGGAGAGCGCGGTGACCTGGCCGAGCCGCAGATCCATCTTGCCGCCGGCAACCAGCGCGCGCATCTGCTCGACACTATGGGGCGCGGCGCGAAACTCGTCGCGCCGATGCAGCAGCGTGATGCGCTTCGCAATCGGATGCAGATTGAGCGTCCAGTCGAGCGCGGAATCGCCGCCGCCGACGATCAGCACGCTCTTGTCGCGGAACGTCTCCATCTTGCGCACGGCGTAATGCACCGAGGTGCCTTCATAGGCCTCGATACCCGGTACCGGCGGGCGCTTGGGCTGGAACGAGCCGCCGCCGGCCGCGATCACCACCACCTTGCATTCGAACACCTTGCCGGCATCCGTGGTGCAGCGAAACAAGGGATCGCCGATCTTCTCCACGGTCTCGACCATCTCGCCGAGATGGAAGGTCGGATGAAACGGCTTGATCTGCTCCATCAGCGCGTCGGTCAGCCCCTGCCCCGAAACCTGGGGAATGCCGGGAATGTCGTAAATCGGCTTTTCCGGATAGAGCTCGGCACACTGGCCGCCGACCTTGTCGAGGATGTCGACGAAATGCGCCTTCATGTCGAGAAGGCCGAGCTCGAAGGCGGCGAACAGACCACACGGCCCGGCCCCAATAATCAGCACATCGGTTTTGATCACGTCGCTCATGTCGTCTCTTTATCGATCGTTATCGGTTGGACGGCGCCCGTTGGGCAGAGGTGACCCTGCCTGTCTAGCCAACGGGGATGGAACAGGAAAGGCATAAAAGCGGGATCGCCCCGCAGCCGCGCCCACTTGCCGGGCCAAAATAACTGGGCTGTAACGAGGATGGATATGACGGAGATCAATCGGTGAACGCGCCAGCCCGCCTCGACACGACCCCGCGCCTTGAGGACTTTCCGTTTCGCCTCAGCGACAACGTCCGGTTCGGCGACCTCGACCCGAACCAGCACGTCAACAACGCGGTCTATGCCACATATTTCGAGACCGGCCGTGTCACGCTGATGAAGCTTCCCGAATACGGGCTGACCCCGCCGGGGCTCGCCTGGATCATGGTGCGGCTCGACATGCATTTTCGCGCCGAGCTGCACTGGCCCGGCTCGATCGAGCTCGGCCTCGGCGTGGTCAAGCTCGGGCGAACGTCGGTGACATTCGAGCAGGTCGTGTTCTCGAAAGGCACGTGCATTGCGTCGGCGACGTCGGTCGGCGTCCTGCTCGACGAGGCGACGCGCCGACCGGCGCCGCTGACCGCAGAGGTGATCGAGAAGCTCAGACCCTGGCATAAGCGCGGCATCGAGGTCGCGCCGCCGAGCACCTAGTCGACTTGGACAGTCTGCTTGGAGACGGATCAGGCCTGGCGCTCGGGCGTCGCCACGACGAGGCCGTCGAGCTCGTCGGAGACCTTGATCTGGCAAGACAGGCGCGAATTCGGGCGCACGTCGAAGCCGAAGTCGAGCATGTCCTCTTCCATCGGCGTCGGGCTGCCGACCTTCTCGCGCCAGGCTTCGTCGACATAGACATGGCAGGTTGCGCAGGCGCAGGCGCCGCCGCATTCGGCCTCGATGCCGGGAATGCTGTTGCGGATCGCAGCTTCCATCACGGTTGCGCCGTTCTCGATTTCCACCGTGCGGGTTTCGCCCTTGTGGTCGACAAAGTGAATCTTGGCCATGTGTGCTCGTGCTGCCGCGGTGCTTTGAATGAAGGAGGGTCCCGGCTGTCCTATAACGGGTCGGTCAGCCCGGCGCCATAGCGTTTTGAAGCCAAATGATTCCCGCTTTGCGGGAAGAAAACGCGTCAAAACAAGCGACTAGAGCCCGGCTCCGGACGTATCGGCTCAACGCTTCAGCATCGCCGCGATGGCAGCGCGGGCCTCGGCCACCGCCTCTTTCAGCGCGGCGAAGGCGTGGGGCCGGCCATGGCCGGTCCGGATCGCAGTCTCCAGGCTGGCAGCGGCATCAGCGACCGCAAAGGCGCCGATCCCGCGCGCCGAACCCTTGAGCTTGTGCGCAAGCGTGCCGGTCTCGGCCGGCAATGCGGTCATCGCCGCGAGCAGACGGGCCGCCTGCTCCGCGAACATGGCCAGCACTTCCTGCTCCAGCTCAGCGTCGCCGAGCGTCATTCGAGAGAGGTGATCGAGGTCGAGCGGGCTGTCGATGGGCGCAAGCGGGGGCGAAGGCATCCAGTCCATCCCTTGCAGTTCAGGCGTCATGGCGCAGGCCCCGGCTTCGCGCGACGGCCGCCGGTCCGGCGGTCAGATTCCCCTCACCCAAGCATGGAAATGGTTAACGAAATGTTTGGGGGATTTGACGCAGATCCGCCGGTTTATTGACGAAAAGTTGCCGCAATTGGCCGAGTCCGGTTGAGAATTGCGTTGATTGCTAAGGCGTTACGGCGCGATCCTGTTAACGATGATTAAGAATGTCTTAATCGCGGGCATTTCATTCGCGACGCTCTGCCAATAGGATGTTGCAGAAATTGGCGGACAAGCCGTCCGGGTGGGGACGGCTCGGAGATCCGCGCAAGCGGCATGATCCGGTCTGTGGGCTTGCGTCGCGCGCAGGGCTCGCGGGGGGACGCGTACAAGTAACGAGGGCTCGGACTGAACATGGCGAACACTCCGAAAAAGGCCAAAGACCCTACAGAAGTTGCGCTTTCTGCAATCCAGGAAGCTCTGAACATCAGCGACACCGCGGCCGATACCAGCCGCAACGCCGCAATGCGCAACGAAACGGCGCCCCCGGTGCCGCCGGCCGCGCCTCCGGCCTTCGACGAGCCGAGCTTCGAGCCGCGCCCCGCCGCCAACGAGCGCTCGACCGTGTTCGACCCGGTCGAGGAGCCGCGCACCGCGCGCCGCGCCGCCAACGACGATCGCGAGACCATCGGCCAGCTGCTCCAGGCGCTGCAGAAGGGCCGCCCTGCCCGCAGCGTCTACACCTTCGCCACCATCTTCGCCGGCATCTGGCTCGCCGCATGCGCTGCGCTGACCTTCGGCTTCCTGCCCTCGATCCAGGCCGCCATGGGCCAGAGCGGCGGCGTGCTCGTGATCGCCGGCCTCGTCGCGATGTTCTTCGCACCGGTCATGCTGTTCTACTTCCTCGCGAGCCTCGTCTGGCGCGGCCAGGAAATGCGCATGATCGCGCAGGCGATGGCGCAGGTCGCGATCCGCTTCTCCGAGCCGGAAGGCTCGGCCTCCGATTCCATGGTCACCGTCGGCCAGGCCATCCGCCGCGAGGTCGCGGCGATGGGCGACGGCATCGAGCGTGCGATCGCGCGCGCCGGTGAGCTCGAGACGCTGGTCGCCAATGAGGTCGCCGCGCTCGAACGCGCCTATTCCGACAACGAGGTGCGCATCCGCGCTTTGCTCCAGGACATCGCGCATCAGCGCGACAACCTGGTCGGCCAGGCCGAGCAGGTTCGCAGCGCCATTTCCGGCGTGCAGATCGACCTGCGCCACGACATCGCGCTGATCTCGGACGCGATCGCCTCCCGCGTCGACGAGGTGGCCAAGTCGATCACCGGCGCTCTGGAAGAGCGCGGCGCCCACATCACCCAGGCGCTGAGCAATGCCGGCGACAACATGATCCTGGCGCTCGGCGAGCGCGGCGGCGACCTGCTCGACCGTCTCGAGGAGGCCAGCAACGAGACCACGCGCGCCGTGCTCGACGCCAGCGAGCGGCTGACCACGAGCCTCAACTTCAAGACCGGCCACGTCCACGACGAGTTCGTCGACCTCGCCGACCGCGTCCACGAGATGCTGAACGAGCGCATCGACCGCATCACCGGCGAGTTCGAGCAGCGTTCCGCCGCGATCGTCGACGGCATCTCCGAGCGTACCGAGCAGGTGCACGATTCCTTGAAGAACTCATCGGACTCGCTGCTGCTCGAGCTCGAGCTGCGGTCCAACGACATCTCCGCCAAGATCGACGACGCCGGCAACCGCCTCGCCGGCCAGATCATGACGAGCGGCGACAAGGCCAGCGAAGCGCTCGACGCCACCGTCAACGCCCTGGTCGCCAAGGTCGTCAGCCAGACCGAGACCGCGCACGATTCGCTGTCGCTGCAGATGAGCGCGTTCGACGAGCTGGTGAGGAACCAGGGCACCGAGCTGGTCGAGAAGTTCGCCCGCGACTCCGGCACGCTGGGCGCGCTGATCACCCGCCACATCTCCGAGTTCGACCGCACCGTGAAGACCTTCGGCGGCGAGATCGTCGAGCGCATGGGCCAGCGCACGCAGGACATCGCCGAGACACTGAAGACCTATGTCGACGATTTCGACACCCGCTTCACGTCGAACGGCGGCCAGATCACGGCGGTGCTCGACCAGCGCCTCGCGCAGTTCGAGACCACGATCGGCGAACGCGTCGGCAATATCGACGCCTCGCTGAACGGCAAGATCGCCAGCCTCGACGGCACCATCCAAGGCCACATCAGGACCTTCGACGAGCAGCTCGTCGGCCGCGTCGCCGCGCTCGAGCTGTCGTTCGACAGCCGCGCGAAGTCGATGACCGAGACCATCGACGGACGCATCAACACGCTGGCGACGTCGCTGAGCGACGGTGCCGCGCAGGCGATCCAGTCTATCGACTCCCGCCTCACCTACCTCACGACGTCGCTGACCGGCGGGGCGTCGCAGGCCATCGAAACAATCGATGCACGGCTCAATCACCTCACGAGCTCGCTCACCGACGGTGCCTCGCAGGCCATTGAAACCATCGATGCGCGCCTCAACCACCTCACGAGCTCGCTGACCGACGGCGCATCGCAGACCATCCAGTCGATCGACACCCGCCTGACCCACCTCACGACCACGCTCACGGGTGGCGCGACGCAGGCGCTCGAATCCATCGACTCCCGCCTCACCTACCTGACCACCGCCGTGACCAACGGCGCATCGCAGGCCGTGCAGTCGATCGACACGCGCCTGACGCTGCTGACCTCGACGCTCACCGACGGCACCGCGCAGGCGATCGAGGCGGTCGACCGCCGCATCACCGGGGTTGCCGAGATCATCGACGGCCGCAGCACGCATCTGACCGACACGGTCACGGCACGCTTCCAGGAGATCCAGCAGGCCATCGAGACCAAGGTCGGCTCGGTCGCCAGCGACATCGACGTGCGCGTGGCTCAGTTCGAGGATCTGCTCGGCTCCCGCGTCGAGGCCGTGGCCGGCCGCATCGAAAGCAGCGGACGCCAGGCCAGCGAGGACATGATGTCCCGCGCCGAGATGATCTCGACCGCGATCCGCTCGCATGTCGAGGACGCCGAGCGCTCGCTCACCAACCTCGTCGTCAACACCAGCGAGACCATCCAGACCGGCGCGCGCACCGCCCAGCAGTCGCTGCTGACGGTCTCCTCCGATGTCAACGCCCAGCTTAAGATGACCTCGGCCGAGGTCGAGCAGGCGCTGACCGCAGTCGGCACCGGTGCGGCGAACTCGATCCTGACCAGCGCGCGCGAAGCGCAGTCGACGCTGGTCGCGGCCTCGGGCGAAGCCTCCACCCAGATCAAGGGGCTCGCGGCCGACGTCGAGCGCACGCTGTCGGCGGCGGGCTCCGCCACCGCAGCCTCGATCCTGGCCGGCGCCCGCGAGGTGCAAACCACCCTCGTCACCGCGTCCTCGGATGCGGCTAGCCAGGTGAAGACCCTCACCGCCGACGTGCAGCGATCGCTTTCGATGGCCGGCACCGCCACGGCGGAGTCGATCACCGCCGGCGCCCGCGATGCGCAGAGCACGCTGATCGCAGCCTCGACCGAGACCGCAAACCAGATCAAGGCGCTGTCCTCGGACGTGCAGCGCTCGCTGACGATGGCGGGCACCTCGACGGCCGAGACCATCATGAGCGGCGCCCGCGAGGCCCAGAGCACGCTGGTGACGGCGTCCTCGGACGCGGCGAGCCAGGTCAAGTCGCTCGCAGCCGAAGTGCATCGCTCGCTCTCGCAGGTCGGCCAGACCACTGCCGAGACGATCACCACCAGCGCCCGCGACGCCCAGAGCACCCTTCTTGCTGTCTCCGCAGAACAAACCAGCCAGGTCCGTTCGCTTGCGGCCGAGATGCAGCGCGCGCTGGCGACAGCCGGCGGCGCCACCATCGAGGCGCTCACCAGCGGCGTGCGCGAGGCCCAGGGCACGCTGATCTCCGCCTCGACCGATGCGGCGGGCCAGATCAAGTCGCTGACGACGGACATCGAGCGCACGCTGACCGCGGTCGGCGCCGACACCGCCTCGACCATCCTCAACAGCGCGCGTGAAGCCCAGATCTCGCTGACCTCGACCTCGGCCGACGCCGCGAGCCAGATCCGCACGATCTCGACCGAGATCGAGCGCACGCTGAGCGCAGCCGCCGCCAACGCGACCAACGACATCCAGACCAGCGCGCTCAATGCCCAGAACGCGCTGATCTCCGCCTCCAACGAGGCGAGCTCGCGCGTCAAGTCGAGCTCGGCCGACGTCGAGCGCTCGGTGCTCGCCGCCAGCTCCAGCTTCGGCCAGGCCATGACCGGCAAGACCGACGAGATCGTCACCTACGTGCAGCAGCAGGCCGACCGCCTGTCGAACATGATCGACGCCAAGCGCGGCGCACTGGTCGACGCGATTGGCTCCAAGACCAGCCAGCTCACGCTCGACATCGACCGCGTCACCTCCGACGCGCTGAAGTCGATCGAGACGCGCGGCCAGGCCTTCTCGCAGACCATGATGGGCAACGGCTCGGAAGTCGCCCGCACCATCAACGCGGCGAGCGAGGTCGCCACCAGCGCCGTCGGCAAGTCGCTCAAGGACCTCGAGCAGGCCTCGCGTTCCGCGATCGACCAGTCGCGCCAGGTCTCGATCGCGGCCGTCACGGAGATGCAGGAGACCAGCAAGATCCTGCGCACCGACACGGTTGCCCTGTTCGAGCGCCTGCGCGAAGGCAACATCCTGCTCCAGGAGGTGCTGACCGGTGCGCACGACAACCTCAACTCGCTCGAGCGGGCGCTGGTGACCCGCGTTGCCGACTTCGTCTCGGCGATGAACGACGTCACCTCGCGCAACGGCGCGGCGACGCAGAACCTGGAAGAGCAGCTCAACGTCTTCAACAGCAAGACCACGAAGGCGCTGCAGGATCTCGGCGAGCTGTCGACCCAG
Source organism: Bradyrhizobium sp. BRP19 (assembly GCF_020194195.1). NCBI lineage: Bacteria > Pseudomonadati > Pseudomonadota > Alphaproteobacteria > Hyphomicrobiales > Nitrobacteraceae > Bradyrhizobium > Bradyrhizobium sp. BRP19. Next base: position 30,923 of record NZ_JADYVZ010000023.1, on the reverse strand, counting down.
TTCGACAAGCATGGCCAGGCGCTGGTCGAGGCCGCGCAGGTCGTCGAGCAGAGCAACAAGAACACCACTGCCTCGCTCGCCGAACGCAAGCAGGCACTGGAATCGCTCGTCACCACGATCGACCTGCGCACGGCCGATCTCGACCAGCGGCTGTCGCGCTTCACCGGCCTGCTCGATGAATCGCTTGCCGCGGCCGAAGAGCGCGCCCGCGACATCGCCCGCGTCGTCGCCGAGACCGCCGGCGCCGGCTCGGCCGCGATCACCCGCCAGTTCGAGGCGGTGCGCGCGGCGTCTGAAGAGGAGCACCGGCAGACCATCGAGGCCATGCACGACATCTACCGCCAGACCACGGACGAGGCGGATACGATGTTCAAGCAGTCGACCGAGAAGTTCACCAACCTCGTCGCCAGCATGAAGCAGATGGCTTTGGAGATGCACAACGAGCTCGAAGCCACCCGCAACGAGCTGCGCCGCGGCGTACTCGAGATGCCGCAGGAGGCCGCCGAGAGCACGGCGCAGATGCGCAAGGTGATCGTCGACCAGATCGAGGCGCTCGCCGAGCTCAACCGCATCGTGGCCCAGCACGGCCGCGGGCTCGACGTCACCACGGCGGGCCGCGCCAGCGTGCAACGCCAGGAAGAGCCGGTGCTGGCCGCCGTCGGCGGCCGGGCTCCCGAGACCCGCATGCGCGACATCGGCAGCGCCTCGACGCTGCCGCCGCCGGACCTCGGCATGCCGGCCGGGCGCCGCACCGAAGCGCCGCCGGTCGCGCCCGGTGGCAACGACCAGGGCCGTGACGGCTGGCTGTCGGACCTGCTCAACCGCACCGACGCCAATCAGGGCGCACCGGCCGGTCAGGCTCCGCGTGGCCGCGCGGCACCCGCGCCGCAGCCGCAGGCGCCGCAGGCAAGCAGCAATCCGCTGGAATCGCTGTCGCTCGACATCGGCCGGCTGATGGACCGCAACCTCGCCGCCGAGATGTGGGACCGCTACCAGCGCGGCGAGAACAAGGCCTTCACCAAGCGCCTGTACACGCCTGCCGGCCAGAAGGCCTTCGACGAGGTCGCCCGCAAGTACCGCGCCGACCGCAACTTCAAGGGCACGGTCGACCGCTACGTCGCCGAGTTCGAGCGCCTGCTCGACGAAGTCGCCCGCGACGGCCGCGGCCCGCAGGAGCTGCGCAGCCACCTGATCTCGGAAACGGGCCTGGTCTACACCCTGCTCGCGCACGCGGCGGGCCGGCTGGGGTGAGCGGAAGCTCGCCAATGGCGAATTGCGAATAGCGAATAGCGAATGAAAACGGAGCCCTCGCGGGCTCCGTTTTTGTTTGGGATCGATCCGTGAGGAAGGCTGTATACGCTACTCGCTATTCGCCACTCCCCATTCGCGCTTTCCTACCGCCTACCGCCTCGGCGCTGCCGCAGGCTTCGGCGGCTCGGGCGGCGGGGCGGGCTGCGACGAGTTGCTGGCGCCGAACAGGACGCGGGTCGGGTTGCGGTCGAAATTGTTCACGGCGCGGCTGATGTCGCCGAGGGTGCGGCGGCCGTCGGCCATCAGAGCGCCCGAGCGCTTGTCGAAATCTTCGGCTAGCTCGCGGATCGACTTCACCGCCTGGAACAGCTCGCCGCCGTCCTTGCCGCCGGCCAGCGTGTTGAGGCCGAGCATGAGATTGTCGGCCTTGAGCATGACGCCGTCGACCTTGGCCATCACGGCGTCGATCTTTTCGGAATTGCGCGCCAGCGAGTTGGTAAAGGTCTCGAGGTTCTTCAGCGAGTTCTTCACCGATTCCTGATTGTCGGCGACGATCTTGTTGACGTTCTGCAGCGTGGCGCGGATCGCCTCGGTGACATCCTGGAGCTTGTTGGGGTCGGCCGTGAGCGTCGGGATGCCGTCCTGGTCGAGCGGCGGCGGGGCCGCAGCCTCCTCGCCGCCCTTGAGCGAAATTGCGGCGACGCCCGTGAGGCCCTGGAATTCGAGGCCGACCAGGGTGTCCTTGCGGATCGGGGCGTTGTTCTCGATCATGGCGAGTGCGACAACCCGCCGCGGGTTGTCCAGCTTCACCGAGACCACCTCGCCCACCCTGATACCGTTGAAATTGACGCTGCCGCCGTTGCGCAGGCCCGCCGCCGGGCCCTCGAACACGACGCGCAGGGGGCTGCGCTGCTTGGTGGTGTGCAGCGACTGAAACCACAGCACGAAGCCGATCGCGGCGGCGATCACCGCCAGCGTGAACGAGCCGATCAAAATGTAGTTCGCCCGCGTTTCCATCAGGTGCTCCGGCTACTCAACCCAGCTCTCAACCCATGACCGCGCGGGCGCGCTTGCCATGAAAATACTGCCTCAGCCAGGGATGCTGCGAGGCCTGCATGTCGGCGATCGACCCTGCCGCAATGATCTTACCGTTCCCTAAAACGGCGATGCGGTCACATGCTGTGTATAGGCTGTCGAGGTCGTGGGTTACCATGAAAACCGTCAGCCCCAAAGTGCGCTGCAGGGTCCGAACCAGCTCGTCGAAGTCGCCCGCGCCGATCGGATCGAGGCCGGAGGTCGGCTCGTCCAGAAAGACGAGGTCGGGATCGAGCGACAACGCACGCGCCAGCGCCACGCGCTTGATCATGCCGCCGGAGAGTTCGGACGGGAAACGCTCGGCGACCTCGGGCTTGAGGCCGACCATGGTGAGCTTGGCCATGGTGATCTCGTCCATCAGCCGCTGCGAGACGCGCAGATATTCGCGCATCGGAAACTGGATGTTCTGCCGCACGGTCAGCGAGGAGAACAGCGCGCCCTGCTGGAACAGGACGCCCCAGCGCCGCTCGACATTGCGCCGCTGCGACGCGCTCGATGAATCGAGGTCAACGCCGAACACTTCGATGGAGCCCGCGACCTTCGGCACGAGGCCGATGATGGTGCGCGTCAGCACCGACTTGCCCGCGCCCGAGGGGCCGACAAATCCCAAGATCTCGCCGCGCTTGACGTCGAGGTTGAGCCCGTCCAGCACGCGCGTTGAGCCAAACTGCACGGTGATGCCGCGGACGCGGATGATCGGGTCCTGTATCTCGCTTTGAGTTTCTCTTGCCATCGTCACATCCCGATCGAGGCGAAGAAGATGGCGAAGATGCCGTCCATGACGATGACGAAGAAGATGCCCTTCACCACCGACGCGGTGGTGTGCTGACCCAGCGATTCCGCGCTGCCCTGCACGGCGAGCCCTTCGACGCAGGCGACGATGCCGATCACGGCGGCCATCACCGGCGCCTTGACGATGCCGACGATGAAATGGTCGATCGAGATGGCGTCGCGCAGGCGCAGCAGGAAGGCCTCGGGCTGGACGCCGCCATAGAGCCAGGCCACCAGACCGCCGCCATAGAGCGCAGCCATCGCGCCGAGGAACGCCAGGATCGGCAGCGCCAGCACCAGCGCCATCATGCGCGGCAGCACCAGGACCTCGATCGGATCGAACCCCATGGTGCGAAGCGCGTCGATCTCCTCGCGCATCTTCATCGAGCCGAGCTCGGCGGTGTAGGCACTGCCGGAGCGGCCGGCGACCATGATCGCGACCAGGAGCACGCCGATCTCGCGCAGCACCAGCACGCCGAGCATGTCGACGACGAAGATGTCGGCGCCGAAGCGGCGGAAATGGAAGATGCCCTGCTGCGCGATGATGCAGCCGATCAGGAAGGTGATCAGCACGATGATCGGCACCGCGCGCCAGCAGACCTGCTCCATGTGATGCACGGTCGAGGTCAGGCGGAACGAGCGCGGATGAATCAGGACGCGAAACCACGCCGCGAGCACGGCCCCCAGCATGTCGACGAGGCCTGCCACCGTGCCGGCGACGCCGGCCACGGCCCGTCCGATCTGCTCCAGCATGCCGGAGATGGTGATCGGGTCGCTGTCGACCACGGCCGCCCCCCTGACCCGCCGCACCTCGTCCACGAGGCTGGAATAATTGGCGGAGAGCCCCGCGATCTGCGCCTCGACGGCCCCCTGGGTCAGGCTGCGGCGCAGCCGCTCGATCAGCCAGGCACCGAACGTGTCGAGCTTGGCGACCTCGGAGACGTCGATGAAGATGCTTTGCGGGGTGCCTGCGAGCTTCTCGGCGTCCGCCACCATGCGCTCCAGGACCGGCGCAAAGCTCGCGGTCCAGGTGCCGGTGGCGCACAGTGCCAGCGCGTTGCCCTTGGCAATCCGTTCCAGCTTCGGATCGCCACTCATGTCCGCTCCCGCGCCGGGGCGGAGAAAATCAGATGGTTGCGCACGCGCCCTTACCCAGAGAAGGTATCCCCAAGGGGTTAATGTTAGTTGCTAGAGGTAACTAGCAGGTTCAGATTTCGCCAGAGTTCAAAATGACTTCCAGCAAACTTGTGACCCTGGCGGTGCGAATCGAGCGCTTCCCGATCGCCGGCAGCTTTACCATCAGCCGGGGCGCCAAAACCGAGGCCGTCACGGTCGTGGCGGAGGTCAGCCGGGGCGGCCTGACCGGCCGCGGCGAGTGCGTGCCCTATCCTCGCTACGGCGAGACGCCGGAGGCGACGCTGGCCGCGATCCAGGCCATGCAGGAGGCCGTCGCGGGCGGGCTGACGCGAGAGACCCTGCAGGCCGCAATGCCATCAGGTGCGGCCCGCAACGCCTTGGATTGCGCCCTGATCGACCTCGAGGCCAAGGCGGCCGGCTTGCGCGCCTGGAACCTGCTGGGCCGCCCGGCGCCAGTGGAGCGCACCACGGCTTACACGATCTCGTTAGCGACCCCCGAGGCCATTGCCGCGGCGACCGCCAAAGCGGCGCACCGTCCGCTGCTCAAGATCAAGCTCGGCGGCGACGGCGATCCGGAGCGCATCGCAGCCGTGCGCAAGGCCGCCCCTGAGGCCGAGCTGATCGTCGATGCCAACGAGGCCTGGACCGAGGCCAATCTGGAAGCCAATCTCGCCGCCTGTGCCGCCGCCGGCGTGACCCTGGTGGAGCAGCCGCTGCCGGCAGGCCGCGACGAAGCGCTGGCGCGGATCAGGCGCCCGCTCGCCGTCTGCGCCGACGAGAGCGTGCATGACCGCAAGTCGCTTGCGCCCTTGCGCGAACGCTACGACGCGGTGAACATCAAGCTCGACAAGACCGGCGGCCTCACCGAGGCGCTGGCCATGGCCGATGCTGCCCGGGCGCTCGGCTTCGAGATCATGATCGGCTGCATGGTCGCGACCTCGCTGTCGATGGCGCCTGCAATGCTGGTGACGCCGCAGGCGCGCTTCGTCGATCTCGACGGCCCCTTGCTGCTGGCGCGCGACCGCGACCACGGCCTGCGTTATGACGGCAGCCTGGTCTACCCGCCGGACGCTTCGCTCTGGGGCTGAGCCGTGAGGCGATGCCGCGCCGACCAGATCAGAATGGCACCGGCAGCGGCCATCGCCGCCATGACGTAATAGACATTGTCGCCGATGCGGGCGTAGATCGCGCCTGATGCGATCGACGTCGCCGCCCCCAGGAGCCCGTTGCAGGCGGCGTAATAGCCCTGCCCGCGCGCGATCTGATGCGAAGACACGCGCTGCGCCAAAAGGTTCATGGTGCCGACGATGGTCAGGCCGAAGCTGAAGCCGTGGCCGAGCTGGGCGATCGCGAGCAGCACGAGCGGCGGCTCGCTCGCGGTGACGATCCAGCGCAGCACGGCGACCACGCCGCCGATCGCCATCAGCGTGGACGGCTGCAGCGAGAAGCGCGGCGACAGCGCGAACACGACGATCTCTGCCATGATGCCGAGCGTCCACAGCACCGCGATGGTCAGCCCGCTGATGCCTTGCAGCTGCCAGTTGATGGCCGAGAAGGTGTAGAAGGCGATGTGGCTGCTCTGGATCAGCGCCGCCGACGCGATCACGGCCCAGAAGTCTGCATCGCGCAGCAGCGGCTTGCCGGCATGCCGCTCCGGCGTCCTCCGCCTGAGATCGTCGAGCGGTTGCAGCAGCAGGCTGGCTGCGACCGCGACGACGGCCCAGGCCACGATGACCCAGATCAGGTCGCGCGGAGCGATGACGTCGACGAGATAGCCGCAGGCGAGCGAGCCGGCGGCAAACGCCGCCGACCCCCACAGCCGCAGGGGTCCGTAATCGAGCCCGTAGCGAGCGACACCGCGCAACGCATAGGCATCGGTCAGCGGCATCGTCGGCGTCCACACCATGCAGGTCAGCGCATAGATCAGGAACAGCGCCAGCGGCTGCTGCTGCAGGCCGACCATCGTAAATCCGATCGCGGTGGCCAGCGCCGACACCATGATGGCGGCGCGAATGGCCTGCCGCTTTTCGGCAAAGGCGGTCACTTGCGGCAGCGTGGTGAAGCGCGTGATCGCCGGCAGCGCGGCGATGATGCCGATCCAGACAGCGTCGATGCCGATCGCCTTCAGCCAGACCGGGAAGAACGGCACATGCGTGCCCAGAACCGCAAAGAAGGCCGAATAGAACACGGCGAGGCTCACGGCGAATCGCCGCTTCGTCGCTGCCGCGATGGGGATTTGTGATTCGGATTGCATCAAACCAATTGCGATTCGGTCGATATCGTGGTGATCGTTACAGTAACGCGCACTGATTTGCGCGACGAGATTGTCATGGCCAACGAAGCATTCGCCCTCTCGCCCATGTCTGCCCGCGCGGCCGCGCCGAACGAGCAGGATTACGACGCGATCCGCGAAGCCTTCATGGAGACCGCGCGCGGCCGCTGGTTCCTTGGCGAATATGCCAAGCGCAACCGCAATGCCGACACTCGCATGGTGCTGGATGCGGTCGCCAAAATCGAGGAAACCCTTGCGGCACAGCGGCAACCGATGGTCGAGGACCGCCTGCCCGAGGCGCTGGTCGAGATCCGCCGCGCCATCTGCGAGGCCGAGACGATCGCGCTCGCCGCGATCGATCCCGGCGCGATCGAGGCGAGTCTCGCGCCGATCCCGCGCGGGGTGCGCATCATCAAGGAGATCTCCTGGCGCTGGCGCGAGATCGGCGCCGACGGGCGAATCTGCGACCTCATTGATTCGCAGCTGGCCTCGATCGAGGCCGCCTGCGGGCAGATCTCGACCCTCGATCCCCGGATCGAGCTCAAGGCTGCGTTCGATCTGCTGAAGGACCGCGTCGAGCAGCTCGACGGCGACGCAACGCCACAGGCCGCTCCGGCTCCGACGCAGGAGGCGCCGTCATCAGTCGCAGCAGCCTCGCCCGTCGAGACGGCGGCGATGGCGGGCGATGCACCCGTGGCTTTTACGGAGACGCGCGAAGAGATCGCAGCAGCTCCGGAACTCGATGCGGCCGTCGAAGCAGCGGCCGTCGCTGAAACCGCCGCCATGGCCGAGCAGGCGATGGACGCGGCTGCCGCACAGGAGATCGCGGCCGAAAGCCAGATCCCTGCCGAAAGCGCGGCGCTCGAAAACGGCGCGCCTGATGATGCCGAGCTCGAAGCCGTCGCGTTTGAAGAGCCGGCCGCTCAGCCGGAGGTCTTGACGGAAGCAAGCGAGGAGTTCGCACGCGAGGAGTTCGCACTCGACGCCGCAGCCGAGGCCGAGGACGAAGCCATCCTCGAGGCCATCGCGATGGAGATGGCCGCGCCCGATCCCGACTTCGACGAGATCATCGAGCCGGTGGAGATGGCAGCCGCGACGCCGGAGCCGGCGCTCTCGGATGTCGTGGCGCCCATTGCCACCGAACAGCCGGAGCCGGTCGCAGCTGAGCCTGTCCTCGCAGCCATCGCCGAAGAGCCCGCGGACGCGCCGATCGCGCTGGACTCGCTCGCGCGCCTCACCGACGCCATCGCGGAAGCCGCCGCCGAGGTGATGGAGCAGCAGGCGCCGGCCATGGCGGCCACCGCATCAATGGCGGCAGCCCCGACCGCGACCCTGCCGATGCCCTCGCCCCTGCCCGCATCGATGTCCGACGTCTCGCTCGGCGCCACCATCCTCGCCAGCGGCATCCTGCAAAAACCCCGCGCACCGGCCAACGACCCCCTCGCCCCGATCCGCCGCATGACCCAGGCCGAGAAGATCGCGTTCTTTTCGTAAGGGGCGCGCACTCCCCCACACCGTCATTGCGAGCGGAGCGAAGCAATCCAGGCTGTCTTCGCGATGGGATTCTGGATTGCTTCGCTGCGCTCGCAATGACGCGTAGGCGACGTCAGCGCCTCACCCGCAATTCCAGATCGGACCGATCGGCGTGCGCGTCCAGCACGGGCCATAGCTGCCGCCGTTGTAGCGGCCGCCGTTGAATCCGGGGCGACCGAAATAGTGCCACTCGCCGTCCCAGCGATAATATTGCGGAACCGGGTCGATGTACCAATGGCGCCGGTCGGCGCGCGACAGGCGGCGCATGGCGTCTTTCTGCTTGTAGAGCGGGATGCTGTTGCTGAGCGGCTGCCGATAGCCCGGCAGGAAGCCGTAGCCCTTCCAGACCGGCTTGGGGCGCTTTTGCACGGGCTCGGCCGGTGCCACAGCCGGCAGCAGCGACAGGACGACAGCAACGAAGAGACACAGAAGGCGAGACATGAATCGACGATAGACAGGCGGATGCGAGAAGGCCACTCAAATTCGAGTGCGAGGCGTTTCGTCCCAGCAAACGCCAGTAAGACGACTAGCCGATCTTGTCGCGCACATGCGCTTCAACGCCGTCCAGGACATGATCGAGCGAACTCTCGGCCGTATCGAGCACCAAGCGCTCCCGATCCCACGGCTCGTAAGTCAGGCTCACGACGTCATCCCAGGTTGGGACCCTGTGACCGTCAATGTCAGGCAGCCGGATTTCCACGCGCTGCCGGTGTAACGCCGGTTCGCTGCAAATCACTTCAATCTCGACGATGCGTGCGCCGGTTCGCAAGGCAGTCTGCCGCCATCCGGCGCGGCTTGCCAGCACGGGATTGACGCAGTCCGCGATGACGATGCGCCCGAGCTTGAGGTTTTCGGCGGCGAGCGTGTTGGCAACGGCATAGCCGGCTGCGCCGACGATGAAACCTGCGTCCCGCAATGGCTGCTCGATCGCATCGATACGAAGATAGGTCGCCGCCAGCCTGACGGTGAGTTCGCGAGCGATCGTCGTCTTACCGGTACCTGGAAGGCCGCCGAACACGATCAGTGAGGATGGATGCTTCATGATATTCCTAGCCGATCACACCCTTGCGGATCAGGAAGCAACCATAGCCCCTGCTGTCGCCGACCTGCACGACGCCGAAGCCAGCCGCTGCCGCGCGATAGAAGTCGGGACGCGCGAGCTTGCCGGGCGTGACCGGCCGGCCAGCGGCACGCGCGATCTCCGCGAGCACCGCGCGCTGCACCTCGGGCACGCGGTCGGGATCGTCGATCGGCATCATCACACGCACCGGATCGGGATCGAAATCGTCGAGCGGATAGACCGACATGATGGCCCGGATGGCAGTTTCCATCGTCATGCCCGGCAATTGGATCAGGCGCTGCGACGAGGTGCTCTGCGCGATCCGGGTGGCGGGGTGATTGGCGTCGACGAACACGAGGTCGTCGCCATGGCCCATCGCGGCGAGCAGCCAGAGCAAATCGGGGGTGAGGATCGGATCGATCGATTTCAGCATGTGGCGGACGTCCTCCCAATCGATCGCTAACCATAACAGGTTCCGAGCGTGATTCAGATCACGGAGGCCAGCATGGTGACAGGGATCACGGACCGCAAGGGTCGAACGCGGCCAAGCTTGCGCGCAACCAATCTCGCATCGAGATGAGTGCCAAAGGAGCACGCCATGTTCCGCCTAAAGCCCTTTTTCATGACGGCGAGCCTGCTGGGAAGCCTGTTCGGCTTCGCCTGCGGGCCCGTTTCCGCGCAAGTCGCCCCCGTGCAGCCTGCCCCCACCGCGCTGCAAGGCCCGGAGCAGCGGGTGGCGCTGGTGATCGGCAATGCCAACTACCAGAACGCGCCGCAGCTTGCGAATCCCGACGATGACGCCCAGTCGATGGCGCAGTTCCTGAACTCCGCCGGGTTCGAAGTGGTCGCCGCGACCGACTTGACCCAGAACGACATGCTCCGCGTCGTCCAGGACTTCTCCGCCAAGGTCGCCTCGCGCGGTCCGAACACGGTGGCGATGGTCTATTACGCCGGTCACGGCGTGCAGCTCGCCGGCGAGAACTATCTCGTTCCGGTCGACGCCAAGGTTTCCAGCCCGACCGAGCTGGTCAACAATTCGCTGCGCCTCGTCGACGTGATGTCGACGCTGGAGACGATCCCGAGCCGCATGCGCATCGTCATCCTCGATGCCTGCCGCAACAACCCTTTCCCTGAAATCAACGACGCCGGCCGTGGCCTTGCCATCGTCGATGCGCCGAACGGCTCGATCGTCGGCTACTCGACCGCGCCAGGTGCCGAGGCGCTCGACGGCACCAATGGCCACAGCCCGTACACACAGGCGTTCCTGAACGTCGCGCGCGAGCCCAACGTGCCGATCGAGCAGCTGTTCAAGCGCGTGCGCCTGCAGGTCAACCAGACCACCAGCGGCGCGCAGATTCCGTGGGAGAGCTCGTCATTGACGAGCGACTTCACCTTCTTCGGTGACACCGCCGTTGCCGCCAACCGCGCGCCGGTGAAAGCGCCGGTCGTGCAGATGGCCTCCAATTTGCCGAGCCGCTCCACCCGCCAGGCCTATGACTACGTCGTGTCCGAGGGCCGGCCGGAGTACTATCAGGAGTTCATCCGGATGTACCCGCACGACCCGCTGTGCGACCACATCCGCTGGCTGCTCAACAACATCCTGATCTCGCAGGCCTGGCACAAGGCGGTGCTCGCCAACTCGCCGCTCGCCTACAAGAGCTTCTATGACAGCTACGGCAACAGCCCCTATGCGCAGGTCGCGCTGAAGCTGCAGGTGCAGCCGAAGCAGATCCCCCTGATGCAGGCGACCAAGTTCCTGGCGCCGCAGACCATTGCTCCGACGATCAAGATCGGCAATCTCGGCCAGCCCAAATACATGCCGCTGATGCAGCAGGGCAATGGCGCGCAGGTGAACGGCAATCTGCCTGTCGTGCAGAAGCCGCTCGACGGTAACGTCCTCGGCAAGCTCGGCAATGGCGGCCAGATCGTCACCCTGCCTGCCGGCAACAACCAGCCGAACCCGCAGAACGGCACGCCGCCGCAGACCCCGAGCAAGATCGTCACGCTGCCTGCGCCGACCAACACGGTCAACGGCAAGGTCGGCATCGGCAAGATCGTGACCCTGCCTGCGACCAGCAAGCCGCAGAACGGCGGCAACAATGCCGGCAACGGCTCTCCGCCCAAGATCGTGAGCATGCCGGTGAATGTCGGCAAAGGCAGCACCAAGATCGACGTGAAGCCGGCCAACGTTCAGACGCAGAACCAGCCGATCCGCGTCAACAACGGCAACACCGGCATCGTGAGGCCCAACATTAGCCCGGTCAACAAGGTGCAGGTGCAGACCAACGTGCAGACGAGCCGTCCGCAGCTCAACACGGTGCCGAACCGCATGGTCAGCAGCAACAACAACTTCCGGCAGTCGATGAACCAAGCGCCGAGCATGAACAATGGCGGCAACCGTCGCGGCGGCTTCACGCACTGATTGCGGCGAGCGAGACGACAAAGGGGCAGAGCGGAAACGCTCTGCCCCTTCTTCATGTCTGTTCTTGGTCATTCCGGGATGCGCCGTAAGGCGCAGGCCCGGAATCCATACTCCCGATCGTGGTTATGGATTCTCAGATGCGCAATTGCGCATCATAGCTCTCGCTGCGCGAGCCCCGGAATGACGATCAGGCCACCAGCTCCGCGAACAGATCCGCATCGACATTGCCGCCTGACAGCACGATGACGACGTTCTTGCCGGCCACATCAAGGCGGCCCGCGAGAAGCGCAGCAAGCCCCACCGCGCCGCCGGGCTCCACCACCAGCTTCAGCTCGCGATAGGCAAAGGCGACCGCCGCGCCGACTTCCTTGTCCGACGCCGTGACGCCGCGCGCCAAGAGCTTGCTGTTGATCGCAAACGTCATCTCGCCCGGCATCAGGGCCATCAGCGCATCGCAGATGGTGCGGCCGGCCGGCGGATGCGGCTCGCGATGGCCTGCGCTGAGTGAAATGCCGTGATCGTCGAAGGCCTCGGGCTCGGCGACCACGATCTCGGCTTGCGGATAGCGCGCCTTCACGGCGGTCGCGACACCCGCGATCAAGCCGCCGCCGGAGGCCGGCGCCACCACGATGTCGGGGCCGAGGCCGAGCGTTGCCATGTCCTCGGCGATCTCGCGGCCGGCGGTGCCCTGCCCTGCGATCACGAACGGATCGTCGTAGGGTTTGACCAGCGTCGCGCCGCGCTTCTCGGCAATGCCGCGCGAGATCGCCTCGCGGTCCTCGTTATAGCGATCATACAGCACGACCTCGGCGCCGTAGGATTTGGTGCGCTCGCGCTTCGACAGCGGCGCATCCGCTGGCATCACGATGGTGGCCTGCATGTCCAGGATCTTTGCCGCCGCCGCCACGCCCTGGGCGTGGTTGCCGGAGGAGAACGCAACGACGCCGCCGGCGCGCTTGTCCTGCGGGATCGAGAACACCTTGTTGAAGGCGCCGCGGAACTTGAACGAGCCGGTGCGCTGAAGCATCTCCGGCTTCAGGAACACCTTCGCACCGACGCGCTCGTTGAGCACGGGGAAGGACAACAGCGGGGTGCGGATGGCGTAAGGCGCGATCACGCGCGCTGCGGCATCGATGTCGGCAGGGCCGACCGGAAGGGCCTGTTCGGTCATGGCGGAATGTTATCGCGGCCGATCAGGCCCGGGCAAGACACCTCCGCGAGAGGATTTCTTGCCTCAAGCCACGAAACGCGGCTGTTCCGCGGCGTTCCGACCGGGCAGCACCGCCCCGACCGCCAAAATGCTGTCGATAAAGACCGTTGCAGAGGCCTCCCAGGTGTAATTGGCGGCGAACGCGACGCAGTCCTGCCGGGAGATATCGAGCGCGGCGAAGCAGGCATTGCGCAGATCGTGATCGAGCGCGCCGACCGGCGCATCGCCAATCACGTCGCGGGGACCCTTCACGGGGAAGGCCGCGACCGGCAGGCCGCTCGCGAGCGCCTCCAGCAGGACCAGGCCGAAAGTGTCGGTCTTGCTCGGGAACACGAACACGTCGGCGGCCGCGTAGATATCCGCCAGTTCCTCGACGTGCTTCTCGCCGAGGAAGATCGCATCGGGGTAGACCTCTTCCAGCGAGGCGCGCGCCGGGCCGTCGCCGACGACCACCTTGGTGCCGGGTAGGTCGAGGTCGAGGAACGCCTCGAGATTCTTCTCGACTGCGACGCGGCCGACCGACAGGAACACGGGTGCCGGCAGGCAGAGATCGATGACGCGCGGGTGGAACAACGTGGTGTCCACGCCGCGCGGCCACAGCACGACATTGTCGAAGCCGCGCTCGGTCAGTTCGCGCGCGAGCGCCGGCGTCGCCGCCATCACGGCGCGACTGGCGCTGTGGAAGCGCCGCAGCGCCCGCCAGATCAGCGAGCCCGGCACTGGCACGCGGGCGCGGACATATTCGGGAAAGCGGGTATGGAAGCTGGTCGTGAACGGCAGCTTGCGCTGGCGGCAATAGCGGCGGACCATCAGGCCGATCGGCCCTTCGGTCGCGATGTGGATGCTGTCGGGACGTGCCTCCTCGATCAGCCTTGCGATCCGGGCCGGGCGCGGCATGGCGAGGCGCAAGTCGCGATAGCTCGGCATCGCGAAGGTGCGGAACGATTGCGGCGTCAGGAACGTGAACTCGACGCCGAGCGCTTTTGCAGCGTCAGCGAGCTTGGTCAGCGTCCGAACCACACCGTTGACTTGCGGGTGCCAGGCGTCGGTCGCGACCAGGATGCGCATCAAGTGGTCCTTGTTATGCAGCTCTGGCTGCGACCTGTGGCACCTGCTCCGGCTTCCGCAACTGATCCGCCCAGGTGATGATCTCGAAATGGCCGTCGTCATGCTCGACCAGCGCGGTGCAGCTCTCCACCCAGTCGCCGCAATTCATGTAGCGGATGCCGGCCTCGTCGCGGATCACGGCGTAGTGGATGTGGCCGCAGATCACGCCGTCGGCCTGGTGACGCCGCGCCTCGGCGGCGAGCGCCTGCTCGAACGCGCCGATATAGTTGACGGCGTTCTTGACCTTCTGCTTGGCCCATTGCGACAGCGACCAATAGGGCACGCCGAACAGGCGGCGGAAGAAGTTGACCAGGCGGTTCATCTGGATCGCGAAGTCGTAGGCCTTGTCGCCGAGATGGGCGAGCCAGCGCGCGTTCTGCACCACGAGATCGAAGATGTCGCCGTGAATGACGAGATAGCGCTTGCCGTCGGCGCCGGTGTGAACCGTGTTCTCGACCACGTCGATGCCGCCGAAATGCGTACCGTAATAGTTGCGCAGGAACTCGTCGTGATTGCCGGGAATGTAGATGACCTTGGCGCCCTTGCGCGCCTTGCGCAAAAGCTTCTGGACGAGGTCGTTATGCGATTGCGGCCAGTGCCAGCTCGATTTCAGCGCCCAGCCGTCGACGATGTCGCCGACGAGATAGATCGTATCGGCATCATGGTAGCGCAGGAAGTCGAGCAGAAGATCGGCTTGTGAACCGCGGGCCCCGAGATGGACGTCGGAGATGAACAACGTGCGAAAGCGCCGCTCCGGGCTCTCGTCACTCACATCGTAACTTCCCATGCGCCAGCCTGTAACAATGTCCCGTGACAGGGGGATGACCGATTGAACCCTTGAGGCACCTTCAAATACGAATCACGCCTTGCCTCGCCCTCCCCGCGAATATCAGTCGCATGCGACAATCAGGCGACATGGCGCCGCAGGGGCGCAAGCCCCCGCTCTTCTCTGAGGCAAACCTCCCCGCGGCACATCCTTCGAGACGCCCGCCCTTGGCGGGCCCTCAGGATGAGGACCGAGTGTGCGGCCCTAGCTTCAACGGGCACAGTGCTGCTTAGCCTCATCCTGAGGAGACCGCTGGAAGCGGTCGTCTCGAAGGATGGGGCGCGCGTTCAGGTGCCCGCCTCAGTAGAACTTGTGGAAATGATGGATCGGCCCGTGGCCGTGGCCGACGCTGAAGCGGTCGGCGGCGGCGATCGCGGCGCTGATCCAGGCCTTGGCGTTGCGCACGGCGGCCTCGAGGTCCTCGCCCCTGGCCAGCCCTGCCGCGATAGCGGAGGACAGCGAGCAGCCGGTGCCATGGGTGTTGCGGGTGGCCACACGCGGCGCGGCGAGCGCGATCGCGGTCTCGGCAGTGACGAGATAGTCGGTGCTCTCGGCGCCCTCCCCGTGCCCGCCCTTGATCAGGACGGCGCGGCAGCCCAGCGCCAGCAGGCGGCGTCCCTGGCTTTCGATCTCGGCCTCGCTCGCCGCCACCGGCGCATCGAGCAGGGCCGCAGCCTCCGGCAGGTTCGGCGTGATCACGGCAGCCAGCGGCATCAGCCTGGCGCGCAGGGCGTCGACGGCCTCCGTGGCGAGCAGGCGGTCGCCGGAGGTCGCCACCATGACGGGATCGAGCACGACATGCCGCGGCGCCCAGCGCGACAGCGCGGCCGCGATGGCATCGATGCTGGCGGCCTGGGCCACCATGCCGATCTTCACCGCACCGATGTCGAGGTCGGAGAACACCGCGTCGATCTGCTCGGTGACGAACCCGGCCGGCACCGCGTGAATGCCGGTCACGCCGCGCGTGTTCTGCGCCGTCAGCGCCGTGATCACGGAGGCGCCATAGACGCCGAGCGCGGCAAAGGTCTTCAGGTCCGCCTGGATGCCGGCGCCGCCGCTCGAATCGGAACCGGCGATGGTGAGTGCGACCGGGGTCGTCATCGCGGGAGACATGTGCTTGAGGAGGCCGCCATGGCCACTCGTAGCGCGACCGTGGAGCGTCAGCAAGCGCGCCGGGCCGCCGCCAGGCGTGATTCGCGAATCAATTGCGCGCCTTGCGAATCAGTCGGACACAGCGCGAACCAAGGCCCGAAATGATGCGGGCTTGAAAATGCAACGGCGCCGGACCCTTGCTATAGTCGCGTACCTTAGCGTGCTTCGCCGGTTACGCGAGACGTCAGGTGGTGGAACCGTCCAGCGCCCCCATGTTGCGGGCCGCCGGCCCCGCAAGCCACCTGAACAAGACTCCTTGGGGTGGAACGATGTGGGCCTTCTTCGAACGTCTCCTCGACTCGTCCATGCTGTCGCCGCACGGCATCTGCCTGTTGTGGGAGCCTCAGCTGATCTGGCTTCACGTCGTTTCCGACGCCAGCATTGCCGCCGCCTATTTCTCGATCCCGTTCGCCCTCGCCATCCTCGTCACCAAGCGGCGCGACCTCAAATTCGGCTGGGTCTACTGGGCGTTCGCGATCTTCATCATGGCGTGCGGCCTGACCCACGTGCTGTCGATCTATACGCTCTGGGTTCCGATCTACGGCATCGAGGGCATGCTCAAGGCCGCCACGGCGGTCGCGTCGGTCTTCACCGCCGCCGCGCTCTGGCCGCTGCTGCCGAAGATCCTCACGATCCCCTCGCCGTTCGAGCTGCGACAGGTCCAGGCCGCGCTCGAGGAGGAGGAAATCAAGAGCCGCGACGCCACGCTGCTGCTGCAGCAGGTCCGCGACGCCCAGCGCGCGATGCGCGAGAGCGTGGCGCGCCTCACCGCGATCGTCGAGACCGCGGTCGACGGCGTCATCCTGCTCGATGCGCAGGACCGCATCCTGCTGTTCAATCCGGCCTGCGAGCGCCTGTTCGGCTACCGTGCCGACGAGGTGATGAACCGCAACGTCGGCATGCTGATGCCCGAGGCGGATGCAGCATCCGAGCGCCAGGCGCGGCATTTCGCGACCAGCGGCGAGGCCGTCGGCCTGCGCAAGGACGGCACGACGTTTCCGATGGAGCTGTCGGTCGGCCAGGCGCGGCAGGACGGCGAATTGATCTTCGTCGGCATCGTCCACGACCTCACCGCGCGCAAGCTGACCGAGCAGCAGCTTCAGCAGGCGCAGAAGATGGAGACGGTCGGTCAGCTCTCCGGCGGCATCGCGCATGACTTCAACAATCTGCTGACCGTCATCATCGGCAATGCCGAGCACCTGAGCGAGCAGCTCAAGGCGAGGCCCGACCTCGGGCGCTTTGCCGACGACATCTGCCAATCGGGCGAACGGGGTGCCGAGCTGACGCAGCGCCTGCTCGCCTTCAGCCGCCGCCAATTGCTGCGGCCTCAGACGATCGATTGCCGGAGCCTGCTCGATTCCATGTTCAAGCTGCTCAAGCGCACCTTGCGCGAAGACATCGAGATCAGGACGACCTCCGAGCCCGGCACGATCCTGGCCTTTGCCGACCGCGCCCAACTCGAATCCGCCGTGCTCAATCTCGCGCTCAACGCGCAGGATGCCATGCCATCGGGAGGCCACCTCACGCTGGCCACGGAACTGGTCACGATCGAAGATGATGACGGTGCCGTTCACCGGGAGGTCGCACCCGGCAGCTACGCCCTGATCGCGGTTACCGATGACGGCGAAGGCATGACGCCCGAGGTCGCCGCACGCGCGTTCGAGCCGTTCTTCACCACCAAGGAGGTCGGCAAGGGCTCGGGCCTCGGCCTCAGCATGGTCTATGGCTTTGCCAAGCAATCAGGCGGCCATGTCTCGATCTACAGCGAGGCTGGCCTTGGGACCACGGCCAGGATCTACCTGCCGCGCGCGAGCACCGGTAGGTCGCAAGCCGATCTTCCCGACGGCGAGGACACGGCGCCGCGAGGCTACGAGACGGTCCTGATCGTCGAGGACGATCCGTTCGTCCGCTCCTCCGTCATTCGCAGGGTAGAAGCGCTCGGATATCGCGTCGTCGCCGCGGTCAACGGCAAGGATGCCTTGCAGCAGCTGCAGGGCGATCCCGGCATCGACTTGCTGTTCACCGATATCGTGATGCCGGGCGGCATGAGCGGCTGGGAGCTCGCCGATCAGGCGCGGCGGGTGCGTCCCGGCCTGCCGGTCCTGTTCACCTCGGGCTACGCGCTGGAGACCTTGGTCGAGCAGGGCCGCGCGCAGGCGCGAGCGGTCGTGCTGACCAAGCCCTACCGCAAGGTCGAGCTCGCCCAGCGCCTGAGGGATGCATTGGCCGCCGCAGTGGTCCCATCCTAGCATCGCGCCCGAATGCACCTCGGATGATCCAGCAAGTTCGCTTGCTAAATCCAGCCGGTTTTGGCCTATTAGCCGGAAGAATACGCTTTCGGAGTGCCCGCGATGGTTCCTTTTTTCGTTCAGATCAAGTGCAAGCTCGGCCAGTCCTATACGGTGGCCAATGCGCTTGCCGAAGCCGAGATCGCCTCCGAGATCTACTCCACGGCCGGCCAATACGACCTCCTGGTGAAGTTCTACGTCGACAAGGATACCGACATCGGCCACTTCGTGAATGAGAAGGTGCAGGTGCTGCCGGGCATCCAGGACACTCTCACCATCATCACCTTCAAGGCGTTCGGCACCGGCTAAAGCATGATCCGGAAAAGTGCGGAGCGGTTTTCCGGAAAGATCATGCGTAAACAACAACCTAAAGCGCGATGATGATTCATCCCAATCTCATCGCTTTAGATCACGCGCAAAACAACGGCCGAAGCGCCGGCAGCGCTAGCCGCCCTCCTTGCGCTTGGGCGGTGTCGGTCCCTGCACCGGCGGCAGCGACTTCAGATAGGCGGCCATCGCGGCGCGGTCTTCCGCGGTAAGTTGCGCCAGATTCTTGATCACCGCCCGCATCGCGCCCGAAGCGCTGTCGCCCTCGGGCAGGTCGCCGGTCTCGAGGAAATCCGCGATATCCTTCTCGCTCCAGTTGCCGATGCCCTGCTGCGTGATGTTGGGCACCCAGCCCTCCCCTTCGGGATTGGGCCCACCGGCAAAGCGCTGGCTGGCGATGATGCCGCCGAGCGCATTGCGCGGGCTGTGGCATTCGGCGCAGTGGCCGAAAGCGTTCACGAGATAGGCTCCGCGATTCCATTGCGGCGAGCGCGCGGCGTCCGCGACGAACGGCGCGGTGTCCATGAACAGCAGCTTCCAGATGCCGACATTGCGGCGGATGTTGAACGGAAACGGCAGCGCGTGGTCGCCCACTGTGCCGGACACCGACGGAAGCGTCTTCAGATAGGCAAAGAGATCGCGGACGTCGTCGACACTGGCCAGATGATAGGACGTGTAGGGAAACGCGGGGAAATAGTGCGTGCCCGCGGGCGAGACACCGCGCATCACGGCGTTGACGAAATCGGCCTCGCTCCAGCGGCCGATCCCGTAAGCGGGATCGGGGGAAATATTGGGGACGTAGAACGTCCCGAACGGCGAGCCCAGCGCCAGCCCGCCGCCGAGCCGCAGGCGATCGGGCTGATTGGGGGTGGCATGACAGGACGAGCAGCCGCCGGCGTTGAACAGCTCCTGCCCGTTGGCGAGATCGGGGTTGCGTATCGGCGCCGGCACGGCCAGCACGGCCGGGGCGGTCAACCACCAATAGAGGGCGAACGCCGCGACGGCGGCGATCAGGGCGGCAAGGAGCGTTCGTCGCAACATTCGATCATTCCATCGTGAACGCGCGAACTTAAGGGTCATGCCGCGCTCGATCCAACCACGAATATTTTAGACGGCCCGGATGTAATGCCGGAATAAACCGCATGACGCACTGTTTGAAAAGCAATCAGGCGTCAACAGGAGAAAGCCATGACCAAAGCCGTTTTTGCCACACTGGTACTCGGAGCCGCCGTTGCGTTCGCCGCCCCGGCCAGCGCGGAGAAACTGAAGGCGACGCTGGACGGCAAATCCGAAGTCCCCGCCAACACCAGCAGCGCGACCGGAACGGCCGATCTGGACTACGACGCTGCCAGCAAGAAGCTGTCCTGGACCGTCACCTATTCCGGCCTCTCGGGCCCCGCCACCGCCGCGCATTTCCACGGGCCTGCCGAAGCCGGCAAGAACGCCGGCGTCGCGGTCCCGATCCCGAATGCAGCCTCGAGCCCGGTCAAGGGCGAAGCCACGCTCACCGACGCGCAGGCCGCCGATCTGCTCGGCGGCAAGTACTACATCAACATCCATACCGCGGCGAACCCGGCCGGCGAGATCCGCGGTCAGGTGACGAAGTAAAGCGAAAACGCGGGCTTCGTCGCGGAAAGGCCGGATGCAAGGAGGGAGCGTCCGGCCTTTTTCGATTCCAAGCAACTTCGTAGCCCGGATGGAGCCAACGGTCGGCGCGAAGCGCCGCCCGTTGGTGCAATCCGGGAGCCCTGCGCGTTACGGACAGGTCCCCGGATTTCGCTGCGCCCCATCCAGGCTACGACGCTACGACTCTGACCGTGCTCAAGCCGCGTTCAGCGCCTGCGCGAGGTCTGCGATCAGGTCCGACGGGTTCTCGATGCCGATCGACAGCCGGATCGTGGAATCGAGCACGCCGATCTTTTGGCGGATGTCGGCGGGAACGCCGGAATGGGTCATCGTCGCCGGCAGGCTTGCGAGCGATTCCGTGCCGCCAAGGCTCACCGCCAGCTTGAGGATCTGCAGCGCGTTGAGGAATTTCACCGCCGCCTCCTTGCCGCCGACGATGTCGAACGAGAACGTCGAGCCCGCGCCCAGGCATTGCCGCGCGAACACACGGCCGGACAGCGAGCCCTGCTCGTGGTGACCGAGGTAGTGCACCCTGGCGACCTTCGGATGGTCGCGCAGGAAGTCTGCCACGAGCCGCGCATTCGCATCGGCCTTCTCCATCCGCAGGCTGAGCGTCTCGAGCGAGCGGTTGATCATCCAGCACGAATGCGGATCGAGCTGGGTGCCGATGGCGCCGCGCAGCGCCTTGATGCCTTTCATGATCGCCTTCGATCCGAGCGCGGCGCCCGCGAT
Source organism: Bradyrhizobium sp. BRP19 (assembly GCF_020194195.1). Lineage (NCBI taxonomy): Bacteria > Pseudomonadati > Pseudomonadota > Alphaproteobacteria > Hyphomicrobiales > Nitrobacteraceae > Bradyrhizobium > Bradyrhizobium sp. BRP19. The sequence goes on along the minus strand of NZ_JADYVZ010000023.1, from coordinate 10,114 downwards.
CAGGTCGGAATGACCGCCGACATACTTTGTCAGCGAATACAGCGACAGATCCGCGCCGTGCTCGATCGGCCGCTGAAACACCGGCCCGAGCAGCGTGTTGTCGCAGGCGATGACCGGCGTGTGTCCCTGGGCCTTGCCGATGGAATCGGCGATGCGGCGGATCATTGCGATGTCGACGAGGCCGTTGGTCGGATTGGCCGGCGTCTCGATCAGGATCATCGAAACCCGCCCCTTGCCCATGGCCTCCTCCGAGGCCTGCTTGACCGCCGTCTCGTCGATGCCGTCGGCAAAGCCGACGGCGCCGATCGACAGGCGCGCGAGCGTGTTCGTCAGCAGCGTCTCCGTCCCGCCATAGAGCGGCTGCGAGTGCAGGATGACATCGCCCGGGCGAACAAAGGCCAGAATCGTGGTTGCGATCGCTGCCATGCCGGACGAGAACAGCGCGCAACTCTCCGTGCGCTCGTAGATCGCGAGCCTGTCCTCGACGATCTCGCTGTTGGGATGATTGAAGCGCGAATAGACCAGGCCGGCGCCCATGCCTTCCGGCGGCTCGCGCCGTCCGGCGACGTAGTCGAAGAAGTCCTGGCCATCCTCGGCGGTCTTGAACACGAAGGTGGAGGTCAGGAACACCGGCGGCTTGATGGCGCCCTCGGACAATTGCGGATCATAGCCATAGGTCAGCATCAGGGTTTCCGGATGCAGCATATGATTGCCGATATGGGTCTTGGAGGGGAACGGTTTTGCCATGGCCTGTCTCGCTGTTGATCGAGGTGCTCGCCGCGCGCTGGGAATCCCGACGTGAGGATGCCGGGAGAGACTCGTGTGAGCGCACGGCCGTTGGCGCAAAGATAGCCGCTCTCGCGGCAATCCGTCAGGCCTTGCGGACGGAAGTTCCTGCGGGCCGCGGTCAAGAAAAAGGCGGTTGCTTTCGCAACCGCCCTTTCCGAAGTCCTTGGTAGCCCGTTAACTGCGCCCCGCTATTTCAATTTCACGCGATACGTTTCGTGACAATCATTGCAGCGGTCGTTGATCGCCGTGTAGGCCGCCTTCAGGCCCGCGACATTAGTGATCTTGCCTTTGACGTCGGCGATCGCCTTCTGCACCGGCGGGATCTTGGCATCGAAATCGGCCTTGTTCTGCCAGACCTTCGGCGAGGAGCCGTAGGTCGCGTTGACGACATCCTGCTTGGGATTGATCTCGAAGGTCTTGGCGATCTTGGCAACATCGGCCTCGATGCTGGCGATGGCCTCATCGGCAGCCTTCTTGTCGAAGGGAATATCGCCCTTGCTCATCTTCTGAAGCACGCCATACTGATTCTTGGCGATCGCCCGCATCAGATTGTCCTGCTGGACGGCAATCTCCTGTTGCGCCATGACGGCGCCCGCGCCCAGCACGAGGACGCCCGCGACAATCATCGTCCGTTTCATTGGTTGGTTTCTCCGGCTATCGAGACGTTCAGGGAATGAGACGTCACCGGCTTCGCGCGAAGCCGGGACCCATCATGGGTAGAACCCCGCGCGGCGGGTTTATTCCCGTGCGCGCGGGAAGCGCGGCTTCACAAGCTGTGACGGCGGTGATGCTCGCTGATCGCAATCCACACCCGCTCGGGCGTTGCCGGCATGTCGATGTGGTCGATCTTGTACTCGCGCCAGAGCGCATCGACGATGGCGTTGACCACGGCCGGACAGGAGCCGATCGCGCCGGCCTCGCCGGCCCCCTTCACGCCCATCGGATTGGTCTTGCAGGGCACGTTGTGGGTCTCGAACACGAAGGCCGGCCCGTCCGCCGCGCGCGGCAGCGCATAGTCCATGAAGGTCGCGGTGATGAGCTGGCCGTCGGTCGGTCCATACACCACCTGCTCCATCAAGGCCTGGCCGATGCCCTGCATGGCGCCGCCATGCACCTGGCCGGCCAAGAGCAGCGGATTGAGCGTCTTGCCGAAATCGTCGACGATCACGTAGTTGACGATTTTGATGATGCCGGTCGCCGGATCGATCTCGACCTCCGCAACATGGGTGCCGTTGGGATAGGTGCCGTCGGCGCTGGCAAAGGTCGCGCTGCCGTTCAGCTTCGATGGATCGACGCCGGGCCGCTTGGCCAGGTCGGCAAACGAGATCGAGCGGTCGGTGCCGGCGATCCGCACCACGCCTTCGGAGATTTCGAGGTCGCCCGCGCTGGCTTCCAGCGCCTGCGCCGCGATCTCCTTCAGCCTCGAACCGAGCTCGCGCGTGGCACGTTCGACACTGACGCCGCCGGAGGGGATCGAGGCCGAGCCGCCGGTGCCGAGGCCGGTTGCGATCTCGTCGGTGTCGCCCTGCCGGACATGCACGCGCTCGGGCACCACGCCGAACTGTTCGGCGACGATCTGCGCATAGGCGGTCTGATGGCCCTGCCCGCTCGATTGCGTGCCGATCAGCACGGTGACGTCGCCATTGGCATCGAGGCGGACGTTGGCCGTCTCTTCACCCATCACGCCGCAAATCTCGACATAGCTCGCAAGCCCGATGCCGCGGATCAGGCCGCCCTTCTTGGCCGCCTTGGCGCGCTTGGGGAATTCCTTCCATTCCGCGATCTCCATCGCGCGCTTCAGGTGCGCGGCGAAGTCGCCGGAATCGTAGACCTTGCCGGTCGCGGTCTTGTAGGGCAGCGCCTTCGGAGGGATGAAATTCTTGCGGCGGATGGCGTCCGGCGTCATGTCGAGCTTCCGCGCGCAGGCATCGACGAGGCGCTCGATGACATAGGCGGCTTCGGGCCGGCCCGCGCCGCGATAGGCGTCGACCGGCACGCTGTGGGTGAAGATCGTGCGCACCCGGCAATGGAAGGCCTGGATGTCGTAGAGGCCGGGCAGCATGCCGGCGCCGCCATGCGGGATGTAGGGCCCGAAGGTCGACAGATACGCGCCCATGTCGCCCATGAGGTCGCAATCCATCGCGAGGAACTTGCCGTCTTCAGCCAGCGCCATCTTGGCGGTGGTGACATTGTCGCGGCCCTGCGCATCGCCCATGAAATGCTCGGAGCGGTCGGCGGCCCACTTCACCGCCTTCTTCAGTTTGCGCGCAGCGACCGCCATCAGGGCATATTCCCGATACGGAAACAGTTTTGTGCCGAACCCGCCGCCGACGTCGGGGCAGATCACCCGCATCTTGTCGGTGGGGATGTTGAGCACGTTCTGGCAGAGGATGTCGCGCAGACGGTGGCTGCCCTGGCTGCCGACCGTCAGCGTCAGATGGTCGCGCTTGGAATCGTATTCGCAGACGGCAGCGCGGGTCTCCAAGAAGCTTGCAACCACGCGCGGATTGACGATGGAGATCTCGGCGACCGCATGCGCTTTCGCGAAGGCAGCTTCCGTCGCCGCTTTGTCGCCGATCGAGACGTCGAACAGCACGTTGCCCGGCTTGTCCGGCCAGACCAAGGCTGCGCCTTTCTTCACGGCGTTGACGACGCCGGTCACCGCGGGCAGCGGCGACCATTTGACCTCGATCGCCTCGATCGCGTCGCGAGCCTGGTCGATGGTCTCGGCGACCACGAAGGCGATGGCGTCGCCGACATGGCGCACCTCGTCCTTGGCCAGGATCGGGTAAGGCGGGCCGGTGAACGGATCGGTCTCGAGGTTGAACAGGCAGGGCAGATTGCCGAGATCCCCGACGTCGTCGGCCGTCAGGATCAGCGCAACGCCCGGCAGGCCGCGCGCGCGGCTCGCATCGATGCTGTATTTGGCATGCGCATGCGGCGAGCGCAGCACCAGGCAGCGGAGCGCGGCCTGCGGCGCGTAATCGTCGGTATAGCGGCCCTTGCCGCGGATGAGCGCGTCATCCTCCTTGCGCAGCACGCTTTGGCCAACGCCGAACTTGATGGGAGCCGCCATTTTATCTTCCCGTTCTCATGGTTGTTTTGTGGGCATATTGCCGTGGAAAAACTGGCAAGGCAAACGGGTTTAGGCGGGCGCAGGGGTCGCAGGTTCAATCGCGCCACGCGTGCCTCACGGGAATGCTCGGCAAGGTCCCAGCGTGATCGTGTGACGTTGACGGCGAGAGCCAAGCGCTCCCACTTAGCTGTTCTCGTGCTCACCCCGAGCTTCAAATAGCTGATGAGCATCGGAGGCCGTGAGCGTCAGCCCGTACAAATCTTTCAGCGTCGAAATGCGTTGCAGCGTCGCAGGCTCGAACGGAGTCTTGCCTTCGAACGAATGCAGGAGAACGCCCTCCAGCAAATCACCGAGGCTCATATCCAGGTATTCGGCGAGGCCCTTCGCGACCTTGAGAATGCGCTTCTCGATCCGAACTCCCGTCTGTACGCGTTGGACTGAATGTTTGTGAGCTTCTGAGTTCATAATGTGTGACCTCGATCGGAAGACGGGGGTTTAGTCGCATCATGCCATTGCCGGACTTGCTCGGGCATCGGTCTCCAGCCCTGCAACTCACGTCCTCAGAGACCAGGTGAATCTTGGATTCGTTCGGACGCCTGCGGGGGTCGACGCTCTGACCGAGGAACGATTGTTGTCACACAGGCAGAGCCTGGGCGGCCGAGTTGACCGATCCCAATTTGCCTTTAATGTTACTTTGGTACCAAGGTAACATAGGACGCAGCCATGAGCAACAGACGTAGCTGCACGGATGCTGCAGAGGTCGCCGAACTGAGCGAGGGCTTCCTCGCGCGTACACTTCCGGGGGCACGTTTCAGCCATCGTGAACATCTGATCGTGACGAGCTACTTGCTCGCCACCGATCCGGCTCGGGACTGGCGGGTCGAACTCCCCGAGATGATCCGCGCCTACAATGTTGCCGCTGGCGGCGTGAACGACGATGTGCGTGGCTATCACCACACGATTACGATGGCTTTCTTGATGATCATCGAAGGAATTCTTGCGGAGGTCGGCCGCCGCGACATTGTCGCCGCCTGCAACGCGGTGCTGGCGTCCCCGGCAACCGAAAAGGATGTACTCTTACGTTTCTGGAGCCGCGAAGCGCTGTTCTCGCGGGAGGCCCGGCACGGCTGGATTGAGCCAGACCTTGCCGCGTTCAAGCTGCGCGAGGCAGGTCGTATGCCGGCGTGAGGATCGTCGATTACTCACATCCCGCGGCTCAACAGATACCTCGTACTATCTCTGAGCGCATCGATCGCCCGCCCAGGTGCGAGATAGTTGATCTCGGCGCGCGTCAGGCCGATGTCGGTCAGCTCCCTGTCGCTCAGATCCATCAAACTGACCCGCGGGTGCAGGCGCCACGTCCCAAAAGCAGACCAATATCGCTTGAGCAGGCCCAGGAGACTTTGCGCCGGCGCGGCTGCGGCAGCTTCTCTCCCCGACAAGGCTTGGCCCGGCGTTGCAACGGACACGTTGAGACGAGCCGCTGCCGCCAGAACCTCGTCCATGGCCTGCTTCGCCAGCGCAATGGATTGGTCGAGGCGAAGCACCGCCGCATCGTGCTCGGCCTCGGATGAGATGTTCGTCAGTTGTGGTGGCATCGGACGCTCCTGCTGTTGAGCCGGCAGGGAGCGTGGCCAATGAAAAGGCCCCGTCCGATGCCGGCGGGGCCTGGTGGAAAAGATGTCGTCGAAATCCTAGCGCACGACTCCTCCCACCTCCCAGCCGAAGCGGGTGATGTGGTTGCGGGAGACTTTGCGCGAGCACTTGATCATGAGCGACTCCTACCACCGCAATCGCGCAAAATCAAGAGATGTGCCGATGTTGGCTGCAGCCTGGAGGCGAATGCCGTGCTCTCTAGCCACGCACCAGCGAGACCAGCCATTTGCGGCCGAACAGCACGAGGATCGCGAGCGCGTAGACGATCGTGCCGCCGACGGCGAGCAGGACCAGCATCAACTCATCCCGGAAGTGCATCGCGCCCAACCAGGGGCCGCTGAAACGTGCAATCAGCCAGAACGCGGCGGCGAGGATGAGGCCGCTTAGCAAGAACTTGGCGAGCGACAGCAGCCAGGCGCGGTCGAGCACGAGAAAGCCGCGCCGCACGGCGAAGAACAGCACCAGCAAAAGGTTGGTCCAGACGCCGACGGCGGTCGCCAGCGCGAGGCCGATCTGGGCCAGCGATCCCATCAAAGCGACCTTCAGCGCGACATTGACCGCGATGCCCGTCAGCGACGCCCGGACCGGCGTTGCGGTGTCCTTGCGCGCGTAGAAGGTCGCGACCGCGCTGCGGATCAGCACGAACGGGATCAGGCCGATGGCATAGGCCGCGAGCGTCGCACCGGCGGCGGCGGCATCGGCCTTGGAGAACGCACCGCGCGCGAACAGTGCGCGCATGATCGCATCGGGCACGGTGAGGAAGGCCGCGACGAACGGGATCGAGAACAGCAGCGTGAAATCGAAGGCACGGCGCTGCGCGCTCAGCGCACCGTCGTGGTCGTTTGCGGTGATCCGCCGCGACATCTCCGGCAGCAGCACCGTGCCGATGGCGATGCCGATGACGCCGATCGGCAGCTGGTTAAGCCGGTCGGCATAATAGAGCGCCGACAGCGCACCGGCGGGCAGGAACGTCGCAATGATGGTGTCGGCGAACAGCGCGAGCTGCGTGCCCATCGAGCCCAGCGTCGCAGGTCCGAGCGCTTTGAAGAAGCCGCGAACGTCCTCATCAAGCTTCAAGGGCGCAAAGCGCGGCAGGCCGCCATGGCGGGCGAGATCGCCCGCGAGCAGGAAATATTGCAGGAAGCCGGAGATCAGCACGCCCCAGGCCGCGGCATGGCCTGCGGTCGGAAACCAGACGGCAACCGCCAGCGTCATCATCATCGCGACGTTGAGGAAGATCGAAGCGGCCGCGGCGCTGGCAAAGCGCTGCATCACGTTGAGCATGCCGCCATAGAGCGTCACCAGCGTGATCAAGAGCAGATAGGGAAAGGTGATGCGGGTCAACTCGATCGCGAGCTTGCGCTGCTCGGCATCCTCACCAAAACCTGGCGCCAGGATGCTCATGGCCTGCGGCATGAACAGCCAGGCGGCGATCAGCAGCACCACCTGCGAGGCCAGGAGCAGCGTGAAGATGCGGTCGGCGAATAGCTTTGCCGCCGCCTCCCCCTTCTCGCCATGGACATGGGCATAGGCCGGCACCCAGGCGGCGTTGAAGGCGCCCTCGGCGAAGATCGCGCGGAAATGGTTGGGAAGCCGCAGCGCCACGAAAAAGGCGTCGGCCACCGGCCCGGCACCGAGGATCGCCGCGAGCATGATGTCGCGGGCAAACCCCGTCAGCCGCGACAGCAGCGTGTAACCACCGACCGTGAAGATGCGTCCGAGCATGCGGATTGTTGTAGAGACTTATCGGACGGAGGTCGATGCATCTTGCGATGCGCATTACTGCGCCCTCTCCCTTGCGGGAGAGGGCAGCACCGCAGGCAGATACAGACTCAATCGGGTGAGGGGTATCTCTCAGTGCATGCCGTACGGAGAGAGACCCCTCACCCGGCTTCGCTTCGCGAAGCCAACCTCTCCCGCAAGGGGAGAGGGAAGAACTCAGCCCGCCAGCGCGCCGCGGACGGCGGCGATGATTCGCTCCTGATCGGCCTCGGTCAGGTAGGCATGCATCGGCAGGCTGATGACGTCCGGCGACAGGCTCTCGCAACCGGGCAATCCGCCCTCGGCGACCGGGTACTGTTTGTAGGCGGTCTGCTGGTGCATCGACTTGCCGTAATAGATCGCGGTCGGCACTCCCTGGGCTTTTAGCGCGGCAGCGAAGCCGTCGCGGTCGATACCCTTGGGAAGACGAATGGTGTACTGCGCCCAGACTGAGGTATTGCCCGGCGCGATGCGCGGCACGGTGACCACGTTGGACAGGCCGCGCGCATAGCGCTCCGCAACCCTGTTGCGGGCGGCGATCTCGTCGTCAAAAATCTTCAGCTTCTCGATCAGGACCGCGGCCTGCATGGTGTCGAGCCGGCCGGTCAGGCCGAGGCGGACGTTGTCGTATTTGTCGACGCCCTGCCCGTGCACGCGGATGCTGCGCAAGGTGGCGGCGAGCTCGTCGTCATCGGTGAAGATGGCGCCGCCGTCGCCGAAGCAGCCGAGCGGCTTTGCCGGGAAGAAGCTGGTCGCAGTGGCGTGGCCGAGGGTGCCGAGCTTGCGCCCCTTGTAGCTCGCGCCAAAGCCTTGCGCGGCGTCGTCGAGCACGAACAGGCCTTCGGCCCTGGCGATCTCGGCGATGGCGTCGTGATCGGCGGGCTGGCCGAACAAATCGACCGGAATCACCGCGACGGGCTTGAGACCGGCCTTGCGGGCGGTGGCGATGCCGCGCTTGAGCGATTCCGGGCTCATGTTAAAGGTCGCCTCGTCGACGTCGACGTAGACAGGCGTCGCGCCGGTCCGCGCCACCGGCGAGGCGGTCGCGATGAAGGTAAAGGACGGACACAGCACGGCATCGCCGGGCCCGACATTCCTGGCCATCATCACCATCAGGATCGCGTCGGTGCCGCTGGCGCAGCCGATCACGTGCTTGGCGCCTGAGTAGGCCGCGAGCTGCTTCTCGAGCTCGAAGACCTCCGGCCCGTTGACGAACTGGCAATGGTCCATCACGCGCTTCACGGCCGCATCGAGCGAGGCGCCGAGCCGGCGGCGCTGCGACGCGACGTCGATGAAGGGAATGGGTTCGGAACGTAAGTGCTGGTTCATGACGCCTTGTGACGTTTGAGCGGTCGACATGGAAGGGATCAGCCGGCGACGCGGCGCGGCCCCTTGCGCGCGGGTGACGTCGCCGCAGGACGCGAGGGCCTCTCCAGGCATTGCGTGGCGATCTCGAGGCTGGCGACGCCCTCGTCGCCCGTCACCGCCGGCGTCTCGCCGTTGCGCACCGCCTTGAGGAATGCGATCAGCTCGGCGCGAAGCGGCTCGTCATGGCCGACCGGCAGATGCCGCATCGAGTAGCTGCCGTCCGGCTTGAACCCGAAGCATTCGGTGACCTGGCGCGTCAAGAGATCGCCCATCACGTATTTGCCGCGCGTTGCGACCGTGACGCTGCGCGCCTTGAACGGCGTCAGCCAGTTGGTGTTGATGTGGGCGAGCACGCCGCTCTCGGTGCGGAACTGCAAGAGCGCGATGTCCTCGCGCTCGGCGACCGCGCTCGACAATTGCGGCTGCACCTCGACGATGTCGGATTCGGTGAACCAGCGGATCAAATCGATGTCGTGCACGGCAAGATCGATGACGACGCCGACATTGGACATGCGCGGCGGGAACGGGCCGACGCGGGTGATCGCGATGGAGAGAATGTCCTCGCCCGCGATCGCCTGCTTGACCGCGGCGACCGCCGGATTGAAGCGCTCGACATGGCCGATCATCAGCGTGACGCCCGCCTTGTGCGCGGCGGCGACGATCTCGCGGCCCTCTTCCACCGTGGATGCGATCGGCTTTTCGACCAGCACGTGGATGTTCTTGGCGATGCATGCGAGCGCGACCTCGTGATGCAGATGGGTCGGTGCCGCGATGGTGACGGCATCGACGCCTTCGGCGAACAGCTGGTCAAGTGTCTCGAAGCTTTCGCAATTGGCGAGCTCCGTGGCCCGCGCACGATGTGCCGGCGAGGGATCGACGACGCCGACGAGGCTGACGCCGGGCAGGCCGCTGAGCACGCGCGCATGGTTGCTGCCCATCACGCCGGCGCCAATGACACCGACGCGCAAGCCGGCCTTTGCCGGTGCAGATCCCCTGGAAGTCATCTGAGCAAACCCCAATTCAACGCAAATCCCCGGGCCGCTTCTAGCACGGACGCCACATTTGTGGCGAATGCCGCCCTGGCGGGCCGGACACGATTTGATTCAAAAAGTTACACGTTCCCCGGGCCTTAGGCCGAAAAAGATACCGCTTCTCGGCCCGGGTCGCGTGATTCGGAGTTTGCTGGTTACGACCTTTGATAGTCGTCTTCAATCCGGATGATGTCGTCTTCCCCCAGATAGCTTCCAGTCTGGACCTCGATCAGCTCCAGCTGGATCTTGCCGGGATTCTCCATCCGGTGGACGGCGCCCATCGGGATGTAGATCGACTCGTTCTCATGCACCGTCTTCACGGTCTCGTTGACGGTGACCTGCGCCGTGCCGCGGACCACGATCCAGTGCTCGGCACGATGATGGTGCTTTTGCAGCGACAGCCGCCCGCCCGGCTTCACCACGATGCGCTTGA
>NZ_JADYVZ010000227.1:0-394 GCF_020194195.1 Bradyrhizobium sp. BRP19 | reverse complement strand
GCCAGCAACTTAGACCCGTTGCGACACGAACACGTTGTTGCCACTTCATGGCTTCTCTCCTGAAGAATTTATCTCTACTTACTCAGAGTACCGAACTTTACGGAAAATTCCGTAAGACCGCACCTTTTTGTGACGCCGACTACACTATTTCAATGAGATAAGAGGCAAAGACAGGAAAATTATGCCCGATCAAACACAACAATTTTCGTTCAAGGTGCTCACCATCAACATTCACAAAGGCTTTACCGCGTTTAACCGACGCTTCATTTTGCCGGAACTTCGCGATGCCGTGCGTACCGTCAGCGCCGATATTGTTTGCCTGCAGGAAGTGATGGGCGCGCACGAAGTTCATCCGCTGCATGTGGAAAACTGGCCCGATACCTCGCACTACGAG
>NZ_JADYVZ010000226.1:0-394 GCF_020194195.1 Bradyrhizobium sp. BRP19 | reverse complement strand
GTGTACCGGCGGCATCGCCCGATCGGCCGACTGCAGCATCCCGGTCTATCGATGTGGCTTCGCTATAAGATGCGGACCATGAAAAATCGGGATTAGCCATGACGTCTTTTGCAATCGAAACGCCGGTTTCGGTGGGCTGGATTGGCGCGGGCCGGCTGGCGCGGGCATTGGCCATGCGGGCCCACGGCGCAGGCGTGCGTACCGTGGCGGTTGCCAACCGTTCAAGCGCACCCGCCGCGTGGCTTGCACACGCTACCGGCGCCAAGGCGGCCGACCCGCAAGGCGTGGCGGATGCCGCCGACTGGGTGTTTGTGACCGTGCCGGATGACGCTATTCCGGGCGTGGTCAACCACGTGCGCTGGCGACCCGGCCAACTCGTACTCCACTGCAGCGG
>NZ_JADYVZ010000225.1:0-394 GCF_020194195.1 Bradyrhizobium sp. BRP19 | reverse complement strand
GTACGCGCCTTCGTGTGCCTGCATGCGCAGTTGCGCTGCGCGGCTGGCCTCTTGCGTATTCGAATATTGATACGAGCCCGAGGCTTCAAAACGTTCCAGCGTAGGCAGTTCGCCGCCGGGGTCGCTGGCGCTGGCTTGGGCGCTGGTCGCGGCCAGTGCCTTGTAGTCCCACGAGGCGAGCGTCACTGCATTGGTGCCCACGCTGTGCGCGTGCGAGAAACGCTCGATCGCGTCTTCGCTTTCGGTGGCGTCAACGCGATGGAAGCGGATCTGCGGCTGCGGGCAAGCCGGACGTTGCGCATCGTTGTCGAAGATGACGACGGTGTGACGCGACTGCGTGCTGCCTTGCTGTTGCTTGTCGTCGCTTTGCTCGTGCTCGATGCGGAACGACAGG
>NZ_JADYVZ010000224.1:0-394 GCF_020194195.1 Bradyrhizobium sp. BRP19 | reverse complement strand
CTTGCAACATCGATGTCGCGAACGGACCGGCTCGCCTGATTTCATCGATGAACTCCGCCATGTCGACTTCAGCCGGGCAGCCGACACGGTGGGACAGACTGACCACCTCCTGGGCGATGGCACAGGTAACCTCGAGGAGCTCCGAGTCCTGCCCGATTTGCTCGAGTGTGGCACCGGTCAGACCCGACACGAGGTTCGTGGAGGCATTGCGCACCATCTTGCGCCAGACCTCGCGGCGGATGTTCTCCTCAAGACTGACGGCGATGCCCGCCTCAGCCAGTTGCGCTGCAAGCGCTTCGGGTTGAGGCGCAGCGCTAATCGATCCGATCTTGAGCCTCTGTCGGCCAAAGATCTCGACCTCACTGTCCTCGCGCATTGACGCACGGCTGTAGAC
>NZ_JADYVZ010000223.1:0-395 GCF_020194195.1 Bradyrhizobium sp. BRP19 | reverse complement strand
GCATATCTCACAGCATTCTCCGCCCCCTCTCAGCCCCCTTGCCGACATGGCGCATCTTTGAAACGGTGGCGGCAACGGACAAGAGTCCGACAGCGGGAGTGAAACGGGATGCGCCTTCAGGATCGTGTCGCCATCGTCGTCGGCGCCGGCCAGAGCCCCGGCGAGGGCATCGGCAACGGCCGCGCCACCGCGCTCACCTTCGCGCGCGAAGGCGCCAGGGTGCTGTGCGTCGATCACCATCTCGACTCGGCGCAGGAGACGGTCGACATGATCGCGGCGAAGGGCGGCACTGCTGCAGCCTTCAAGGCTGACGTGACCAAGAACGCCGAGATCAAGGCGATGGTGGCGGATGCACAGCAGCGCTGGGGCACTGTCGACATCCTGCACAACAATGT
>NZ_JADYVZ010000222.1:0-396 GCF_020194195.1 Bradyrhizobium sp. BRP19 | reverse complement strand
GTCTTGAAGCGCTGCGCCAGGCACTCATGGGCTGACGGGAGGTTATTTGCGCGTAACCCTGTCACCAAAAACTGCCTCCTTCCGCGATCATCGCCGGCCTCGTATCTAGGCTTGGTCTACATTCTAGACCAGGAGAAGGAACGTGACAATTTCCGAACGTATCGCCATCACCGGGGCCACCGGCCAATTGGGCCGCCTCGTCATCGCCGAGCTCTTGCGGATCGCCCCTGCCGCCCATCTGATCGGCATCGTCCGCAACGCCTCCGCCGCCAAGGACCTTGCGGAGCGCGGCGTCGAGCTCCGCACCGCCAATTATGACGATCCCGACGCGATCAAGGCCGCACTCGCGGGCGCCGACAAGGTGCTTCTGATTTCCTCGAGCGAGATCGGGCAGCG
>NZ_JADYVZ010000221.1:0-396 GCF_020194195.1 Bradyrhizobium sp. BRP19 | reverse complement strand
GTCGAGCAGCACGCCACCGCGCAGCGGCACCGCCTGGCCGTAATTGCCGGTGCCACCGGCACGCACCGTGATCGGCACGCGATGCCGCGCACAGACGGCGGCGACCCGGATGACGTCGGCTTCGTTCCGCGGCGAGACGACGAGATCGGCGGACTTGTCGTTCAACAGCTCGTTCAGCACCGGGCTGTACCAGAAAAAATCGCGCGAACGCCGCCGCACGATCTTGGGATCGGTCACGATCGGGATGTCGCCGAGATCGTCGACGAGCCGCGCCAGATGGCTGGACGAGAGATCGATCATGGCATGTCCACGGTTGCTTGCCGCACGCCGTCGTCCAACCCGGCAACGATTGCCTGGGAGTTCATGACGAAACCAAAGCATTGGCGCACATTATAG
>NZ_JADYVZ010000220.1:0-397 GCF_020194195.1 Bradyrhizobium sp. BRP19 | reverse complement strand
CGATCGTGCGTGAGGCTGATGCGGCCGAGAGCGATGCCGGCAAGGCCATCCTGGAGCTCGCGTCGCGCTACAGGGGACTTCGGCATCCCAATCGGAAGGAGGCGCCGGCCTTCAAGGCGGAGCTGAAGGCGATCGCCGGCGCCGGCGAGATCATCGCGCGCGGGCTATCAACCTATCGCGCCGGCGAGGGCCGGCCTGCGCAAACGCTCGCGCTGCATCACCTGCTCGAACGCCAGCACTACAAGCTCGGCCATTGGCGGCTCGCCTCCAGCGACATCAACTACCGCCGCTTCTTCGACATCAACAATCTCGCCGGCATCCGCGTCGAGGATGCCGGCACGTTCGAGGCGATCCATCTGCTCGTGAAGCGGTTGATCGCCGAAGGCAAGCTGCAGGG
>NZ_JADYVZ010000219.1:0-397 GCF_020194195.1 Bradyrhizobium sp. BRP19 | reverse complement strand
TCCACGCGCCGACGTCACGACTCTGCTGCAAACCAGCGAACGCAGCGCCCGCAGGGTCACATCCGCCCTGCTCGACGCCGAAATACTGACCTCTGAAAGCCCGCGCGCCCCGCTCCATCTGGCATTCCCCGCGCGCCTCGCGTCCCGGTGGATGCCGGGATTGTTTCCGGGATAACGAGCGCGATGACTAGCGAACCATCTCAAGACCTCGGCTGCGGCATCGATGCAAAAGGGAAACCGGAAATACAACCAAACGGCATAGCTGATCACTTCCGGTGGGAAGCGGTGGCGGCGATAAAGAGGGTCCCGGGCGATCGGCATGCCGCTCGTCTATCCCCTTGGCCGCTCCAATTCGTTAACTTGACGGTACCTCGGCGCGCGCACCTATGGCTCGGTC
>NZ_JADYVZ010000022.1:0-78874 GCF_020194195.1 Bradyrhizobium sp. BRP19 | reverse complement strand
GCCGCAGGAAAAGCGCACAGCGTCGCCCTGATCGCTTGCGCCAGGAAGCTCCTTATCTACGCCAACACCGTTGTTGCCCGAGGTACGCCCTGGCGTGAAAATACCGCCGCAACTTAATGGTTGCTACAGGCCCAGCGCCTTGACGCCTCGCGCATAGCCGTATGCCGAAATGAGCGTATTCGCTCGCAACGCGATGCGGCTAGTGTCCGGCGATGCACGGCATCATCAGCAAGCCGCCCGAAGCGGCCGGCAACCTCGCGACCTCGCGTCTGGTGTTGCTGCTGCTGGTGGTGATGACCGGGGTCGCACCGATCTCGCTCTACATCCTGGTTCCGGCGCTGCCGGTGCTGGCGACGGATTTCGGCAGCGACATCTCGATCGCGCAGATGACGGTGTCGCTCTACATGGTCGGCATCGCGCTGTCGCAGCTGATCATGGGCCCGCTGTCGGACCGGTTCGGGCGGCGTCCGGTGCTGCTCGGAGGACTTGCACTGATGGTGGCGGCCAGCGTCGCCTGCATTTTCGCCGAGACCCTGCCGCAATTGATCGCCGCACGCTTCTTCCAGGCGCTCGGCGGCGCATCCGGCATGGTGATCAGCCGGGCCATCATCCGCGACATCTACGAGCGCGACCGCGTCGCCTCGATGATCAGCCTCGTGGTCGCGGCGCTGATGATCGGGCAGATGGTCTCGCCGCTCACCGGCGGCCTGATCGAGACCGCGTTGGGATGGCGCGCGATCTTTTATGCCATCACCATCGCCGCCATCGTCGTTGCCGTCGGGATCGCCTTGGCGCTGCCTGAGACCCGCCGCAGCCGCGCCGCCGGCAGCGGCTTCCGCGGCGATATTGGCATGCTCATCCGCAACCGCGCCTTCGTCGGCTATGTGATGTGCCAGGTGCTGGCGTCCCAGATCATCTTCACCTTCGCCGGCGGCGGGCCCTACATCGTGGTGACGCAGATGGGCCGCAGCAGCGCCGAATACGGCGCCTGGTTCGCAACAACGGGCTTTGCGTTTCTGGTCGGCAACCTGCTCTGCGTGCGCTTTGCGCCGCGCCACTCACTGGAGAAGCTGATCTGGTTCGGGCTCGCCCTGCAACTCTGCGGCAGCCTTGCAAACCTAATCTGGAGCTTCGTCGGCTGGAACGAGGCGCCCGCCTGGCTGTTCGGCACCCATATGATCGTGATGGCCGGCAATGCCTTCGTGATGGCGAATTCCGCCGCCGGCGCCATCAGCATCCGTCCCGAAGCGGCCGGCACCGCCTCGGGCGCGATGGGCTTCCTGCAGCAAGGCATTGGCGCGCTGATGTCGCAGTTCGGCGCCTATCTCGGCGGCCACTCCGCAACGACGCTGCCGCTGACCTCAGCGGTCCTCGCGATCTCGATCCTTTGCGCCTGCGTGATGATGTTCGTCGTGCCCCGCCGCGAGGCGGTAGCGAGCGAGGCGCTGATCGGGCAGGCCGAGGAGGATGAGACGGGGATGATGTGAGGGGCGCCGAGTAGAGTCCTTCTGCGGAACGATTCTGGATTGCTTCGTGGAGCCTGTCATCGGGCCGCGCTTTGCGCGGACCCGGTGGCTCGCAATGACGACGCGGAGAGAGCAGTGCCAAAAATGAGAGGCGGGGCTGGGCCCCGCCTCTCTCAATTCAAGTCTGTGTTTCGGCTTACGCCTGGCTCGCGATCGCCTTGCCGAGCGCGGCCTGCGCCGCTGCAAGCCGCGCGATCGGCACGCGGTAGGGCGAGCAGGAGACGTAGTCGAGACCGATATGGTGGCAGAAAGCGACGGAGGCGGGATCGCCGCCGTGCTCGCCGCAGATGCCGACCTTGAGCGAAGTGCGGGTCTTGCGGCCGCGGGCGACGCCGATCTTGACCAGCTCGCCGACGCCTTCCTGATCGAGCGAGATGAAGGGATCGACCGTGAGGATGCCCTTCGCCACATAGGGACCGAGGAAGCTCGCCGCGTCGTCGCGGCTGATGCCGTAGGTCGTCTGCGTCAGGTCGTTGGTGCCGAACGAGAAGAACTCGGCCGACTGCGCGATCTCGCCCGCGAGCAGGCAGGCGCGCGGCAGCTCGATCATGGTGCCGACCTGATAGGCCAGCTTGGTGTTGGTCTCGCGCATCACGGCCTGTGCGGTGGCATCGATCCGTGCCTTGACCAGGTCGAGCTCGGCCTTGGTCGCGATCAGTGGCACCATCACCTCGAGGCCGACGGCCTTGCCGGTGCGCTTCTGCGCCTCGACCGCGGCCTCGAAGATCGCGCGGGCCTGCATCTCGGCGATCTCGGGGTAGGCGATGGCGATGCGGCAGCCGCGGAAGCCGAGCATCGGGTTGAACTCCGAGAGCTCCCGGGCGCGGTCGGCGAGGCGCCGCGGGTCGGTGTTCATGGCGCGCGCCACTTCCTCGACCTCGGCATGGGTGTGCGGCAGGAATTCATGAAGGGGAGGATCCAGAAGCCGGATCGTGACGGGCAGGCCCTTCATGATCTCGAACAGCTCGACGAAGTCGGCGCGCTGCATCGGCAGCAGTTTTGCCAGCGCGGCGCGGCGCGACTGCTCATCCTCGGAGAGGATCATCTCGCGCACCGTGCGGATGCGCGTCTCCTCGAAGAACATGTGCTCGGTGCGGCAGAGGCCGATGCCTTCCGCGCCGAACTTGATCGCGGTGCGCGCGTCGTCCGGCGTGTCGCCGTTGACCCGGACGCCGATCTTGCGGACCTGGTCGGCCCAATTCATCAGCGTGCCGAACTCGCCGGACAGCTCCGGCTCGATCATCGGCATGCGGCCGGCGAGCACCTGGCCGAGCGAGCCGTCGATGGTGATGACATCACCGGTCTTGAAGGTGCGCGAGCCGATGCTCATGGTGCCGCGGCCGTAATCGACGCGGATTGTGCCGCAGCCGGAGACGCAGGGCTTGCCCATGCCGCGCGCGACCACCGCCGCGTGCGAGGTCATGCCGCCGCGCGTGGTCAGGATGCCTTCGGCGGCGTGCATGCCGTGGATGTCTTCCGGGCTGGTCTCGATGCGGACCAAAATCACCTTGCGTCCGTCGCCCTGAAGCTTGGCCGCCTCGTCCGAAGAGAACACGATCTCGCCGGAGGCCGCACCCGGCGAAGCCGGCAGGCCGGTTGCGATCACGTCGCGCTTGGCGTTGGGATCGATGGTTGGATGCAGGAGCTGGTCGAGCGAGGCCGGATCGATCCGCGTCACCGCTTCCTTCTTCGAGATCAGGCCCTCATTGGCGAGCTCGACCGCGATACGCAGCGCGGCCTTGGCGGTGCGCTTGCCGCCGCGGGTTTGGAGCATCCAGAGCTTACCCTGCTCGACGGTGAACTCCATGTCCTGCATGTCGCGGTAGTGCTTCTCGAGCAGCGTGTAGATCCGCGTCAGCTCCTTGAAGGCTTCCGGCATCGCCGCTTCCATCGACGCCTTGTCGGAGCCCGACTCCTTCCGCGCCTCCTCGGTGATGTCCTGCGGCGTGCGGATGCCCGCGACCACGTCCTCGCCCTGCGCGTTGATCAGGAACTCGCCGTAGAGCTTGCTCTCGCCGGTCGAGGGGTTGCGGGTGAAGGCAACGCCCGTGGCCGAGGTCTCGCCCATGTTGCCGAACACCATGGCCTGCACGTTGACCGCGGTGCCCCAGGATTCCGGAATGTCGTGCAGCTTGCGGTAGGTCACCGCGCGCGCGTTCATCCAGGATGAGAAGACCGCGCCGATCGCGCCCCAGAGCTGGTCGTGCGGATCCTGCGGGAATTCCTTGCCGGTCTCGCGTGCGACCGCGTCCTTGTACTTGCCGACCAGCTCGACCCAGTCCTCGGCGGACAGATCGGTGTCGAGCGTGTAGCCCTGGCTGTCCTTGAAGGTGTCGAGGATCTCCTCGAAGTGATGATGCTCGAAGCCGAGCACCACGTCGGAATACATCGTGATGAAGCGGCGATAGCTGTCATAGGCGAAACGGCGGTCGCCCGACAGCTCGGCCAGCGCTTCCACGGTCTGGTCGTTGAGGCCGAGATTGAGCACGGTGTCCATCATGCCCGGCATCGAGGCGCGCGCGCCGGAGCGCACCGAGACGAGCAGCGGGTTCCTGGTGTCGCCGAACACCTTGCCGGTCAACTTGCCGACATAGTCGAGCGCCTTCTCAACCTGCGGCTTCAGTTCCTTCGGGTAGGTCTTGTCGTGCTCGTAGAAATAGGTGCAGACCGAGGTCGGGATGGTGAAGCCCGGAGGCACCGGCAGGCCGAGATTGGCCATCTCAGCGAGGTTGGCGCCCTTGCCGCCGAGCAGGTCGCGCATTTCCGTCCGGCCCTCGGCCTTGCCGTCACCGAACGTGTAGACCCATTTGCCGGCCTTCGCCGCTGCCGGCGCCGCCTTGGCAGGCACAACCTTCTTCGGCGCAGGCTTCGCGGCAACCTTCGGCGAAGCCGCCTTGGTCATTGCCTTTGCCACCGGCTTTGCAGTGGGTTTGGCGACCGGCTTCGGCGCGCTCTTGGCCAGCGCCTTGCGGGCCGCCGGCGCGGCCTTCGCCTTGGCGGAGGGCTTTGATTTCGCTGCAGTTTTAGAAGGCTTCGAGGCGGCTTTGGCCATAGCTTGCACACAACCTGCGAGAGGAATGGGAAATCGCGGGCCTTACACCACTTTGGGCGGGCCCGCGCAAGACGGACAGTTCCGAAAAGTGAACGCCTAGAAGCGGAGCCACTTCAGGAGCCCGAGCCCGATCGCGCCGTTGACGATGAGGAAGATCGCGACGATGAGGTTGAGAAGCCGCGGCATGATCAGGATGAGCACGCCCGCAATCAACGACAGGATCGGCGAAATGTGGGCGACGGTGATGTGCATGAACTATCTTTCTGTGAGGTGAGGCGAATCGCGCGCGGATCATAACCGGATGGGTTCCGGGAGTAGAGATGCGCAAGGGCTGCTGCGAGTTCCGGCCTCACGAAAACTGCCCGAAATTGCCGCGAATGTGGCATGCCTTTTCCCGGAACATTGGCTTGAGGCACGCATTGGCAACCGGTCGCGCCGCTCGCGCGCCCGCAGAATCACGTCGAAGGAGTTGTCCATGCGGAACAGGATTTTTGCTCTCGCAGCGCTCGCGGCCGCAACCGGCGCGCCCCTTGCGGCGCAGGCGCAAAGCGATGTCACGATTGGACGCGCGCCCGCCATGGTCGACGGCGCGCCGACGATTGCCGTCGAACAACGGCCCGCCTTCCGCGAATATGTCGTTGAACAACGTGTGCCGCCCTTCCGCATTCCGGATCGCGTGGTGGTCGGCACCACCTTACCCGAGGCAGGCGTCACCTATTATGACGTACCGCAACGTTTCGGCGCCACGACCTATCGCTACACCGTCGTGAACGGCGAAACCGTGCTGGTCGAGCCGCGCTCGCGCCGCATCGTCGAGGTGCTGGACTAAAGACGCAGCCGCTCCATTCGATGTCCGGCGCGTCACATCAGGCTGGCGCGAGCAGTGTTAAATCGGACATCAGGCCCCGCCCGGTCCTCCCCCCGCCGGGCGGGGCTTCTTTGGGCAAGCCACATCAGCAGCCGTCATTCCGGGACACGCCGGAGGCGTGGGCTATGGTGCGCAATTGCGCACCTGAGAATCCATACTCACGATCGTGGTTATGGATTCCGGGCTCGCGCTACGCGCGCCCCGGAATGACAGCGGTGTTTGCCGCAAACCGCGCCTCAATCCTGGATCTTCGAGAAATCCGCTACCGCGCGCGTGGCGCTGCGGATCTCGTTGAGGAGCTTCAGGCGGTTCTCGCGTACCTTGGGATCGTCGTCATTGACGCGCACCTTGTCGAAGAAGGCATCGACCGGCGGACGCAGCTTTGCCATCGCACTCATCGCGGCGGCGAAGTCTTCCTTGGCCACCGCAGCGCTGGCTTCCGCCTTGACCTCACCGATCGCCTTGGCCAGCGCCTTCTCCTCAGCGAGGCTGTAGAGCGCAGCATCCGGCGCGCCGTCGAAGCTGCGCTTGTCCTTCTTCTCCTCGATGCTGAGGATGTTGCTGGCGCGCTTGGTGCCGGCGAGCAGGTTCTTGCCGTCGTCAGAGTCGAGGAATTTTCCGAGCGCCTCGACGCGGCGGACGATCATCAGGAGGTTGTCTTCATCTGCATCAAGGGAGAATACCGCATCAGCGAGGTCATGCCGTGCGCCCTGTTCACGCAATTGAACTTTCAGCCGATCAGCAAAAAACGCCAGGAGGTCGCCTATCAAGAAGAGAGCTCGCTTCTCGAAGGCTTCGCTGAAACCTTTCTCAAGTCCTTTGGAATAACTCTTGATGATCTTGTCTACTGCTTTGCTCTTGATGTGAATTTGAGCAGCCTTAGCCAAGTCAAGCACGGGCTGAGATCGCTGCTGGAACAAGTCTCTCCACAACGTGCCAAGTGCGTAAGCCAATATTGTTCCAAGCGCGACGTTCAGTTCGTTCTCTACAATAATTCTTATGATTCCCAGACCGGCGCGTCTTAACGCGTAGGGGTCTTTGCTTCCTGTAGGCTTCTCGTCGATGGCCCAAAACCCGACCAATGTATCGATCTTATCAGCTAGCGCGACCGCAACGCTTATGGGATTAGTGGGGACCCGATCTGCCGGCCCTTGCGGCTTATAATGTTCCTCGCAGGCTGCAGCGACTATCGGATTCTCACCCTGAGCAACCGCGTAGTATTTGCCCATCAGGCCTTGCACTTCAGGAAACTCGCCCACGACCTCCGTGAGCAAATCCGCTTTCGCCAGACGTGCCGCGCGCTTCGCTTGGTCGATATTCGCATCAACTTGCTCGGCGATATAGGCCGCCAGCAGCTCGAGCCGCTCGATCCGCGCAGCCTGCGTGCCGAGCTTCTCATGAAACACGATCTGCTCGAACTTCGGCAGCCGGTCTTCAAGCTTGGTCTTGAGGTCCGTCTCGTAGAAAAACTTTGCATCCGACAGCCGCGCGCGGATGACGCGCTCGTTGCCGGCGATGATGGTTTTGCCACCATCGGTGGCCTCGATATTGGCGACCAGGATGAACTTGCTGGCGAGCTTGCCGGTCTTGGGGTCGCGCACCACAAAACACTTTTGGTTGTTGCGGATGGTGGCGCGGATGACTTCGTCGGGAGTCTTCAAGAACTCCGGCTCGAACGAGCCCATCAGCACGACCGGCCATTCGACCAGGCCGGCGACCTCGTCGAGCAGGTTCTGGTCCTCGACCAGTTCAAAGCCTTGCGCAAAGGCCAGTTGTTTGGCGTCAGTGAGGATGGCGTCTTTGCGGCGCTCGGGGTCGAGCACCACTTTCGCGGCAAGAAGCTTTGCCTCGTAGTCCTCGAAGCGGCGCACGGAGATCGGCGCCGGCGCGAGGAAGCGGTGGCCGTAGGTGGTCTGGCCGCTCTCGATGCCGTCGACCTCGAACGTCACGACATCGGGCTCTTCGGTCTCGAGGCCGAAGGTCGCGGTGATCGCGTGCAGCGGACGCACCCAGTTCAGCGAGCCGGGCTTGCCCGAGCGCGAGCCCCAGCGCATCGATTTCGGCCAGGGGAAGGTGCGGATGATGACGGGCAGGATTTCCGCGAGCACGTCGATCGCGTCGCGGCCGGGCTTCTCGATCAAGCCGATGTAGAAATCACCCTTGGGGTCGCGCTGAATTTTGGCTTCGTCCAGCGACTTCAAACCGGTTGCCTTGAGGAAGCCCTGCACGGCCGCATCGGGCGCGCCGACCTTGGGTCCGCGGCGCTCGGTCTTCAGATCAGGCTGGCGCGCAGGGATGCCGTGCACGGTGAGCGCAAGGCGGCGCGGCGTCGCAAGCGCCTTCGCGCCCTCATAGACCAGGCCTTCGGCAACCAGCTTGTCGGTGACCATGCGGCGCAGATCGTCGGCCGCCTTTCCTTGCATGCGCGCGGGGATTTCTTCCGAGAACAGTTCAAGCAAAAGATCGGGCATCAGGCCGCTCCGCCCGCTTCAGTGTGGATCCAGGCCTCGCCGCAAGCTTTTGCCAGCTCGCGCACGCGTAAGATGTAGCTCTGCCGCTCGGTCACGGAGATCACGCCGCGGGCATCGAGCAGGTTGAAGACGTGGCTCGCCTTGATGCACTGGTCGTAGGCCGGCAGCGCCATCAGATGCTGTTTCCGGTTGCCGCCGTCGCGCCAACCGGCGTCGAGGTACTTTCTGCAGGCCGCTTCCGCCATCTTGAACTGCTCGAACAGCATCGCGGTGTCCGCATACTCGAAATTGTGCCGCGAATATTCCTGCTCCGCCTGCAGGAACACGTCGCCATAGGTGACCTTCTGATCACCGTCGCGCCCATTGAAATTGAGGTCGTAGACGCGGTCGACGCCCTGCACATACATCGCGAGGCGCTCGAGGCCGTAGGTGAGCTCGCCCGCGACCGGCGCGCATTCGAAGCCGGCGACCTGCTGAAAGTAAGTGAACTGGCTGACCTCCATGCCGTCGCACCAGCACTCCCAACCGAGGCCCCAGGCGCCGAGCGTCGGACTCTCCCAATCGTCCTCGACGAAGCGGATGTCGTGCACGGCGGAATCGATGCCGATCGCGGCGAGCGACTTCAGGTACAGCTCCTGAAGGTTCGGCGGCGACGGCTTCATGATCACCTGGAACTGGTAATAGTGCTGCATCCGGTTCGGGTTCTCGCCGTAACGGCCGTCCTTGGGCCGGCGCGAGGGCTGCACATAGGCGGCGTTCCACGGCTTTGGCCCGAGCGCGCGCAGCGTGGTCGCCGGATGGAAGGTGCCCGCGCCCATTTCCATGTCGTAGGGCTGCAGGATCACGCAGCCCTGCTCGGCCCAGAACCGCTGGAGCGCGAGGATGAAGCCCTGGAACGAGCGTTCGGGGCGCATATGGGCGGGCAATGAGGCGTCCATCGTCAGATCGGGCTCTCGCGGGGGGTTTGAATCGCGCGGGACCGTATCGACGGCGGGGATGGGAATCAAGGCGAAGGGGCCGGATTCGGGCGTCATTCCGGGGCGCCCGCAGGGCGAGCCCGGAATCCATTGCGCCGCTCACTCCGTGGTTCGATGGATTCCGGGTTCTCGCTTCGCGAGCCCCGGAATGACGAACGCGTGGAGGTGTGCCCTAACCCGGCCGGTAAGCTCCGGTCACGGGGTCGCGCTTCAGCGTCTGGATATCCCCCATACGGGCGGCCTCGGCGACGCGCGACAGGCGCATCTCCTCAAGCTCCTGGTTGATCCGGATGGCGGTCTTGTAGGCCCAGCGGACCACGGCAAGCCCGCCCAGGACGCCCGCGAAAGCGACGAACGGCGGCATCGGTCGATCCTCGTCTCATGCTCAGCCCCCACAAGCATTCTTGCGCAGATGGACCTGCGCCGCAATCGGCGCCGCCCGGGCGAAATGGCGCGGGAGCGCGAGACCTAGAACCCGAATTTCGCCCAAATCGCCCGCGTCTCGACCGCCGAGATCAGCTCGTCCGGCAGCCCGGCCATTGATTCCAGGGCCGAAAGCTGCCCCGCGCCGGGCGATTTCCGGCCCAAAAGGCCGGAGAGCAGACCGGTCGGCTGCGCGATCACGGGGGTGAGAACCTTCTCACCATAGCGGGCACGAAGAGTTGAGCGGAGATCGCCGATGCTGTCGGCGAGCCCCAGCGCGATCGCGCTGTCCCCCGCCCAGTATTCGCCCGTGAACAGCGTATCGTCGGCTCCCTTCAGCCGGGCGCCGCGGCTTTCCTTGACCAGCGCGATGAAGATCTGGTGGATCTCGCGCTGGATCGCCTTCAGCCTCATGACATCATCCGGGTTTTCCGGAAGGAACGGATCGAGCATCGCCTTGTGCTCGCCCGAGGTGTAGAGGCGCCGCTCGATGCCGAGCCGCCTGATCGCCTCCTGAAAACCGAAACTGCCGCCGACCACGCCGATCGAGCCGAGGATCGAGGAGGGATCGCAGATGATCTCGTTGCCCGCGCAGGCGATCATGTAACCACCGGAGGCCGCAACGTCCTCGACGAACACGAGCACCGGCAGCTTCTTCTCCGCGGCGAGCTGCTTGATGCGCAAGTAGATCTGGCGCGACTGCACCGGCGAGCCGCCGGGCGAGTTGATCACCAGCGCCACTGCCTTGGCGTGCCGATAGGAAAACGCGCGCTCGAGCACCCGCGCGACGCCGGCAAGCGTCAGGCCCGGACGCAGCGGCGTCACCGCACCGATCACACCGGACAGCCGCACCACCGGCACGACCGCCGTGCCGGGACGAAAGCGCGCCGGCAGATATTGCATGAGCTTGTCGGCCAGGCCGGAACTCTCACGATCGTTCAATTGTTCGGCCATGGCCTTACCTCTGATTAACCATTTCTTATCACGCGAGTGTCATTGAAAGTGCCAGGAACGTGTTTTGCAGAATCCGCGTTGGGAAGCTGCAATAGGCAGCGGAAGGAAACGCCATGAAGATCTATCTGCTGTTGCTGCTGATCGGTGCGCTTTTCACGGCGCTTCACTTTACGTCGCCGCAAGAGCAACAGACGGAATCGCTTCCGCAATAAGCCGTCACGGCCTCGCCAGCGGCAACGCCGCCCTCCCCTCCAGAATATCCTTCACCTCTTTCTTCGGCACGTTTGACTCCTCGTTGAGCATGAGGCCCGGCAGCAATTGCGTCGGTGCCCGGCCGCCTTTGACTGCGCGCACCAGCACCCGGATGGCAGGCTTTCCCGCTTCGCCATGAACCGGCAGGATCGCGAGGCTGCCGAAGCCGCGTGACAGCGCTGCCACGACGTCGCCAATTCCGTCCGCGCGCCAGATCAGGGTCAGCACGCCGCTCGATCGGAGAATGCGCCGGGCTGCATGCACCCACGCATGCAGCGTCTCCTCCCTCGCCACATGCGCGGTGTGGCGCGCCTGATCCGGCGAGCCGCGATGGCGTGCGGGGTCGTTGAAGGGCGGGTTCATCAATACGGCGTCGGAACCGTCGGGCAGAAGTCCGTTCGCTGCAAACGCCTGCGCGTCGGCGGTGACGTCGAGCACGATGACCTCGGCAGGAATCGCGTTCGCGGCGGCGTTGGCCCGCGCGAGCTGCGCCAGTTCCGGATCGATCTCGACCAGGCTGAGCCTGATCCCCGCGACGCGCCGCGCCAGCGCAAGGCCCGCCGTGCCGACGCCGGCGCCAAGCTCGACCACGCGGTCACCCGCCTTAGCGTCGGTCGCTGCTGCCAGCAGGATGGCGTCGTGCCCGGCGCGGTGGCCTGACCGCTTCTGCATCAAGCGCAACTGCCCGCCGAGAAACGCGTCCTCGGTAATATCCGCGGCCTCAATCATCGCCGCGCAGTTCGTGGCTGAGGCCTGCCTCGGTGAGGAGCGCCCTGGCTTCCTCGGCGTCGTCCTCATGAACCAGGATCCGCCGCGGCAGAATGCCGAGAGATCCCTCGATGATGCTCATGTTCTGGTCCAGCACCAGATGATGGATGTTGGCGCCGTCGAGCAGCGCGCCAATCGCCGACACCAGCACCATATCGTTCGTCCGAACCAGTTCACGCAAAACGGAGGTCTCCTGCCTGAAAGTGGCTAACGCGGCAAATGTCAATGGTTCCGCGGCCCTTGCCGCATCCGCCGCCAGTTTCTATTGTATTTCCATCAGAATAGCCCTTCCGGGGCAAATATTGGAGACCGGCGTGGCCGTCATCGTACCTTTCGAAACCCCCGGCGCGTCGATCGAAGAGCTGGTTGCCCTTGTCGCTCCCGACATGGAGCGCGTCAATGCCACGATCCTGTCGCGGACCGGCTCCGACGTGACCATGATCCCTGAAGTGGCCAACCACTTGATCTCCTCGGGCGGCAAGCGCCTGCGCCCGATGCTGACGCTCGCCATGGCCAATCTCGCCGGCTACACCGGTGACGGCCACATCAAGTTAGCTGCCAGCGTCGAGTTCATGCACACGGCCACCCTGCTCCACGACGACGTGGTCGACGAGAGCGAGATGCGCCGCGGCAAGCTGTCGGCGCGCATGCTCTGGGGCAACGAGGCAAGCGTGCTGGTCGGCGACTTCCTGCTCGGCCAGGCTTTCCGCATGATGGTCGAGGTCGGCTCGCTGCGCGCGCTCGACATCCTCTCCGCGGCGGCCGCCACCATCGCCGAGGGCGAGGTGATGCAGCTCGCCGCCGCCAAGAACACCGCGACCACCGAGGACGAATATCTCGCCGTGATCCGCGGCAAGACCGCCGAATTGTTCGCCGCCGCCTGCGAGGTCGGCCCCGTGATCGCGAACCGCCCGAAGGCGGAGCAGACTGCCTGCCGCTCGGTCGGCATGAATCTCGGCATCGCCTTCCAGCTCGTCGACGACGTGCTCGACTACGGCGGCAAGAGCGCCAAGCTCGGCAAGAACACCGGCGACGATTTCCGCGAAGGCAAGATCACGCTGCCCGTCGTGCTCGCCTTCCGCCGCGGCAATGACACCGAGCGCGCCTTCTGGATCCGGGCGCTCGAGCGCGGCGAGATCGGCGATTCCGATCTCGATCACGCCATCGGCCTGATGAACAAGCACCGCGCGCTCGAGGACACGCTGATCCGCGCCCAGCACTACGGCGCTATGGCCGTGGATGCGCTGGCGCTGTTCCCGCCCTCGCCGATGAAGAGCGCGCTGGAGCAGGTCGTGGCGTTCTGCTTGGCAAGATCGCATTAGGCGACTGACGCTCACGCTTTGCGCGCTCCCCGCACCCGTCATTGCGAGCGTAGCGAAGCAATCCAGAATCCCGCCGCGGAAACAGTCTGGATTGCCTCGCTGCGCTCGCAATGACGGAGTACGCCGCGACGGCACCGCTCGCTCTCGTGTCCCGGACGCGCTGCAGCGTGAAACGCTGCTGCGCAGAGCCGGGACCCATGCGACATCCGCAATCATGATCAATATGGGCCCCGGCTCTGCAGCGCACCGCTAAGAGGCGCTGCGCTGCGTCCGGGGCACGAGAGCGCGCTTCATCTCACCAGCAGAATCCAGCCTCACTCGCTCCACATGGCTCCCCGCGCGGTCACTTGCATTTTGCAAGTTACTGACCTACCTTGCCCGCCATGCAGCCCAAATCCCCTTCGATCCTGGAATGCCCGGTCGGCCGCGCGGTGGAGACGGTCGGCGAATGGTGGAGCATCCTGATTCTGCGCGATGCATTTCAGGGTGCGACGAAGTTCGACGAGTTCTCGCAAAGCCTCGGCATTGCGCCGAACATCCTGTCGCGGCGGCTCTCGCATCTCACCGAAAGCGGCATGTTCGTGCGTCGCCGCTATCAGGAGCGCCCGCCGCGCTACGAATATGTGCTGACGGATAAGGCGCGGGATTTCTTCCCCGTGATCGCTACGCTGCTCGCCTGGGGCAACAAGCATCTGGCGCCGAAAGGCGAATCCATCCTGCTGGCGAGCCGGAGCGAGGTCCGCCCGCTCGAGCCGATTGTGGTCGACGCCGCCGATAAGCGCCCGATCACGCTCGCCAATGCGGTCGTCGTCGCAGGTCCCCGCGCCAGCCGCGGCATGCGCGCACGGCTTGCTTCGCTCAAGGCCATGAACCCGGCCGTCGCGCCGGCTGGAGACTGACATGCGTCGTATCGTCGTGACGGGAATGGGCGCGGTGTCGCCGCTTGGCTGCGGCGTGGAACTGACGTGGCGGCGGCTGCTCGCCGGGCAGAGCGGGCTGCGCCCGTTGCCGGAATGGGCAGAGGCGCTGCCGGCGCGCATCGCAGGTCTCGTGCCCGACAAGGCCGATGATGCCGAAGGCGGCTTTGACCCGGCGCAGGCTGCCGCGCCCAAGGATCAGCGCAAGATGGACCGCTTCATCCTGTTCGCGCTGCTCGCGACGGCAGAAGCCGTCGCGCAAGCCAAATGGACACCGCAGGATGCTGGCGCGCTCGAGCGCACCGCGACGATCATCGCCTCTGGCGTCGGCGGCTTTCCCGCCATGGCGGAGGCGGTGCGCATCACCGCGCAACGCGGCGCGCGCCGGCTGTCGCCGTTCACGATCCCCTCGTTCCTCGCCAATCTCGCCGCCGGCCACGTCTCGATCAAATACGGCTACAAGGGCGCGCTGGGCACGCCCGTCACGGCCTGCGCCGCCGGCGTGCAGGCGATCGGCGATGCCGCGCGCATGATCCGATCAGGCGAAGCAGACGTTGCGATCTGCGGCGGCGCGGAGGCCTGCATCGATATCGTCAGCTTCGGCGGCTTTGCGGCCGCTCGCGCGCTGTCGAGCGGCTTCAACGACGAGCCCGCGCGCGCCTCGCGTCCGTTCGATCGCAATCGCGACGGTTTCGTGATGGGCGAAGGCGCCGGCATCCTGGTGATCGAGGCGCTGGAGCATGCGCAGGCGCGCGGCGCGACGCCGATCGCCGAGATCGTCGGCTACGGCACGACCGCGGACGCCTATCACATGACCTCGGGGCCGCCGGATGGCGATGGTGCCCGCCGCGCCATGGAGATCGCGCTTCGGCAGGCCAAGCTTGCGCCCGCGGATGTGCAGCACCTGAACGCGCACGCGACCTCGACACCGGCCGGCGACGAAAGCGAGCTAGGCGCCATCGGCGCGCTGTTCGGCCGCAACCGCGGCATTGCCGTGAGCGCGACCAAATCGGCCACGGGTCACCTGCTCGGCGCCGCCGGCGGGCTGGAAGCGGTTTTCACCGTGCTCGCGTTGCGCGACCAGATCGCGCCGCCCACGCTCAATCTCGAAAACCCCGATGCGGGCGCCGAAGGCATCGATATTGTCGCAGGCAGCGCGCGGCCGATGCCGATGCAGCATGCCATCTCCAACGGGTTCGGCTTCGGCGGGGTCAATGCCAGCGTGATCTTGCGCCGGCTGGGCTAAGCAAGAGGTCTTGCAATCGCCGCCCGCTCCGCTACGAAAACGGCATGATCGAAACGAATTTCTGGCTGTTCCTGGCCGCAGCTCTCCTCATTGCCGCCGTTCCCGGCCCTGGCATTTTTTACGTCGCGGCGCGAACCTTGTCGGAGGGGCGTGGCAGCGGCTTCGCCTCGACCGCGGGCACGGCGCTGGGCGGACTGGTACATGTGGTCGCGGGCAGCCTCGGCATCTCCGCCATCATCCTGGCCAGCGCGGAGCTGTTTGCCGCCGTGAAATTCGTTGGCGCGCTCTATCTGGTCTGGCTCGGCATCAAGACGTTTCGCAGCGCCGGCAACAACCTGTCGCTCGGGAGCGAGCCGATCGGCGACAAGCGCGCGTTTCGCGACGGCGTGCTGGTCGAAGCGCTCAATCCGAAGACCGCGGCATTCTTCCTCGCCTTCATTCCACAGTTTCTCGATCCGTCGGACTCGAACCCGACGCTGCAATTCATCCTGCTGGGTGCGATCTCCGTGGCCCTGAACACGCTCGCCGATGTCGTGGTGGTGCTGATGGCCTCCGCGACGCGCGCGCAGCTGACCGGACGGCCGCTTCTGATGCGTCGCCTCACGCAGGGCTCCGGCGTCTTCATCGCGGGCCTCGGCCTCTCGCTCGCCCTGGCGCGGCGGCCGGCCAATGGCTAGCGCCCCGCAAAGCCGCTTCTATGAATCGCACGGCCTGCGGCTGCACTACGCCGACTGGGGCAACGAGGGTGCACCGGTCGCCATCCTGGTGCACGGCGGCCGCGATCATTGCCGCAGCTGGGATCACATCGCGCGCTCGCTGCAACCGCATTTTCGCGTCGTCGCGCCCGACCTGCGTGGTCACGGCGATTCCGACTGGACGAGAGGCGGCAGCTACGCGCTGACAGAATACGTGTACGATCTCGTGCAGCTGGTTCGCACCTTAGCCACGTCTCAGGTCACCCTGATCGGCCATTCGATGGGCGGCATGGTGAGCCTGATCTTTTCGGGCGCATTCCCCGAACAGGTCACGAGGCTCGTCGTCCTCGACGGCGTGACCATGTTGCCGGACACACCGAAGCCGCCGGCGCATGAGCGCATCGGCAGATGGGTCGGCCAGCTCGACAAGCTCCACGACCGCACCCCGCGCCGCTATCCGAGCCTCGAGGACGCGGCCGCGCAGATGGTGCTTCACAACAAGCGCCTGTCACGGGACCTCGCGCTGCATCTCGCCAGGCATGGCGCGCGGCAGAACGAGGACGGCAGCTACAGCTGGAAATTCGATCCCTATCAGCGCGCCTCCGCGCCACATCGGCTCTGGCCCGACGATCACATCGAGCTGTGGTCGCGGATCACGTGCCCGACGCTGCTGCTCAATGCCGGCGAAAGCTTTCTAGCGGGCGCTCGCTCCGCCGGCCTGGAGCGATACTTCCAGAACGCGCGCGTTAAGACTATTGCCGGGGCGGGACACTGGCTGCAGCACGACAAGCCGCAGGAGGTGTTGGGTGAGATCCGGCGGTTTCTCGAGCTCAACGAGGACGAAGGCTAGCTCAACGTGCCCGCATGCACCCACCAGCCGGGGTGATCGCGCCGGATCGTTTCGGCCGCGGCATGTGCCTCCTCAGATGCGCCGTAGATCGCAAAGCACGTCGCGCCCGAGCCGGACATGCGGGCGAGCTTGACGCCGGCGGAATCGCGCAAGGCGTCCAGCACCTCGCCGATCACAGGCTCGATCCGCAGCGCGGGCGCTTCGAGATCGTTGGCGACGGTCTCGAGAACCTCGACCCAATCGGAAATCGAGGCACCCTCCTCCGGCCAGGCCGGAGCGCGGATGACGTCGGTGACGCCGACCAGGAGCTCGCCGTTGCGCAAGCCCAGCGCCTGGAACACGTCCTTGGTGGCAACAGGCACGCGCGGATTGACCATGACGCAAGGCATGCTCGGCAGCGCGAGCGGCAGCAGCTGCTCGCCGACGCCGGTCATGTCGCAGGCGCGCGAGAGGAGGCACACCGGCACGTCGGCGCCGGTCGCGACCGCGACCTTCTGAATGCGGGGATCATCGAGCGACAAATCGTTGAGACGCGCCAGGACCCGCAGCGCGGCCGCGGCATCCGCCGAGCCGCCGCCGATCCCGGCTGCAACGGGGAGCACCTTGTCGAGCGCGAAGGCGCCAAGCTGCAGGCCAGGGATCGCCTCGGCAAGGAGCTTGGCGGCCTTGAGCACGAGATTGTCGGCTGTGTCGCCGCAGGCGGCAGCCAGCGGCCCAGTCGTGGTGAGCTTCAGCTCCCCGCCCGGCTCCAAGGTGAGCCGGTCGGCGCAGTCGGCAAACGCGACCACGCTTTCGAGATCATGATAACCATCGGCACGACGGCCGACGACGCGAAGGCTCAAATTGACCTTCGCCCGTCCCTCTTCAATCAACGCCGACATTGGCGATCAGCCCCCAAGACTCACTTGTTTGCGCATGATCTGATCGGAAAACCGCTCCACACTTTTCCGGATCATGCGCCTAGCTTAGCCGCCCTTGCCGTCGTCCTTCTTCTTTTCGGCCTGCGCCGCAGAAGAGTTCGAATTGTCGTCGGGAAGGCCGTTGGCGATCTTGGCCTCGATCTTCGGCAGCTCTTCCGGCTCGGGCTTGAGATCGCGCGCATGCGACCACTGGAATTTTGCCTCCAGCGTGCGGCCGACGCGCCAATAGGCGTCGCCGAGGTGGTCGTTGATGGTCGGATCCTCGGGCTTGAGATCGATCGCGCGTTCGAGGTTCTTCACTGCCTCCTCGAAATTGCCGATGCGGTAATAGGCCCAGCCGAGGGAATCGACGATGTAGCCGTCGTCGGGACGCTGCTCGACGGCCCGCTTGATCATCTTCATGCCTTCGTCGAGATTCACGCCCTGGTCGATCCAGGAATAGCCGAGATAGTTGAGGACGTGCGGCTGATCGGGCTGCAGCTCCAGCGCCTTCTTCATGTCGGCCTCGGCCTTGGCCCATTGCTTGGAGCGCTCCTGGCAGATGCCGCGATAATAGTACCAGACGCTGTTGGCCTTGTCGTTGCCGGGCGGCAGCACCTCGATGCCTCGTGAATAGGTCGCGCCGCAATCGCCGAACCGCTTGCGGCCGCGCTCGATGTTGCCGAGCGCCATGATGGCTTCGAGGTCCTTGGGATCCTCCGAGGTGACGCCCTTGAGGATCTTGACCGCCTCGTCGGTGCGGTCGGCGGAATCGAGATCGATGGCGAGCTGAATTTGCGCGTTGCGCTTGAGCGGCGAGTTGGCGGGCACGCGCTCGTAGACCTTGATCGCCATCTTCGGCCGCTTGACTGATTCGTAGAGATCGGCGAGCGACAGCAGTGCCAGCGGATGCGTCGGCTGCAGGTAGAGCGAGAGCTGGAGATAGACCAGCGCCAGATCCTCGCCACCGCGGCGGGTCAGCGTCGCGCCGATGCCGTAGAGCGCTTCGGCGGCGCCGGCCTGCGCGGAATCGACCAGCGGCGGCATCTTCTTGCCGGCCTTGGTCTCGCGCAGGCCTTCCTGGATCAGCGGATGGCGCGCGAGCTTCTTGTCGAAGGCCTGATAGATGTTGGTAGCCGCGGCGGAATCCTTGTTGCGCGACAGCCAGCGCGCATAGGCCTCGGTCACGCGCAGCATGGAATCGTCGAGCTTGTAGGCGCGCTCGAAGCGCGTGCCGGCGTCCTTCTCCTTGCCGGAGAGCTCCAGGATCATGCCGGTGTGGAGATCCTTGAACAGCGGATACCATTCCGGACCTGTCAGCTTGTCGATGGTGGCGACACCACCCTTGGCATCGCCCGCACCATAGGCGGCCCAGCCCGACAGCAGCGTGGCGACGAGATCGGTGATCGGACCACGGATCGACTGGTTGATGTTGGTCTGCGCCGCGACGTACTTCTTCAGCTTGAGATCGTGCACGCCGACGACGAGACGGGCGACGCGGTTGGTCTTGTCGATGGTGAGGATGCGCTCGGCGAG
Source organism: Bradyrhizobium sp. BRP19 (assembly GCF_020194195.1). Classification (NCBI taxonomy): domain Bacteria; kingdom Pseudomonadati; phylum Pseudomonadota; class Alphaproteobacteria; order Hyphomicrobiales; family Nitrobacteraceae; genus Bradyrhizobium; species Bradyrhizobium sp. BRP19. Next base: position 60,118 of record NZ_JADYVZ010000022.1, on the reverse strand, counting down.
CTTGACCGCCTCCTCGATGTCGCCGTCGGCGACCGACGAGATGAAGGCACGGTCGAGCAGCTCGTTGTTCTTGGGATCGGTGCGGAGCGCCGAACGGTAGAATGCGGCGGCCGAGGTCGCGTCGCGCTCAACGCTAGCATGGCGGGCGGCGAGATAGCTGCCGGCGCCGGTGAGCGACTTCAGATCGTTTCGCGTCGGAAATTGCGCCGCCGTGTTTTCCGGATGATCCGGCGTCTGCGCCAGGACCGCGCCGGGGACCGTCGCGATCGCGGTGCCCATGAGGGCGATGGCGGCAGCAGTCCAGCGGTTGAAACGATTTGAAAACATCAGGGCTCGCCTTGAGTTGGGTGGTGCCTGGGTTTGCAGCAGAAGACCGTATCGCAAGCGAACGCGGCCGGTGACATCCGGGCCCGGAACCGTCAGGCCGACAATGCCGCTTTTGGCGCTTCGCCGCAAGGATTCGGACCCGGGAAGATCCCCTCCGCACGCCCAAACCGGCCCATTGAAACCGCGCCAGCGCCCCAAGACGCCGCCACTATGGCCTTATCGTGGCCGCGGCGGGTCGCCGCAGCCCCGTCCTCACGGGAACGTGCGCCTGGTCACCCGTGCGATCTCCTCACATCGCCTCGTAGTTCGGGCCGCCGCCGCCCTCCGGGGGAACCCAGGTGATGTTGCCGTTGGGATCCTTCACGTCACAGGTCTTGCAGTGAACGCAGTTCTGGGCGTTGATCTGGAAGCGCGGGCCGGAGCCCTCCTCGATCCATTCATAGACGCCAGCCGGGCAATAGCGGTTCGAGGGGCCGGCATAGACGTCGTGCTCGGACGTCTTCTGGAGGTTCATGTCCGTGACCTTCAGATGGATCGGCTGGTCCTCCTCGTGATTGGTGTTGGACAAAAACACCGAGGACAGCTTGTCGAACGTGATCTTGCCGTCGGGCTTCGGGTAGTTCCTGGGCGCGTGGCTCTTGGCCGAATCGAGCGTGGCGCGGTCGGGCTTGACGTGCGACTGCGTGCCAAACAGTGAGGCGCCGAACAGCGTATTGCACCACATGTCGAAGCCGCCCAGCGCGACGCCGAGCACGGTGCCGAACTTCGACCACAATGGCTTGACGTTGCGGACCAGGAACAGGTCCTTGCCGACCGATGAGGAACGCCAGGCGTTCTCGTATTCGACGAGCTCGTCATTGGCGCGGTCGGCGGCGAGCGCGGCCGCAACATGTTCGGCAGCCAGCATGCCGGTGCCCATCGCATTGTGCACGCCCTTGATGCGCGGCACGTTGACGAAGCCGGCCGCGCAGCCGATCAGCGCGCCGCCGGGGAAGCTCAGCTTCGGCACCGACTGATAGCCGCCCTCGGTGATCGCGCGCGCGCCGTAGGCGAGCCGCTTGGCGCCTTCGAAGGTGCCGCGGATCGAGGGATGGGTCTTGAAGCGCTGGAATTCGTCGAATGGGGACAGATAGGGATCGTCGTAGTTCAGATGCACGACGAAGCCGACGGCGACGAGATTGTCGTCGTAGTGATAAAGGAACGAGCCGCCACCGGTCTTGAGGTCAAGCGGCCAGCCGAATGAATGCTGGATCAAGCCCTTCTGGTGCTTGGCGGGATCGATCTGCCAGACCTCCTTGAGGCCGATGCCGAACTTCGGCGGCTCGCTCTTGGCGTCGAGCGCGAACTTGTTGATGAGCTGCTTGGTCAGGCTGCCGCGGGCGCCTTCGGCGAACAGCGTGTACTTGCCGAGCAATTCCATGCCGCGGGTGAAGGAATCCTTCGGCTTGCCGTCGCGGCCGATGCCCATGTCGCCGGTGGCGATGCCCTTGACCTTGCCCTCCTCGTCATAGAGCACCTCGGCCGCCGCAAAGCCCGGATAGATCTCGACGCCAAGCGCCTCGGCCTTGCGCGCCAGCCAGCGGCAGACATTGCCGAGCGAGCCGATGTAGCAGTGATGATTGTTCATCAGCGGCGGCATCATGAAATTCGGCAGCTTGATCGCGCCGCCGCCGGTCATCCAGTAGAAGCGGTCGTCCTTGACCTGCGTCTTCAGCGGGCAGTCGGCATCCTCGCGCCAGTCCGGGATCAGCTTGTCGAGGCCCGCGGGATCGATCACGGCGCCCGAGAGGATGTGCGCACCAACCTCGGAGCCCTTCTCCACCACGACGACGTTGAGCTCGGCGTTGAGCTGCTTGAGCCGGATCGCGGCCGACAGACCCGACGGGCCGGCGCCGACGATGACGACGTCGAATTCCATGGATTCGCGCGGGGGAAGTTCTTCGGTGCTCATCTGATCTCAGCCCTTGAGACGGTCCTTGGTCGTTTGCGCCCTCTTGTTTCCGATTTTTCCGGGTAGGACAACCTCGGAATCGCGTTCCGCCGGGATGCAAGGCCGCCCAAGGTGATATAAAGGTCAGACTTTGCCATGATCCCCGAACCCGCACCCACCGTCCGAGAGCTGCTCGCCTTCTATCTGGAGGCCGGTGTCGACTGCACGCTCGCGGAGGAACCGATAGACCGCCTGGCGGAAATCGATGCGCCGCCACCCAGCCCGCGCGCGGCCCCGCCAGCCGAAGCGCCGCGGCCGGTCGCCGCGCCCGCGGTCATGCGCGGCGAAGCCGCGCCTGCACCGGACGTCGCCATCGCCTCGGCACGCGAAGCCGCACGCACCGCGCCGACCCTGGAGGCGCTGCGCGAGCTGATGCAAAATTTCGAGGGCTGCGCGTTGAAGCACACCGCGACGCGACTCGTATTCGCCGACGGCAACCCGCAGGCGCGCATCATGTTCGTCGGCGAGGCGCCGGGCCGCGACGAGGACATCGAGGGACTGCCTTTCGTCGGGCGCAGCGGCAAGCTGCTCGATCTGATGATCGGAGCCATCGGCCTCAACCGCACCACCGCCTACATCGCCAACGTCATTCCCTGGCGGCCGCCCGGCAACCGCACGCCGACGCCGCAGGAGACGCAAATCTGCCTGCCCTTCATCCAGCGCCAGATCGAGCTGGTGAACCCCGACGTGCTGGTGACGCTCGGCAATCCTTCGACACAGACGCTGCTGTCGACGCGCGAAGGCATCATGCGCACGCGCGGGCGCTGGTTCGACTACGACACCGGCCAGCGGGTGATCCGCGCGCTGCCGACGTTTCACCCGGCCTACCTCTTGCGCTCGCCGGCCTACAAGCGGCTGGCCTGGCAGGATCTGCGGGCGATCGCGAAGGCGCTGACGGGGGCGTGAGGGGCGGCCGCCCCCTCCCCGTCATTGCGAGCGCAGCGAAGCAATCCAGAATCTTTCCGGAGAGGGACTCTGGATTGCTTCGTCGCAAGGGCTCCTCGCAATGACGCCGGGGAGAGCACGCCCGCAGCTCACGTCCCCTTCGGCCGCACGATGGCCCAGCCGATGCGCAACAGCTGCTGGCGGCCGGTCACCAGCCATTCGAAGGCGCGCGGGACTTCCGGCACGATGCCGGGAAAGCGCTTGAGGATCTCCGGCGGCGGCGTGCCCGCGGTATCGGAGGCGCGCCAGACCACGACGCCGCCGGTCTCGCTGAACTTGGTCTGGCTCATCCACGGCGTCCGCGCGGGGGCGGCGTCGATGAACAAATGCGGCCGGCCGGAATGCAGCGCGATCAGGCTGGCGAGCTGGGTCTCGCCGGCGACGGCGCGCAGGCGATGGTTGGTGCGGCGGGCGAAGCTCTCGTCGAAGAAGTCCGAGATCGCGCGCGCCGGCATCGAGGTCGCAATTTCGCTAGTGCCCGTCCAGGGCAGGAACAGGACGGCAAGCACCACGCCGGCGGCGGGCGCGGCAACGGCGGCGGCCCAGACCATGCGGAGCATGCGCGCGCGGCGCATCGCGATGAGATCGCCGGCCGCGACGACCACGGCAAGCCCCGACATGATCAACACGACGCCGGGGCCGCCGACGACGGAATCGAGCCCCAGCAGGCCGGAGATCAGCACTGCGCCGAGCGGCAGAGCGAACGCGAAGAAATAGACGAAGTTGCGCGCGAGCGGCTCGACCGGCGGGCGGTAGATGATCGGTGGCTCCTCGCCCTTGCCGGCGAACATTCCGGTGTTGAGAAAGGTCAGCGCCGGGATCGCAGCCGCCCCCAGCACGAGGCCACCGAGCAGCCAGGCCGCATGCAGCGCGCGGGCGTTGAGCTCGGCGACTGGCGGCAAGTCCGGCAGTGCCAGCGTCTCGGCCCGCATCAGAAAGACCGCATAGGGCAGCGCCAGCACGGCGACGACGATCAGCGCGAACAGCGGATCGAGCCCGCGCAGCGTCCGGCGGCCGCCGGCGGTCGTAACCGCGAAGACGACGATCAGCAGCAGCAGGAAGACCGCGGCGGGCGTCGTCAGCAGCAGGAGGCCGGCTTCGATCGACCAGGCGAACCAGGCATTACCGCGGCGCTGGCCGATGATCTGCCAGGAGTGCAGCAGCAAGAGCGCCCAGAGCGGCCGTGCCAGGATCAGCGGACCGAAGTCCAGCGCGGACGAGGAGAAGGCCAGCACCGTCATGGTGAGGAGCACGGCAAGCACCGCCTGCTGCGAGCCGACCACGGCACGGGAGAGATGATAGAGCGCGATGAAGGTTGCGATCTCGCAGAGCTGGGCGAGCACATAGACGCCGAGCATGTGGCCGCCGGCGGCGCGATAGGCGATGTCGGCGAGCCAGATGGCAAGCGGCGGGCCGAGATCGGTGCCGACCTGGTATTCCCTGCCGAAGGCCAGAAGGGTCGCGAGAGTGCCGGGCGGGCTGCGGTAGAACACCAGCGCCACGAACAGCCACATCGCGGCCTGCAGCAGCACCGCAATCCAAACGATCAGCCGCGGCCGGGCGCGAATGAGCTCGATGACCAGGGAGGTAAACCGCATGCAACGTCCGAAGGTGCAGCCAACCCGTCCAGCCGGCCCTATTCGCTCACGTCTGTTTTGATAAAGGGCGCCACGGGTTGTGGCAACCGCCGCAGTTCGTCATGCCCGGGCTTGTCCCGGGCATCCACGTTCTTCGTGCCGCTGGTAAGACGTGGGTGGCCGGGTCAAGCCCGGCCATGACGGATGGGAAAGCTGTAGGAGGATCGCTAGAGATTTACGGAAGCGTCGATCTCGACGCTCGCCTCGACCTGCACCTCGACCTCAGTCACCGAGAACAGGTCCTGCACCGGCTCGACGGTCCAGGGCATGTGTTTGGCGCGGGCGGCGGCGACGGGGGCGAAGAAGCTGCGGTGGTGTATGGAGGGGCCGAGGCGATCAAGCGCGTCGAGATGCTCGGGGACGGCATAGCCCTTGTGCTGCTCGAAGCCGTAGCCCGGGCAGTCCTGCGCCAGTGCGCACATCAACCGATCCCGGGTGACCTTGGCGACGATGGAGGCCGCGGCGATCGAGAGCACGATACCGTCGCCGCCGATCACGGCCTCGCAGTCGCATGCGGTGTCGAGCCGGTCGCGGCCGTCGACGAAGACGTGCCTGGGCGCCTCGGGCAGGGCCACCACGGCGCGCTTCAGCGCCCACAGCGAGGCGCGCAGGATGTTGTCGCGGTCGATTCGCGCCGGCGAGGCGACGGCGACCGAGACCTGCGCGGTGGCGCAGATCTTGTCGAACAGCTTTTCGCGCTCCTCGGCGGTCAGGCGCTTGGAATCGTCGATGCCGCGGGGAATCCGGTCGGGATCGAGAATCACCGCGGCGGCCACCACGGGGCCTGCGAGCGGGCCGCGGCCAGCCTCGTCGCAGCCCGCGACCGGCCAGACGCCGCGCTTGATCAGCACGCGCTCGCGGCGGAAGCTGGGGGCAGCAACGGCAATGATGCCTTTCCTACCGGCAGGGACCTTCGCAGCATCGGCCGCAGATATCTTTGCCGCCTTGGCGGGCACAGCCTTCGGCGCGGCCTTTTTCTTCGGCGCGGCTTTGGCTGGGGTCTTGGCGGAGGGGTCCCGAATCATGGCCGGGATCGTGCGCCAGGGGGCTTCGCCAGCGCAACCGGGAACCCACGATATTCCCGTTATTCAGGCCGCCCGCCCTACTCCGCCAGATGCACCCGCCGGTCCTCGCCCACCTCGATGCCGGGTGCGACCACGACTTCCCAGACATGTGCATCGGGATCGGCAAAATAGCCGCAATAGCCGCCGTAATCGGTCGCGTGCGCCGCCTTCAGCAAGGTGGCCCCCTTCTCGACGGCGAAGGCCAGCACCTCGTCGACCTCCTCGCGGGTCACGCAATTCCAGGCAAGCGTCATGCCGCGAAAGGTCGTGGGCCTCGGCTGGTCCTCCAAGGACGCGTCTGCGGCGAGCCGATCCCAGTGATAAAGCGCGAGCACCGGACCGCCGGTGTCGTAGAACGCAACCGCCTCGCCGGTCTCCTTCAGCCGGCGCGAGAAACCGAGCGCGTCGTAGAAGGCGATGCTGGCGCGGATGTCGTTCACACCGAGCGTGATGACGGTCAGCCGCGGCACCGGCACGGTGAGTTCCTTGAGCATGCGACACCTCTTGCACGTGTCCGCTCAAAACAGGCTGAGCTGGTCACCGTTCCGCTTCGGCCGCGCAAAGTGATCAATGGTCAGCTTGGAGCGCCGCTTGTTGAGGCCGAGTCGCTCGCAGGCGATCTCGAAGCGGCGGCCGATGGTCCAGGCCATCGGTCCGGTGCCCTTCATCCGCTCGCCCCATTTGGCGTCATAGTCGCGCCCGCCGCGCATGTCTCGGATCAGGGTGAAGACGTGACGATAGCGGTCCGGATAGTTCGCCATCAGCCATTCGCGGAAGAGATCGCGCACCTCCAGCGGCAGCCGCAGCAGCACATAGGCAGCTTCCTTGACGCCGGCATGGGCGGCGGCGTCGAGGATGCGCTCGATCTCGGAATCGTTCAGCGCAGGGATCACGGGCGCGACCATCACCGTAGTGGGAATGCCGGCGTCCGAGAGCTGCTTCAGCGCCTCCAGCCGTTTCGGCGGCGTCGAGGCCCGCGGCTCCATCGTGCGCGCCAGCTTCGGATCGAGCGAGGTGACCGAGATCGCGACCTTGGCGAGGTTGCGCTTGGCCATCCGCTGGAGAATGTCGATGTCGCGCAGCACCAGCGCCGACTTGGTGACGATGCCGACGGGATGCCCTGCGCGCTCCAGCACTTCCAGAATGCCGCGCATGATTTTGCGCTCGCGCTCGATCGGCTGGTAGGGATCGGTGTTGGTGCCGATCGCGATCATCCGCGGCTCGTAGCCGGGAGCCGCAAGCTCCTTCTCGAGCAGCGAAGGCGCCTCGGGCTTCACGAACAGTTTTGACTCGAAGTCGAGCCCCGGCGACAGGCCGAGATAGGCGTGGGTCGGCCGCGCGAAGCAATAGACGCAGCCGTGCTCGCAGCCGCGATAGGGATTGATCGAGCGGTCGAAACCGATGTCGGGGGAATCGTTGCGGGTGATCACCTTGCGTGAGGTGTCGATGGCGACACTCGTCTTGAACGGCGGCAGCTCGTCGAGGCTCTGCCAGCCGTCGTCGAAAGCGACGCGCGCCTCGGCCTCGTAACGGCCGCTGGCGTTGGACTGCGCGCCCCGCCCTCGCCGTCGGGCGCGGTCGATGGCGACGCCAAGCTCGGGGAAATCTGAAGGCGCACCCGCCGGCTCGGAGGGCGCCGTGACCGGCGGGTGCTTGAGACCATGAGAGGATGCTCGACTCATGCAGCCAAGATAGCACGACATAGGAACAAATCAAGAACACAAACCAAAAACGTGAAAACAACCCCATGCACAGTAGAGCTGCCCAAACTTCGCGCGCCTGCCTTTGACCTCACGCAACACGGCCGTCACGACCATCCCGTTTCATGCCCGACGGATCGATCGCCCCGGAACCGGGTTGGTGACGATCGCGAAGTGAAGGTCGGCAGGAACATGACAATCCAACAAAAAACGGCCGAAGCGAGCAGCGACCTCGATCTGCTCGATCGCTATTGGCGCGCCGCCAACTACCTCTCGGTCGGGCAAATCTACCTGCTCGACAATCCGCTGCTGCGCGAGCCGCTGCGGCCCGAGCACATCAAGCCGCGTCTGCTCGGACATTGGGGCACGACGCCGGGGCTGAACTTCATCTATGCCCATCTCAACCGCGTCATCCGCGCGCTCGATGTCAGCGTGATCTTTGTCTGCGGTCCCGGCCATGGCGGTCCGGGCATGGTCGCCAACACTTATCTCGAAGGCAGCTACAGCGAGATCTATCCCGAGATCGCGCGCGATGCGGATGGATTGCGCAAGCTGTTCAGGCAGTTCTCCTTCCCCGGCGGCATTCCGAGCCATGCGGCACCGGAAACGCCCGGCTCGATTCACGAAGGCGGCGAGCTTGGCTATGCGCTGGTGCACGCCTATGGCGCCGCATTCGACAACCCGGATTTGATTGTCGCCTGCGTGGTCGGCGACGGCGAGGCCGAGACCGGCCCGCTCGCTGCGTCCTGGCACTCCAACAAGTTCCTGAACCCTGCCCATGACGGGGCGGTGCTGCCGATCCTGCATCTCAACGGCTACAAGATCGCGGGCCCCACCGTGCTTGGGCGGATGCAGGACGCGGAGATCCGCGACCTCTTGCGCGGGTTCGGCCACGAGCCGCTGTTCGTCACGGGCGACGATCCCAAATTGATGCACCAGGCCATGGCCGATGCGCTGGACGTCGCATTCGCCAGCATCCGCTCGATCCAGCAGCATGCCCGCGACGGCCGCACAAGCGTCGAGCGGCCGCGCTGGCCGATGATCGTGCTGCGCAGCCCGAAGGGCTGGACCGGCCCGAAGGAGGTCGACGGCAAGAAGGTGGAGGGCTTCTGGCGCGCGCATCAGGTGCCAGTCGCAGGCTGCCGCGAGAACCCGGAGCATCTCAAGGTGCTCGAAGACTGGATGCGCAGTTACGAGCCGGAAAAGCTGTTCGATGGCAACGGCGCGCTCGTTGCCGAGCTTCAGGCGCTTGCGCCCGAAGGCGTCAGGCGCATGGGCGCCAATCCGCATGCCAATGGCGGCGTGCTGAAGAAGGAGCTGAAGCTGCCCGACTTCCGCAGCTTCGCGATCGAGGTGACGCAGCCCGGCGAAGTCGTTGCGGAAGCGACGCGCGAGCTCGGCAAATTCCTGCGTGATGTCATCCGCCTCAACGCGAAGGAGCGCAACTTCCGCATCATGGGCCCGGACGAGACGGCATCGAACCGGCTCGACGCCGTGTTCGAAGCCACCGAACGCGTCTGGATGGAGCCCACCGAGCCTTACGACGTGCACCTCGCCCAGGACGGCCGCGTCATGGAGGTGCTGAGCGAGCATCTCTGCCAGGGCTGGCTGGAGGGCTATCTGCTCACCGGACGGCACGGCTTCTTCTCCTGCTACGAGGCCTTCATCCACATCGTGGATTCCATGTTCAACCAACACGCCAAATGGCTGAAGGTGACGCGGGAGCTGCCGTGGCGGCGTCCGATCGCCTCGCTCAATTATCTGCTGACCTCGCATGTCTGGCGCCAGGACCATAACGGCTTCAGCCATCAGGACCCCGGTTTCGTCGATCTCGTCGCCAACAAGAAGGCCGACATCGTCCGCATCTACTTCCCGCCGGACACCAATACGCTGCTGTGGATCGCCGACCACTGCCTGCGGACCTATAACCGCATCAACGTAATCGTCGCCGGCAAGCAGCCGGCGCCGCAATGGCTGTCGATGCAGGACGCGGCGACGCATTGCGATGCCGGCATCGGCATCTGGACCTGGGCGGGCACGGAGGACGGAAAGGGCGAGCCCGACGTCGTCATGGCCTGCGCCGGCGACGTGCCGACGCTGGAGACGCTCGCTGCCGTCGACCTCCTACGCAAGGCGCTGCCGGACTTGAAGATCCGCGTCGTCAACGTCGTCGACCTCATGACGCTGCAGCCGAGGGAGCAGCATCCGCACGGCCTGTCCGACCGCGACTTCGACAGCCTGTTCACGCGCGACAAGCCTGTGATCTTTGCCTATCACGGCTATCCCTATCTCATTCACCGGCTGACCTATAATCGCACCAACCATGCCGGCATGCATGTGCGCGGCTTTGCCGAGGAGGGCACCACGACGACGCCCTTCGACATGGTCGTGCTCAACGAACTCGACCGCTACCACCTCGCGATCGAGGCGATCGAACGGGTGCCGGGACTGGCGACCAAGGCCGCTCAGGTGAAGCAGCAATTCCGCGACAGGCTGATCGAACACTCCCGTTATGTCCGCGAGCACGGTGAAGACATGCCTGAAATACGTGACTGGGTCTGGCAGAACAGCGCCGGCGGCAACACGCCGGCCGAGGCCGGCGATTAGCGATGTCGGACACGGTCCTCGTCCTCAACGCGGGATCGTCGAGCATCAAGTTCGGCCTGTTCGATGTCGCGGCGGCCGAGCCTGCCCTGCTCTGCAAGGGCCTGCTCGACGAGCACGAGGCCAAACCCCGGCTGGTGGTGAAGGGCCCCACGGGCGAAGACCTGTTCGAGACAAGCAATCAGGCGCCTGACGGAGCCCGCGGCCATCTGTTCGCGGACGTGCTCACCTTCATCGAGGACCGGTTCGGTGGACGCAGCCTGCGGGCCATCGGCCATCGCATCGTCCACGGCGGGCCGGATTATTCAGGCCCGGAGGTCCTGACAGACGACATCATTGCGAAACTGGAGGCCTTGATGCCGCTGGCGCCGCTGCACCAGCCGCGCTGCCTCGCGCCGGTGCGCACACTGGCGGCGATCCGGCCCGGGCTGACGCAGATCGCGTGTTTCGACACCGCCTTCCATCACGGCCTCGCGCCGCCGGCGAGCCGCTTCGCCATTCCCCGGCGATTCGAGGCGCGTGGGATCAGGCGCTACGGCTTTCACGGCCTCTCGTTCGAATATGTCGCGGGACGCCTGGCCGAGATCGCGCCGGAGCTCGTGGCCAAGCGCACTGTCATCGCGCATCTCGGCAATGGCGCCAGCCTCTGCGCCCTGCGCGATGGCCACAGCATCGACACCACGATGGGGCTGACGCCGCTCGACGGCCTCGTGATGGGCACGCGCTGCGGTGCGATCGATCCGGGCGTGCTGCTCTATCTGCAACAGCACGAGAACATGTCGGTCGAGAATGTCCAGCACCTGCTCTATCACGAGTCAGGCCTGTTCGGCGTCTCAGGGATATCCGCCGACATGCGCACGCTGCTGGCGAGCCGCGAGGCTGCGGCGCGTGAGGCCGTCGACCTCTTCACGTTCCGTGCGGCGCAGCAGGTCGCGATGATGGCGACCACGCTCGGCGGCCTGGACTGCCTGATCTTCACCGGTGGCATCGGCGAGCACGCCAAGGAGATCCGCGGCGCGATCGGCGAGCGTCTCGCCTGGATGGGCGTGCGCATCGACGCCGCAAGCAACGATGCCGCGCGCGAGCGCATCAACGGCAACGACAGCATGGTCGAGGTCTTCGTCATCCCCACCAACGAAGAGATGATGATCGCGCGCCATTGCGCGGCTCTGATCTAGGGCGTTATCCCGTTGCGAAAACACCCTCTCCGCAAGCGGGAGAGGGAGTGCACTCACGTTATAGCAATCAAACCTGATCTCATCATGCTTAGTGACCGCGGCCGGTCAGGAGCTGAAAAGTCCCCATCGCGACCTCGATCAGGATCAGCACCACGACGGCGATCTCCAGGCGGAGCGAGCGCTGGGTGTCGATGATATCGGTCAGCGCGTTGGCGGTCTCCGACACCGCGGCAAGCTTGCGCTCGAGCGTGTCGAGGCGCTCCTTCAGTTCGTATTCGTCCTCCAGGCGCGAATAGAGCCGGTCGAGCTCGGGCTTCTCCCAGAGCACGTCGGGCTTCTCGGCGACAGCGACGCGGCCGGCGACCCGCTGCTGCACCAGCAGCGCGTTGCCGATCAATTGCAGGATGCCCTTGCGCCGTTGCGGCGTGCGACCGCGCTCGGCGAGCTCCCGTGCAAACGGCTCGATGACGTCGAACACCGCGGCGACGCGGCGCTCATCGCGCGCCAGCGACGTGCTTTTGGCGAGTGCGTCCGCAACCAGCAGCAGCCGGTCGTCGGAGAACTTTGCGAGGCAGATCGGCCCGCCCGGCTGGATCGTCTCGCCGGCTTCCTCGTTGCAGAGCTGCGCCTGCGCGATCTCCTCCTCGTAGGGGCTGAACTCTCCGGTCACGCGCGATCTCAGGTTGTCGACGAGGACCTTCTCCTCCGACGGCAACAGCCCGATCAGCACGACGACGCCGTAGCGAAAGATCACGGCAAGGCCGGCATGAACGCGGAAGGCGGCCGGCGTCGAGGACACCAGCGTGCCGATCTCGAGGCCAGACGCGTTGATGCGGTCGCCCAGCATCAGCGCCCGGATCCGCAAGGTCGGCGCGGCCTCCTGCTTCGGCGATGTTGGCGCGGTGCCAACGGCGAGGTGATCGGCGTTCATGCAAGGTCTCTCCCGGGCAGCGAAACGTCGCCACGAAGCATTCGGGGTTAATACCGTCAGGATCGGCTTGTGCCGAAACATTCGGCAATATTACCAGCCGCGCCTGGCACATCTGGTCGCGATGAACTCGCGGCAGTTTACCATCGCACGCCGAAGCCCCTTCCGAAAGTTGCACTCGGCAGCGCGACGGGTTTATGACAACATCATGCAACGCTACGCTTCTCCCGAAGTGCGGAAACTGAAGCCTCAATCATGCTGAGCGTCATCATTCCGACCGAAGGTGTCGAGCAGACGGCGGTCGCAACCCTGGCCGCGCTGGTGCCCGGCGCCGCAGCCGGCGTGATCCGGGAAGTGCTTCTCGTCGACGGCACGCGCAACGGCGTCATCGAGCGCGTTGCCGACGTCGCGGGCTGCCGTTTCATCGGCTTCGAAGGGCATTCGCAAGGCGCTGCGCTCGCTGCCGGCGCGCTCCAGGCCCGATCGCCGTGGCTGATGTTCCTGCCTGCGGGCGCGGTGCTGGAAACCGGCTGGATCGAGGAAACCACCCAGTTCATCCAGGCCGTCGCCACCAGCGGCCGGGATCGTGCCGCGGTGTTCCGCTATGCCCGTTCGCCTTACGCAAATACCGCAGCGCGCGACGTTCTCTGGGCGGTGGCGCGCAGGCTCGTCGGTCCGCTCGGCGATCAAGGGCTGCTGATCGCGCGCGATCATTACGACCGGATCGGCGGCTACCCGCCCCACGCCCGGCATTCCGAGGCACGGCTGCTCCGCCGGCTCGGCCGGTCGTCCCGGACCATGCTGCGCAGCCGGATTGTCATGGTCGGCTGAAACGCCGAGATACTTGCCAATGTCAAATAATTAATTGACAATGGCAAATATCGAGGTGATCCCATGCTATCGAAAGCTTTGCCGTCAAGCGCCGTGGCCGAACAGGCTGCCGACGACCACGTCGCAGCGGTTCGCGCCTTCAACCGCTTCTACACCCGCAAGCTCGGTGTGCTCGACCAGCACCTCGGCAAGAGTCCATTCTCGCTCAGCGAGGCGCGGGTGCTCTACGAGCTCGCCCATCGCGACGACCTTGCCGCAAAAGAGATCGGACACGAGCTCGGTCTCGATCCCGGCTATCTCAGCCGCATCGTCCAGAGCTTCGACGAGAAGGGGCTGATCACGCGAAAGCCGCTGCCCGCGGACCGCAGGCAGTACCAGCTCAGCCTGACCGCCAAAGGCCGGCAGGCTTTCGCCAAGCTGAACCTGGACTCGCAAAACGAGGTCGCCGCGATGCTGGCTCAGCTTTCGCCTGGCGATGCGACCCGGCTCACGCAGGCGATGGCCACGATCGAGGCCGTGCTGGAGCAACGCCGAAGCTCGCCCGCCTCTTTCATGCTGCGCAGCCATCGCGTCGGCGACATGGGCTGGGTGATCTCCCGCCAGGGCGCCGCCTATGCTGCGGACTACAATTGGGACATCAGTTACGAGGCGCTGGTCGCCGAGATCTGCGCACAGTTCATCAGGAATTACGACGCCGCGCGCGAGCACTGCTGGATCGCGGAGGTCGGTGGCGAGCCGGTCGGCTCGGTGTTCCTGGTCAAGGCCACGGACGAGATCGCCAAACTCCGCCTGTTGCAGGTTGAGAAGAAAGCACGGGGCCTCGGCGTCGGCCGCGCCCTCGTCGAGCAATGCATCCAGGGCGCCCGCGAGCGCGGCTACAGCAAGATGACGCTGTGGACGCAGAGCATTTTGGTGGCTGCGCGCGGGATTTATCAAAGCGCGGGATTCAAGCTGGTCGCGACGGAGCCGCATCACAGCTTCGGTGCCGACCTGGTCGGCGAGACGTGGGAGCTGGATCTCTGATCTCGCAGCGAGCGAGATGCGCGTTGCTGCGCCCTCTCCCCTTGCGGGAGAGGGCATGTCAACTAGCAAACGCAAGCTCGCTTGGGTGAGGGGTATGTCTCCACAAGCATTGGTGCGCGCGGAGAGAACCCCTCATCCGGCGCTTCGCGCCACCTTCTCCCACAAGGGGAGAAGGGAAGAAAAGCAAGAACTCACACCGTCGCGCCTTGCGCCTTTGGCCGGCGCAGATGCTCGTCCAGCCGCGGCATGATCTCGACAAAGTTGCAGGGGCGCGTGCGGTAGTCGAGCTGAGCTGCGAGGATGCCGTCCCAGCCGTCGCGGCAGGCGCCGGGCGAGCCCGGCAGGCAGAAGATGTAGGTTGCGCCCGCGACGCCCGCGGTGGCGCGACTCTGGATCGTCGACGCCCCGATCTTGGCGTGGCTCAGCATGTGGAAGGCGATCGAAAAGCCGTCCATGCGCTTCTCGAACAGCGGCTCGATCGCCTCGGGCGTGACGTCGCGCCCGGTAAAGCCGGTGCCGCCGGTGGTGATGACGACGTCGATGCCGCTATCGGCGATCCAGCGGCGGATCACAGCGCGGATCTCCTCGACATCATCGGTGACGATCTCGCGCGCGGCAAGATGATGACCCGCAGCGGTGAGACGATCGGCGAGGGTCTGACCGGACTTGTCGTCCGCAAGCGCGCGCGTGTCGGACACCGTGAGCACCGCAATGTTGAGCGGGATGAATTGTTTGGATTCGTCGATGGAGGCCATTCTTCACCCTCGCTCGTCGTTCCGGGGCTAACGCGTTACAACGCCCCCGCACCGAACGTGTTGCAGGCCTGGACCGTGCCCTGCTGGTAGCCGATCATGAACCATTGCTTGCGTTGCGCCGCCGAGCCGTGGGTGAAGGAGTCGGGTACCACGCGGCCGGTGGCCTGGCGTTGCAGCGTGTCGTCGCCGATCGCGCTCGCCGTGGTCAGCGCCGCCTCGATGTCGCCGGGCTCGAGGAAGTTCGGACGCTTCTTCGCCTCACGGTTGACCCAGACGCCGGACAGACAATCGGCCTGCAACTCCACCTTGACCTGGAGCGCATTGGCCTCGGCCTTCGAGCCGACCTGCTGCTGCAGCCGCGTCACGCGCGGAATGATGCCGAGCAGGTTCTGGATGTGATGGCCGACCTCGTGCGCGATGATGTAGGCGGTGGTGAAATTGCACGCCGACTTGCCGGAGCAGCCGCGAAAGCGGGTCTCGACCTCGCGGAAGAAGGCGGTGTCCAGGAAGATGGTCCGGTCGGGCGGACAATAGAACGGCCCCATGGCCGACTGCGCCATGCCGCAGCGGCCGCCATTGGTGGCGTTGCGGAACAGCACGATCTTCGGACCGGTGTACGACTGGCCGTTGGCCTGGAAGATCTCGCTCCAGCGATCGTCGAGCTCGCCGAGGATGCCGGAGATCATGCTGCCCATCTCGTCGGTCGGCGCGCCGCGCTTGCCCGAGGAGG
Organism: Bradyrhizobium sp. BRP19; assembly: GCF_020194195.1. Classification (NCBI taxonomy): domain Bacteria; kingdom Pseudomonadati; phylum Pseudomonadota; class Alphaproteobacteria; order Hyphomicrobiales; family Nitrobacteraceae; genus Bradyrhizobium; species Bradyrhizobium sp. BRP19. Next base: position 44,406 of record NZ_JADYVZ010000022.1, on the reverse strand, counting down.
CCTGGCGATCGGTCTGGTAGGTCGGCGCATGCCCGCCGCCGGAGAGGATCTCGGCGCCGCCGATCAGGATGCGGGGATCGATGCCGAAGGCGTAGCCGACCAGGCCGAGGATGATGATGGTGCCGATGCCGAGCCCGCCACCGCCCATCGGCAGGCCGAACCCGCCGCCTCCGCCGCCGCCAAAGCCACCACCTTCGTCGCGACGATCCTCGATGTCGTCGCTGCGGCGGAAGTCATCGTAGCGCATGGCGGCCTTTCCTCTGGGGTCCCTGATTTAAGTTTCGACGGCGCACAGAAACGCGAAAGCTCAACGCGCCACATACGTAAAATTTCCGTTGCTTTTATCAATATCGTGGCCGGCAAAAATTGCCTAGTGCGACAGCCTGTCGATGCCAGCAAATTTTTCCGAGGGCCGAGCAGTTTTTTCCGAGAGAAATTTACAGCCTTTTTCCCGCCACGATCGATCCCGCGAGCCGCGCAAGTACGAAATACACTGTAAAACAAGGCGAATGCGCGCAACAATTTGTGCGCGAACGATCATGCGAGGAGCGCTCACGAAAGCGGCGGGTTAAGTCGATTTTTACTTTGCCCCTTCAATGTAACGGCCAGTCGGTTGTTTGGTCCCGCGTCGCCGACAGCGTCGCCTGAGTCAGAGTTCTTGAGTCATGGTAGAGTCGCGTCGCGGGGCGTCTGCAAGGGCGCCCCGCACAAATTTTGAGTCCCCTTCGCATCGCATCATCGTCGGCGATTGCGTCGCCGAGATGTCGAAGCTGCAGGCAGGCAGCGTCGACCTGGTGTTCGCCGATCCGCCCTACAATCTGCAGCTCAAGGGCGACCTCAAGCGTCCCGACGAATCCCATGTCGATGCCGTCAACGACGACTGGGACAAGTTCGATTCGTTTGCCGCCTACGACGATTTCACCCGCGCCTGGCTGCTCGCCGCACGCCGCGCCATGAAGCCGTCGGCGACGATCTGGGTGATCGGCTCCTATCACAACATCTTCCGCGTCGGCGCCATCATGCAGGACCTCGGCTTCTGGCTGCTGAACGACATCGTCTGGCGCAAGACCAATCCGATGCCGAATTTCCGCGGCCGCCGCTTCACCAACGCGCACGAAACCATGATCTGGGCCGCGCGTGACGAGAAGGCCAAGGGCTACACGTTCAACTACGAGGCATTGAAGGCCGCCAACGAGGATGTGCAGGCGCGGTCCGACTGGCTGATTCCGCTCTGCACCGGCGAGGAGCGCCTCAAGGGCGCCGACGGCAAGAAAGTGCATCCGACACAGAAGCCCGAAGGCCTGCTGGCGCGCGTGCTGCTGTCCTCGTCCAAGCCCGGCGATCTCGTCATCGACCCGTTCAACGGCACCGGCACCACCGGCGCGGTCGCCAAGCGCCTCGGCCGCTCCTATGTCGGCTTCGAGCGCGACAAGACCTACGCCAAGGCGGCCGAGGCGCGCATCGCCAAGGTCGAACCGTTGCCGGAAGAGAGCCTTGCCCCGTTCATGACCGCGCGCGAGGCGCCGCGCGTTGCGTTCTCCGAGCTGATCGAGCGCGGCATGATCATGCCCGGCACCAAGCTGTTCGACGCCAAGAAGGAGCTCGGCGCATTGGTGCGCGCCGACGGCGCCATCATGCTTGGCGACAAGGTCGGCTCGATCCACCGCATCGGCGCGGTGGCGCAAGGCGCGCAGGCCTGCAACGGCTGGACCTTCTGGCACGTCGAGACCAAGAAGGGCCTCAAGCTGATCGACGAGCTCCGCGCCGAGATCCGCGCGGGAATGGCGGCGGAGTAGTTTCCTCTCCTAAGTCATTCCGGGACGTGCGCAAAGCGCGCGAGCCCGGAATCCATCCAACAGCGTCCCATGCCGCCCAATGGATTCCGGGCTCGCGCCAAGAGGCGCGCCCCGGAATGACAGCGGCGTGAGTTGAAAGCCACGCCAACCAGGACTAGACTCGCCCCCATCAGCCTCCGTCCTGACCGGCCTGCTCCCATGCGACGACAGTCCGAGACATTGCTGCTGGTGCCGCTGCTGCCGATCTTCCTGATCGGCATGTTTCCGATGTTCCTGATCGCGCTGCTCGGATTCTTCGGCCTGGCGCTGTTCGGCGTGCTCGTGATCTGCGTCGGGCTCGCCAGCAGCAACGAGGCGCACGACAATTTCAACCACGACGTCATCGTTCACGGCTATGCGCGCGGGTCGGAGCGCGCGGCGCGGGCCTCCGACATGCATCTCGCAGCGCGGCTCGGCCTGCGGCTGGAGGCCGTGGGCGCGGCCATGGTCGTCGCGGCGGCAATCGGCCTCTGTTACGCCGCCTGATCTGCGTACCGCGCAGACACCGCCCGGCAAACTCGCCGGTTGCTCTCTCGGGCGAGGTTCAGGCAAGACAGGCTCGCCCAACGACGCCGCGGCCGCGCGCGGCAATATAGACACCGGGGAGATGCTTGATGCTCAAGTTCTATTTCAATGGATCACCGAACCCGACCAAGGTCGCGCTCTATCTCGAAGAATCCGGCCTGCCGTTCGAGCCGGTGAAGATCGACACCCGCAAAGGCGAGCAATTCACGCCGGAATTCCTCAAGATCAATCCGAACGGCAAGGTGCCGGCGATCGACGATGGCGGCACCATCGTGTTCGATTCGAACGCCATCCTGCTCTATCTCGCCGAGAAGACCGGCAAATTCCTCCCCTCCAACCGCGCCGAGTTCTTGTCCTGGCTGATGTTCGTCGCGAGCGGCGTCGGGCCGTTTTCGGGTCAGGCCGTGCACTTCAAGCATTTTGCGCCGAAGGACCAGAACCACGACTACGCCAACAACCGCTATCAGTACGAGACCGACCGCCACTACAAGATCCTCGACGCTCACTTGAAGGACCGCCGCTACATGGTCGGCGACAGCTATTCGATCGTCGACATGGCGATGTGGGGCTGGGCGCGGATGGTGCCGTTCAAGCTCGGCGACGACGCCTTTGCGCGATACCCGAACGTGAAGCGGCTGGTCGACGAGATCTCGGCGCGCCCGGCGGCGGCGCGTGCCATCGCCCTGAAGGACAAGTTCACCTTCAAGGCCGAGATGGACGACGAAGCGCGAGCCAACATGTTCAAGCACATGACGACCAAGGTGGCTTGATCGCGCCGCTGTTCGAGGCCACGCGCATGCGCGTGGCCTCTTGCTTTCAAGACGTCAGGCAGCGTGGACCGAGCTCAGGAACTTGGCGACTTCCTGCTTCAACCGATTGCTGTCGGCCGACAGCGAGCGCGCCGCCGACAACACCTGCGAGGAGGCCGAGCCGGTCTCGGAGGCGCCGCGCTGCACGTCGCCGATGTTGGACGAGACGAGCTGGGTGCCCTGGGCCGCCTGCTGGACGTTGCGGGATATCTCCTGCGTCGCCGCGCCCTGCTGCTCCACGGCCGCGGCGACCGTCGACGAGATCTCCGACAGCCGCTCGATGGTGCCGCTGATCTCCCGGATCGAACCGACCGACTCCTCGGTAGCGGCCTGGATGCCGGAGACCTGCTGGGCGATCTCGCCGGTGGCCCTTGCCGTCTGCTCGGCGAGCGCCTTGACCTCGGTAGCGACCACGGCAAAGCCGCGGCCGGCTTCGCCCGCGCGCGCCGCCTCGATCGTGGCGTTCAGCGCCAAGAGGTTGGTCTGGCCGGCAATGGTGCTGATCAGCTCGACCACGTCGCCGATCCGCGCGGCGGCCTTGGAGAGCGCGCCGACGCGCTCGTTGGTCCGGGTCGCCTGACCGACAGCCTCGGTGGCGATGCGGGCGGATTCCTGCACCTGGCGGGCGATCTCGGAGACCGAGGAGGAGAGCTCCTCGGTCGCAGAGGCGACCGCCTGCACATTGGCCGAGGCCTCCTGCGAAGCGCTGGCGACCTCCGTCGAGAGGTCCTGGGCGCGCGCGGCAGTCGTCGTCAACGTGCCGGCGGAGGCTTCGAGCTCGCCCGATGCCGACGACACCGTGTTGACGATCTCGCCGACGGCCTGCTCGAACTGATCGGCGAGCCTGACCATGTCTTTCCTGCGGTTCTCGGCCTGCCGCGCCTCGAGTTCGGCCTGCTCGGCGCGCATGCTCTCGGTCTCGATCATGTTGTCCTTGAAGACCTGGATCGCCTTGGCCATGTCGCCGATCTCGTCGACCCTGCCGCGGCCGGGAATCTCGACCTCGAGATTGCCGCCGGCAAGCCGCCCCATCGCCTGCGTCATCGAGGTCAGCGGACCGACGATGCTACGGGCGATGAGGAAGGCGACGATGCCTCCGAACAGGATGGCGAGGCCGCCGGCGATCTCCTGCACGGTCGTCGTTCCCGCGATCACGGCCTCGGCGGTGGTGCGCGATACCTGGTAGTCCTCCTTCAGCGTCGTTTCCGCCACCTTGAGCTTGCCGATGCTGTCGACGATGAGGGGCGCGAGGCTCTTGTGGTAGATCTCGTCCGCTTTAAGCATCGCTGCGGAGGTCGTCTCGAACGCCGTCTTGTAGGTTTCAAGCGAGGTCTTCACCGGCGCCAGCGTGGCGCGCAACGCCGCCGCCTGCGGGCTCTTTTCGAGTGCCCCGAGCCGTTGTAATGCCCTGTCGATGCTCGCCCTGAAGGTCGCAGGGCCCTGCGCATCGCGAAGGGCCAGAAAACGCCAGTTTACGATCCTCACGAGCAGGATTCGGGATTCGAGATCGGCGACGAGGGAAGCGGTATCTTCATCGACGGCGGCGCGCGCCACGTCGACGAGCTTGTTCGTCTTGGTGGCCAGGTCCTCGCCACTCGGCAGCAGCGTCGCCTTGCCCGTTCTCGTCTCGTTGACGGCGTCGCTGAGATTGTCACGCAGGCGTCGCATTTTCGCGATCTCGTCGATCAGGCCGTTGTAGAGCGCGCGCCGCTCCTCGGAGAGCGCCCCCTGAGCGCCGACCCGGAGCAGCTCGCTCGCCGCGGTCTCGCGCTCTTGCGCTTCCTTCATTGCGGACTCGTTGCCGTCGTAGACGTAGCGCAAATTGGCCCGCTGAATCGCCTGCAGATGGGCCGATATTTCCAGCACCCGCGCCGTGCTGTCCGAGAGGGCGGATTGTCTTGCGACCTGATCCTGCACATCCCGCAAATTCCAGACGGCAACCACCGCCATCACGACACCCACCGCCACCAGGGCCATGAAGCCTGCGTACAGGCGTCCCCTGATCCGCAAACGAAATTTCGGCATTCCCACTGTCCACCCAGATGCATGTGAATTCGAGGGGCCGAACGACTCCGGCGATCGTCACGGCCACTCCGACAGCCGCACGCCGCGCCCCTGGCGGCCTACGCTGCACCGCGACACAATGGGGGACACTTCTTAATTGAACCTTCAAATTCCTCGCGCGCCCGATCTCGACCCGCACCAAATCTGCCGATTTTGTCGGCAGCTATGCAAAGCCGCATGCGAATCCGCTGTGCCATGCACGCCGATGCATGCTGTTCGTCAGGGGATGCCTATTGGGCGCCGGCCTGCTGCAATTTGCCGAGTGCATTTTCGACCACTTCCAGCGTGTAGGGCTTCTGGACCACCGGCGCGGAGGCCAATGGCTCGGGGATCGGCGCGCGCTCGCCATAGCCGGTCGCGAAGATGAAGGGCACCCCGATCTCCTTTAGCTTCTGCGCCACCTTGATGCTGCTCTCGCTGCCGAGATTGAGATCGAGCAGAGCAAAGCTCGGCCGCGAACGCTCGATCGAGCGCAGTGCCTGGTCGACGGTTGCGGCGGTGTCGACGTGGCGGGCGCCGAGGTCGAGCAGGATGACCTCCGCGGCCATCGCGATGATCAGGTTGTCCTCCACGATCAGGGCCGTGTCGGAAATCCGTGGACGGGCAGATTGCTGCTCCTCGATACGCATGGCGGCTCCCGCGATGGATGGGACGAGCTGGACGAAGTTGGGCGGAATGACGAACTTCGCCTGGACGCCCAGGAGGTCGAAACGGATCTCGGCATCGCCCTTGAGATCGAACGGCACCGACCGCTCGATGATGGTGGTGCCGAAGCCGCGCCGCGACGGCGGCTGCACGGGCGGACCGCCGCTCTCCTTCCACTCGATGACGAGGCTGGAAGACGGGTCGAGGCGCCAGACCACCTCGACACTGCCGGTGGAATCGGCAAGCGCGCCGTACTTGGCGGAATTGGTCATCATCTCATGGACGACGAGCGCCAGCGTCGCGAACGCCTTTGGATCGAGCGCGACGTCCGGACCGCCCATCTTCACCCGGTCTGCGCGCGCCCCGAGATAGGCGCCGGCCTCGGACTCGACCAGGGTGCGGAGCGCGACGGGTGCCCAGTTCAGGTTCGTGATCTGGTCGTGGGCGCGCGCGAGGGCCTGGATGCGGCCGCCGAGCACGCTGGCGAACTCCTCGATGCCGGTCGCAGTCTCCTTGCTCTGCGCCACCAGGGCGCGCACGAGGCTCAGGATGTTGCGGACGCGATGATTGAGCTCGGCGATCATCAGTTCCTGCCGCTCCTGTGCCCCGCGGCGCTCGCGCGCGGCGAGGTCGGACAGTTGCAGGATCACCTCCAGCAGCGTGACGCGCAGGCTCTCGGCGATGCGGATATCGGCCGCCGACCACGGCTTCGACTGCCCCGCCACCGTTTCCTGCCATAGCTCGAAGCTCTTGCGCGGGGTCAGACGCGGCCCATGCGGCCCTTCGTCGTAGACCTTGTTGGGATCGGCGGCCCATTTCACCGATCGCGTGACTTCGCGGCGGAAGAAGATCAGGCAATCGCGCGGGGTCCGCGAGATCGGGATGGCGAGAAAGCCCGCCGCGCGGTCACGGAAGGCCTGGCCGGCGGCGTAGACCTGGGCGATCTCGGCGCTGGCGAAGATCCGGCCCGGCGAAGTCCGGTTGATGAAGGCGACGAGATCCTTCACCTCATCTTCGGTCGGGGTCTCGCCCTCGAGCGCGATGGTGTTATCGGACCAGACTGCGACGCCGTCGCACTCGATCATCTTGCGGTAGTCGCCCAGGAAATCGACGATCGCCCGCCGGCTGTGGTCGTGCGAGGCCGCGATCTCGATCAATCGCTCCTGGACCTGATGCGCGCGGGCCTCATAGGCGACGTCACCCTCGCGCTCGCGGCCTTCCACGATCCACGAGAACATCTGACCGAACAGCTCGGAGGCCGTGCGTTTGTCGAACGAAATGTAACGCGGCGAATAATGGTGACAAGCAAACAGGCCCCACAGCTTGCCGTCACGCAGGATCGACACCGACATGGAGGCGGCAACGCCCATGTTACGCAGATACTCGATGTGGATCGGCGACACCGAGCGCAGCACGCTCATCGACAGGTCGAGCAGTCCCGCATTGTGCGTGGCCGTGGACATCAGCGCGGCAGGCCGCGCGTCGACGTCGGCGATGATGCGCAGCCAGTTGCGCTGATAGAGCGCGCGCGCTTGCCTTGGGATGTCGGATGCAGGGTAACGCAGGCCGAAGAAGGATTCGAGCCCGGACTCCGCCGTCTCGGCGATCACCTCGCCGGACCCGTCCGGGTGAAACTGATAGACCATGACGCGGTCGAAGCCGGTCAGCACCTTGAGCTGACGCGCCGCCTCGCGCGCCAAATCGGCCATTCCGCGCGTCTTGCGGATCCGTTCGAGCATCAAGCGCACAAGCTCGCCGGAATTGACGCCGGGCTCGTGGACGCTCGGCTCCGCCTCGATGATCAGATAGACGCCGGAGAGATGAATCGAAAGATCGAAGAGTGGCTTGCCGGGCTGCAGCTCGACGCCGAACAGGCGTTCGGTCGCATCCGGACCGCCGAGATGATCGACCCGGCTGCGGATCGTTTCAACCGCCGCCCCGGAGATCACGCCCGACAGCGGCCGCTGCAGCAGGTCGGCAACATCCGTTCCAAGAAAGCTCCCGACGTTGTCCGAGGCCATGCAGATCGTGAAATCCGAGAGCACGGCCAGCAGGAAGCCAAACGGCTGCACGCTGCCGGGAATGTGGATCGGCTCGCGATCGCAATTGGTGAGATTGACGGCCTGGTTCATGACCGGTCCGCCGCCTGCTCGAATGCGGCGAAGGCGATGTGGGCCGCCGCGATCGCCTCGTCTTCATCCCAACGCTCGTCGATTGCAAGCTTCGCCAGGAAACTTTGCCAAAACCGCCTGCCGGTGCCGTGACTGAGATAGGCGACAGCTTCGCGGATGCGCGGATTGCCGGAATCCGCGACCATCTTCAGCAGGAATTTTGCCCCGAGACGGGAGCCTTCGAGCACATACATCGTGCCCACAACGCCGCTGCGCGTCAGTGGGGGTACGGACACCAGCCTCGGCACCGCGCTGCCGAGGCGCTCGAGATCAGCCAGGATTGCCACGCTTCGCGACCGCTCCGGCCAGTCCGGGAAAGCCCTGCTGACGTCGGCCTCGACGAGTGCCGACTCGAGCGGCAGCAAGGCGCCGGCGCTGGCTTGCAGAAAGCGCCGATAGCCGGAGAGCTCGGTCAGATCGAACGCCGATAGCTGCGCGTCGAGGTCGCGGTGCGCGGCCGACGTTGCGTCTCTTAGTCGTTCGCGCAGTCCGGAGAAGCTGCGGCCTCCCTGCGTTGAAACGTCCGAAGCCCCAGCCAGCATGAAATTCCCGAGAACGCAGGTTGCCGCGGGCGCGACGCGCCCGGCAACCGAGGGAACGCCGGCGGCACGCAATAGTTCCGCCGGCCTTGGCACCGCGAGCGGCGAGACATGGGGGGTCCACTCCGTTCATTTCCGCCGAACCGTCCTTCTGAGCTCGTGCTCGATCTCGCTCCGGGACATCCCGAAATCCTGAAGCTCGCGTTCGGTCATGGCCGCGAGCTGGCAGCGGATCCGAGACCGCTCGTGCCGGGTCTGCAGGAGTTCCAGCAGCGTCCGACAGGCTCGCACAAACATCGCGGGCCGTGGCGAACAGGAGCGGCCGGTGGACGCGACCTGGTCCAATCCGGTCAGCTCGCTGCCCTCGCGGAGGCTTGCGGAAACGGGCCGAGCGCCTTCTCGGTCAGCATGGAGTCGCAGTACTCGCGAATCTCCTTGATCTTGCCGTCCTCCAGGCGAAACACGAGGCAATAATCGTTGTCGTAACGCACGCCCTCGGGCGTGACGTTATCTCCCTTGGCTTCGACCACCACGATGTCGCCATCGGCGATGAAGCGATGGGCGACGGTCCGCGTGCGGTCGCGCAGGCGCGTGCGGACATAGCCGTGCAGATCTTTGAGGATCGCGTCCTTGCCGGCAAAGGTGCGCGACCAGGAATATTGCCCGGTGACGACCCATTTGGCGTCGTCGGCGAGACTTGCTGTAAACAGGGCGCGGTCGCGCGCGGCCGGATCGGGATTGGCGGCCGCGGCAAAGATATCCTGCAGCAGTTTCTTGTTGGCGCTCGTGTTCATGGCGGCATCTCCTCGTGGTGACAACGTGGAGATCATCGCCGGGCCAACGTCATTCTTCAAATCGATAGAGAATATGATATCTATTCACCTCATGAATTTGAAAACGCTCGACCTCAACCTGTTGACCGCGCTCGACGCATTGCTGCGCGAGGCCAATGTCAGCCGCGCGGCGATGAGGATCGGCCTGTCACAGCCGGCGACGAGCCACGCCTTGCAGCGCCTGCGCGACATCTTCGGTGACCCGCTGCTGGTGCGCACGGGCGTACGGATGGAGCTGACGCCGCGGGCGCTCGCCCTGCGTGCGCCGCTGGCGCAGGCTCTCGACCAGGTCCGCGGGCTGTTCTTGCCCGATGAGTTCGATGCCGCGCGCAGCGAGCGGCAGTTCCGCCTGATGATGCCGGATCTCGCAGTCGAGCTGTTGATGCCGCCCTTGATGGCGAAAGTGACGCGCCTTGCCCCCAACGTCCGCATCGACGTGGTGCCGTGGCGGGGACCTGCGATCTTCCACGCCGAGTTCGCCCGCACCATCGACCTCGTGATCTCGATCGGCAACGCCTTCAAGGGGTTTCATCGCCAGTTGCTCTACACCGACAGCGACGCGCTGGCGGTGCGGCGCGGCCATCCTGTGGGAGCGAGGCTGAAGCGACGCGAGGCGTTCCTGGCCGCCCGCCATGTCGGCGTGATCATCCGCGGCAATGCCGAGGATCTCATCGACACCTGGCTGCGCGGCAAAGGCGTCGAGCGACATATCTCGCTGGTCGTGCCGGGCTATCTCGAAGCCTTGCACGTTGCCGCGCGCACCGATCTCGTCGCCTTCGTGCCGCGCCGGCTGATCGCCGCGCTGTCGCAGCAGCTCGGCCTCGTCACGGTGACGCCGCCGCTCGATCCAGGGATCGACGAGCAGTTCATGTTCCACCCGACGCGCGCGCAGATGGACCCCGGTTCGATCTGGCTGAGAAGGCTGATGCTGGAGACGGGGCGGCAGCTGGAGCAAGCCAGGCGGAAACTCCCGTAGCAAGCTCTCGTATGGTGGGTTAGCCGAAGGCGTAACCCACCACTTTGGTTTCCGCAGCAACAGAAGAGGTGGGTTACGCTGCGCTAACCCACCCCACAACAGCTGCGCTCCTACGCCTTCTGCGCCGCCATCACCTTACTCACCGCGGGGCGATCGGACATGCGCATGAAGTGATCGGCGATCTTCGGCGTCGCATTGATGTCGACGCTGTCGCCTTCGAGCCAGGTCGAGAGCGTATAAAGATAGGGATCGCAGATCGTGTACTGATCGCCCATCACCCAGGGTCCCTGAAACATCTTCTGCTCGATCAGCTTGAAGCAAGCGCCCATGGTCTTCGGCACCATCGCCTTCATGTCGGCGAACGAGCTCTCCTCCGTCGCCCAGCGCGCGCCGCGCATCTTGTGGGCGTGGTTGATGTGCACGGTCGAGCAGAGATAGGAGTTGAACGACTGCACCTGGGCGAAGTCGAAGGGATCGTCGAGCGGCGCGAGCTTCGCCTTGGGGAAGGTCTGCGCGAGATAGGCCAGCATCGCCGGCGTCTCGGTCAGGACGCCGCGGTCGGTGACCAGCGCCGGCACCCGGCCCTTTGGGTTGATGGCGAGATAGTCCGGGCTGTTCTGCTGGTTGTCCTTGAAGCTCAGCCGCTCAGCGGTGTAGTTGGCGCCGGCCTCTTCCAGGGTGATGTAGGTGGCGAGCGCGCAGGTGCCGGTGGCGTAGTAGAGCTTGAGCATGTCGGACCTCATGGGGAAAACCGGAGGTTAACGGTCCTCCGCCGCGCCGTCCATAGGCGGCCAGTTCGCAGTTGCCCACGGCCGCCCGGCTGTGCCAAGACGCCTCCATCGGAGGGGTTTTCTCATGACGGTACTCATCGCCGGTGGCGGCATCGGCGGGCTGACGCTTGCGCTCAGCCTGCATCAAATCGGCGTTCCCGTGAAAGTGTTCGAGAGCGTCGCGGAACTGAAGCCGCTCGGGGTCGGCATCAACGTGCTGCCGCATGCGGTGCGCGAGCTGATCGAGCTCGGCCTGCTGGACAAGCTGGACGCCAGCGGTGTGCGGACGCGCGAGCTCGCATATTTCTCCAAGCACGGCAAGCCGATCTGGAGCGAGCCGCGCGGCCTTGAGGCCGGCTACAAATGGCCGCAATTCTCGATCCATCGCGGCACGCTGCAGCAGATCCTGCTCGACACCGCGCTCGAGCGGCTCGGCCGCGACAACATCCTCACCAGCCATCATCTGACCGGCTGGACCGAGACGGCGGGCGGCGTGCGCGCCGACTTCGTCGACAGGGCGACCGGCAAGGCCGCCGGCACCTACGAGGGCACGATCCTGATCGCCGCCGACGGCATCCATTCCGCCGCACGAGAAAAGCTCTATCTGAACGAAGGCCCGCCGATCTGGAACGGCCGCATCCTCTGGCGCGGCGTCACGCCGGCCAAAGCCTTCCTCACCGGCCGCAGCATGATCATGGCCGGTCACGAGATCCTGAAATTCGTCTGCTATCCGATCTCGAAAGAAGCGGACGCCGACGGCAACCACCTCATCAACTGGGTCGCGGAGCGCCACATGCCGCCGACCTATCAGTGGCGTCGCGAGGACTATAACCGCACGGCGCGGCTCGATGAGTTCCTGCCCTGGTTCGAAAGCTGGCAGTTCGACTGGCTCGACGTGCCCGCCCTGATCAGGAACTGCCCGCACGCTTACGAATATCCGCTGGTCGACCGCGATCCGGTGTCGCAATGGACCTTCGGCCGCGTCACGCTGATGGGCGATGCCGCGCATCCGATGTACCCGATCGGCTCGAACGGCGCCTCGCAGGCGATCCTCGACGCGCGCGTCATCACCCGCGAGATCCTGGCGCACGGTCCGACGCAGGCGGCACTGCTCGCCTATGAGGCCGAGCGGCGGCCCGCAACCACCGACCTCGTCCTGCTCAACCGCAAGAACGGTCCCGAGCAGGTGATGCAGCTGGTCGAGGAGCGCGCGCCTGACGGGTACAAGGTCGTCACCGACGTGCTGTCGCAAAAGGAGCTGGAGGACATCGCCGCGAACTACAAGCGCGTTGCGGGATTTCAGGTCGAGGCGCTGAATGCGAAGCCGCCGATCGTGAGCAAGGACGCGCGCGCGGTCGGGTGAGTTCTTTGCTCAAGGCGAGATGTGCGCGAATACGCCCTCTCCCCTTGCGGGAGAGGGCAGCGACGCAGGTAGAAGCGGACTCACTTGGGTGAGGGGTTCTGTCCGCAGGTAAATCTTTTGCAGTAGAATTCGCTGAGGCAACCCCTCATCCGGCGCTTCGCGCCACCTTCTCCCGCAAGGGGAGAAGGAAGAGCAGTGCGCACCGCCGAACTATTTTCCCACCACCCTCGCCGCCTCCAACAATCGCTCGCTGGCGCTTGCCGTCGCCAGCACGGTGCCGTCCTCTGCCATCAGCTTGGCTTCGACGAAGGCGATGGTCTTGCCGAGCTGCGTGACCTTGGCTTCGCCGGTGATCGGACCGGGCTTTGCGGGTGCCAAAAAATTCACGGTCATGCTGATCGTGGTGGTGTAGAGCCGGCCCTCGCTCATCACCAGCACCGCCGGACCCATGGTGTCGTCGAGCATCGCCGAGAGCATGCCGCCCTGGATGAAGCCCGCGGGGTTGCAGAACTCCGGCTTGCCGTCGAAGCCGAGCTTGATCCAGCCCTCCTCCGGACGGGCATCGAGCAGGCGCCAGCCGAGCAGCTCGGCGCATGGGGGCCTTGGGAAGTTATCGAGCGCGGTCTTGACCATGCGAGATCTCCTTTGCCCCCTGTTAGCGCAAGCCTGCTGACAGCCTGCTGTCAGCAGGATGGATGCTAGAGATCCAATCCATGCGCGATGACCTTGCGCATGACGTTGGGCAGCGCCTCATCTGCCAGAGTCGCGATCGGCACCCAACGCATGCCCTCGGGCGCGCGGACCCGGGCCTCGGCCTTGGCCGTGTAGACCACTAGCTCGAGCGGAAAATGCGTGAAGACGTGGGTGACGGCGCCCACCTTGCGCTGCCAGCGCGACAGCCCCTTCAGCTGCGGCGCCTGCTGCTTCGCCGTTGCATCGTCCTGGCCGGCGAGCCAGTCCGAGCACGGCACCTCCGTCATGCCGCCGAGCAACCCCTTTTCGGGCCTCGAGCGGACGAGCAGCTCGTCGCCGCGCGTGACCACGAAGGCGGCACCGCGCCTGAGCATCCCGCTCTTCTTCGGTGCCTTGCGCGGGAACGTCTCCTGGGTGCCCTGCGCGCGTGCCGCGCAGTCCTCGTTCAGCGGACACAGCGAACAGGCCGGCTTCTTCGGCGTGCAGATCGAGGCGCCGAGATCCATCAGCGCCTGCGCGCTGTCGCCGGCGCGAGACTCCGCCAGCAGCGTCGCGGCGAGTTGCTGGATGAGCGGCTTGGCTTGCGGCAGCTCCTCCTCGACCGCGAACAGCCGCGACACCACGCGCTCGATATTGCCGTCGACCGGCATGGTGCGGCGGTCGAACGCGATCGCCGCAATCGCCGCCGCCGTGTAGGGCCCGATCCCCGGCAGCGCGCGCAGCCCCTCCTCGGTATCCGGAAACACGCCGCCATGCTCGCGCGTCACCGCCACGGCGCAGGCATGGAGGTTGCGTGCGCGCGAGTAATAGCCGAGCCCGGCCCACATCCGCAGCACGTCGTCCTGCGAGGCTCGCCCCAGCGCCGTGACATCCGGCCAGCGCGCGACGAATTTTTCGAAATAAGGGCCGACCGCCTTCACGGTGGTCTGCTGGAGCATGATCTCGGAGAGCCAGACGCGGTAAGGATCGGACGCCTCGCCCGGCCCGGCGCGCCAAGGCAGTCGGCGGCGATGGCGATCGTACCATTGCAGGAGCGCGAGCGGGCGAACCGACGACGCCGTACTCTGTTCCTTCTTGCGCGCAGTCGTGGAGAGCATGCACCTTTACTAGAGGAGGATTCCGCCTGTGGCCAGCGCGACCGGACCGTTGCGCCCTATAACGCCTTGCGTTATACACAGACATGATCCAGAGCTTCGCCAACTCCGAGACAGAGTTGATCTGGTCCGGTCGGCGAAGTCGAAAACTGCCGCCCGACATTCAGAATGTGGCTTTGCGAAAGCTGCGCTTGTTGAACCAGGCGCGGGTGTTGGCGGATCTCAAGGTTCCTCCGGGCAATCGACTGGAGCCCTGAAAGCCAACCGCGAAGGTCAGCACTCGATCCGGATCAACGATCAGTGGCGCATCTGTTTTGTGTGGGATGAAGGAGGACCGAGAGATGTCGAAATCGTCGACTACCACTAGGAACGGGTTCCTCCGCAATCCCCATCCCGGCGAGATCCTGCTGGAAGAGTTTTTGAAGCCGATGGAGCTGAGCCAGAACGCGCTGGCGCGGGCCGTTCACGTCCCGCCGCGGCGGATCAACGAGATCGTCCTCGGCAAGCGCGACATCACCGCCGACACTGACCTGCGGCTCGCCCGCTATTTCGGTCTGTCGGAGGGCTTTTTCCTGGGTCTGCAGATGGACTATGATCTGATGCAACGACGGCGCGAGATCGATCGCGACCTCAAGGCCATCCGGCCTCGCGCCGCGGCATAACGGACGGCTCATGTCCAAATTCGGCCCCATCTTCAAGCCCGGCCCGGTCAGCGCCAAACCGCTCGGGATCCTGCTCGACGACGTCTTTGCCGAGGCCTATGCCAAGCAGGGCTTTGCGGCGCGCGAGCTGGTGACGCGGTGGGCACAGATCGCGGGGCCGGAGATCGCGGCCCATGCCGAGCCGCTCAAGATGCAATGGCCGCGGCCGGTCGAGGGTCAGCCGCAGGAGCCGGCAACCCTGGTGCTACGGGTCGAGGGGCCGATGGCGCTGGAGATTCAGCATTCGGCCGACGTGATCCTGGAGCGGGTCAACCGCTTCTTCGGCTGGAGCGCGGTCGGCAAGCTGGCCTTCCGCCAGGCGCCCCTGTCGCGGCCGCGGGCCCGGAAGCGGCCCGGCCCACCCGACCCCAAGGCCGTCGCCAAGGTGGCGGAGAACCTGACCGAGATCGAAGATGAAGAACTGAAGACCGCGCTGGCGCGCCTCGGGGCCGCCATCAAGCGAAATTGAGCCTCATTCCGCGGCCAAACTGGACCTGTCCGTAGCGCCCGCCATTGCCTCAAACGACGTTTCAAGCTAGCGACAGGCCGTCCGAGCAGGAAACCTTGACCCGTCCTTCGGGCGAACCTTGCCAATCCCGGGAGCCGACCTTGATCATCACCCGCCGCGCCTTCACCACGATGCTGTCGCTGACCGGGCTTGCCGCGTTCGCCGGGCTCTCGCCGCTGCGGTTCATCTCGGACGCCATGATCCCTGAAGCAATGGCGCAGTCGGCCGCCGATGTCGCCAAGCCGGTGTCGCTGCCCGACATGGCGCTCGGCCCGAAGGATGCCGCCGTCACCATCACCGAATACGCCTCGATGACATGCCCGCACTGCGCCGCCTTCAACGAGCAGGTGTTCCCGAAGATCAAGACGGAATACATCGACACCGGCAAGGTGCGTTACATCTTCCGCGAGTTCCCGCTCGACATCAAAGCCGCCGCCGGCTCGATGCTGTCGCGCTGCATCGCCAAGGACGATGCGCCGAAATACTTCGCGGTCACCGACATGCTGTTCCGCCAGCAGAATGACTGGGTGATGAAGAACACCACCGAGACCCTGACGCGGATCGGCAAGCAGGCCGGCCTCACCCAGCAGCAGGTCGAGGCCTGCCTGAAGGACCAGGCGCTGCTCGACAAGATTGCCGCCGACCAGAAATATGCCAGCGACGTGCTCAAGGTGGATTCGACGCCGACCTTCTTCATCAACGGCGAGAAGATCAAGGGCGACACCTCGTTCGAGGAGTTCGCCAAGAAGATCAACCCGCTGCTGAAGAGCTGATTCGCGCGTCAAGATCCTGATTCGCATCTCGAAAGCCGTATCTTTCCCGGCATAAATCCCTTGGGAAAAGCGGCTTTCGCCGGTTGCCCTCGCGGCGCACCGCGGCCATTGTCCAGCCGCATGAGGCGCCTCGCGCGACTCACCCAGACAGCGACATTGCCTTCCATGGTATTGTCCCGGCAGGGGGATTCGCGCCTGCCAACAGAGATGCGTGCTTATGAAAATCACCCGCCTGCGCCTTCACGGTTTCAAGTCCTTCGTTGAGCCCACGGACTTCGTCATCGAGCCCGGCCTGACCGGCGTGGTCGGCCCCAACGGCTGCGGCAAGTCCAATCTCGTCGAGGCGCTGCGCTGGGCGATGGGCGAGACCTCCTACAAGTCGCTGCGCGCGGCCGACATGGATGCGGTGATCTTCGCCGGCTCCGGCAATCGTCCGGCGCGCAACCATGCCGAAGTGACGATGACGATCGACAATGCCGATCGCACCGCGCCGGCGGCGATGAACGACAGCCAGATCCTGGAAATCTCCCGCCGCATCGAGCGCGAGGCCGGCTCGGTCTACCGCATCAACGGCCGCGACGTGCGGGCCCGCGACGTGCAGATCCTGTTCGCGGACGCCGCCACCGGCGCACGCTCGCCCGCCCTCGTCCACCAGGGCAAGATCGGCGAGATCATCCAGGCCAAGCCCGAGCAGCGCCGCCGCGTGCTGGAAGATGCCGCGGGCGTTGCCGGCCTGCATGCCCGCCGTCACGAGGCCGAGCTGCGGCTGAAGGCGGCCGAAACCAACCTCACCCGCGTCGAGGATGTGATCGGCCAGCTCTCCGGCCAGATGGAAGGCCTGAAGAAGCAGGCTCGCCAGGCCGTGCGCTATCGCGAGGTCGCCGCCAAGGTCCGCAAGGCCGAAGCCACGCTGTTCCACCTGCGCTGGGTCGGTGCCCATGCCGACGTCAACGAGTCCGGCCAGACCCACGATCTCGCCGTGCGCGAGATGGCCGAGCGCACCCAGCACCAGGCCGAAGCCGCCCGCATCCAGGCGATCCGCGCCGCCGAGATGCCGGCGCTGCGCGATGCCGAAGCGCGCGCCGCGGCCGGCCTGCAGCGCCTGACCAATGCCCGCGAGCAGCTCGACCGTGAGGAAGAGCGCGCCAAGGAGCGCGTCACCGAGCTCGAGCGCCGCCTTGCCCAGTTCGAGGGCGACATTTCCCGTGCTCAGCAGCAGACCATGGATGCCGACGTCGCGCTGCAGCGGCTCGACGCCGAAGATGCCGAGCTGAAGGAAGAGATCAAGTCGCGCGTCGAGAAGCGCTCCGGCGTCGACGAGCGCGTTGCCGAGGCCGAGGCGGTGCTGACCGAAACCGAGCAGCGCTTCGCCGAGCTCACCACCGCACTCGCCGACCTCACCGCCAAGCGCAACCAGCTCGAGGCCAACGTCCGCACCCATCGCGACAAGCTCGCCCGGCTCGATCAGGAGATCGCGAACGTCACGGCGGAAGAGCAGAAGCTCACCGAAGCAACCGGCGGCTTCGGCGATCTCGACGAGCTGACCGCGCTGGTCGAGACGGCGGAAGAGACGCTGGCGGCCTCCGAAGCTGCGGCGCAGGCCAGCGAAGCGGCGCATGTCGCGGCACGCCAGACGCTGGAATCCTCACGCTCGCCGCTGGTCGAGGCCGACAAGCGCGTGCAGCGGCTCGAGACCGAGGCGCGCACGATCTCCAAGATCGTCAACGGCGAGACCAAGAATTTGTGGCCGCCGATCATCGACGGCATCACGGTCGACAAGGGCTTTGAAAAGGCGATCGGCGCCGCGCTCGGCGACGATCTCGACGCCCCGATCGATCCGTCGGCGCCGATGCGCTGGACCAATGTCGGACACACCGAGGGAGATCCGGAGCTGCCCGAAGGCGCCGTTCCGCTCTCCAACCATGTGCAGGCGCCGGCCGAGCTGGCGCGCCGCCTCGCTCAGATCGGCGTGGTGCCACGCGAGCGCGGCGCCGAGCTGGTCTCGCAGCTCAAGACCGGCCAGCGGCTGGTCTCGCCCGAGGGCGACGTCTGGCGCTGGGACGGTTTTGTCGCCGCAGCACATGCCCCGACTGGCGCCGCCCGGCGCCTCGCCGAACGTGCCCGCCTCGTCGACATCGAGAACGAGCTGGAGCAGGCCCGCATCGACGCGCAGATCAAGCGCCAGGCGCTGGAGAACGCCGAGTCCGAGCTGCAGATGGCGGCGAGCACCGAAGGCGCCAGCCGCGAAGCCTGGCGCGGCGCCCAGCGCGAGCTGAACGTCGCGCGCGAGCGCCACGCCAATGCCGAGCGCGAGATCAGCCGCCATGCCGCGCGCAAGGCGACGCTGTCGGAAGCGCACAGCCGGCTCGCCGCCGATCGCGCCGAAGCCGAGGCCGCCTACGAATACGCCCAGGCCGGCATCGGCGAGCTGCCGTCGAGCGAAGACACCGAGACCCAGCTCGCCGCCGTCCGCAGCGACATCGAAGGCCGCCGCCGCATGGCCGCCCAGGTCCGCGCCGAGGCGCAGGCGCTGGCACGTGAGGCCGAGCTCGCCGATCGCCGCGTGCAGGCGATCCTCGCCGAACGCACCGAGTGGCAGAACCGCAAGGAGAGCGCGGCCTCCCATATCGACACCATCCAGGCGCGCATCGCCGAGCTCACGATCGAGCGCAGCGAGCTCGAAAACGCCCCGGCCGTGTTCGCCGAAAAGCGCAGCGCGCTGATCACCGAGATCGAATACGCCGAGAACGACCGCCGCATGGCCGCCGACGCGCTCGCCACCGCGGAAACCGCGATGGCCGAGACCGACCGAGTCGCCAAGCTGACGCTCGAAGCACTGTCGAGTGCCCGCGAGGCCACCGCCCGCGCCGAGGAGCGCATGGAAGGCGCCCGCCGCCGTCTGGAAGACATCGAGCGCGAGATCCGCGACATGCTCGAGGTCGAGCCGCAGGCCGTCGCCGGCCTTGCCGAGCTCGAGCCCGGCGCCGAACTGCCGCCGCTGCACGAGATCGAGGAGGACCTCGAGAAGATGCGCCGGGACCGCGAGCGCCTCGGCGCCGTCAATCTGCGCGCCGAGGAAGAGCTGCGCGAGGTCGAGACCCAGCACACCGGCCTCGTCACCGAGCGCGACGACCTGGTCGAGGCCATCAAGCGGCTGCGCCAGGGCATCCAGAGCCTCAACAAGGAAGCCCGCGAGCGGCTGCTGACCTCGTTCGACGTCGTCAACGAGCACTTCAAGCGCCTGTTCGTCGAGCTGTTCGGCGGCGGCGAAGCCGCGCTGCACCTGATCGAGAGCGACGACCCCCTGGAAGCCGGCCTCGAAATCATCGCCAAGCCGCCGGGCAAGAAACCGCAGACGCTGTCGCTGCTCTCGGGCGGCGAGCAGGCGCTGACCGCGATGGCGCTGATCTTCGCGGTGTTCCTGACCAACCCCTCGCCGATCTGCGTGCTGGACGAAGTCGACGCGCCGCTCGACGACCACAACGTCGAACGGTACTGCAACCTCCTGCACGAGATGACTGGCTCGACCGACACGCGCTTTATCATCATCACGCACAACCCGATCACGATGGCGCGGATGAACCGCCTGTTCGGCGTCACCATGGCCGAGCGCGGCGTGTCGCAGCTGGTGTCGGTGAGCCTCGCCGAGGCCGTGGACATTCTCGACCAGAACGTGGCGTGATAGCTCGATCGCGCCACACCCATTGCGTCATCATCCGCCTTGTGCGCAAATTGCGCACTGGTGCGGACTGATCCAGTACGCCGCGGCTTCTCGGTTAACGGCACTGTCTCGGAGTACTGGATGCCCCGCCTTCGCGGGGCATGACTGCGGATGATGATCTCCCCCACCCTTCCCGCCGAACTGAAAGCCGCCCTCGACGGCAAGCTGCAGGGCTTCTCCCGCAGCGACGCGGCCCGGCGCTCGCAGAAGATCTCGACTACGTATCGCGCCGGCGGCACCTCCGGCACGATCAAGTCGGACGCAGATGCGCTCGCGTATGCGCTGGCGCGCATGCCCGCGACCTACGCGGCGGTGGCGGCGAGCCTCAATGCGCTCACCGAGATCGCGCCTGATCTCGCCCCCGAAACATTGCTCGACGTCGGCGCCGGTCCGGGCACCGCCAGCTGGGCCGCCGCGGAAGCCTTTCCTTCGCTACAGGATTTTACCCTGCTCGATGCCAACGCGACGCTCAGCCGGCTCGCGCTCGAGCTCGCACGCGACAGCTCGCGCCTCGCGGAGTGCCGTTATCTGCCCGGCGATGCCGGCGGCAACCTCGCCGAGGTCTCACAGGCCGATCTCGTCATCGCCAGCTACATCATCGGCGAGCTCAGCGAGGCCGATCAGCGCAAGCTGACCGAGGCGATGTGGGCCAGGGCGCGCCACGCGCTGGTGGTGATCGAGCCCGGCACGCCCGCTGGCTATGCCCGCATCCTCGCCCTGCGCCAGCAGCTGATCGCAGCTGGCGCCTTCGTCACCGCGCCCTGCCCGCACGAAAGGCCGTGCCCGCTCATCGCGCCCGACTGGTGCCATTTCAGCCAGCGCCTGCCCCGGTCGCAGGCGCACCGGCAGATCAAGGGCGCCGAGGTCCCGTTCGAGGACGAGCGCTTCATCTACGTCGCCCTGACCGGCACCCCGCCCGCGAGCCGCGCCGCGCGCGTGCTGGCACCGCCGGACGTCGGCAAGGCCGAGATCGCGGCCAAGCTTTGCACGGAGGCTGGGGTTGCGCCGGCAAACGTCCCGCGGCGGGACAAGGCGGCCTATGCCGAGGCCCGGCGCTGGCGCTGGGGCGATGCCGTCATGTCCGAAAGTTAATTTCGCTGGCCGTGCCTACCTTGAACTCGGGCCGTTCCTGATCCGACCAAGTCTTACCTTCCCTCCGCGCCGGGCTCTCATCCTGCGTTAATTTCGTCTACCCTAGCGCCCGCCTTCTTCCCTCTTCAGGAGTTCTCCATGTCGACCGGCTGGATCGTTCTCGGCGTCATCGTCGTCCTCGCGCTGATCGCTTTCAGCGCCTACAACCGCCTGGTGGCGCTGAGCCAGCGTGTCGGCCAGGCCTTTGCCGACATCGACGTGCAGCTCAAGCAGCGTCACGACCTGATCCCGAACCTGGTCGAGACGGTGAAGGGCTACGCCTCGCACGAGCGCGGCACGCTCGACGACGTCATCAAGGCGCGCAATTCGGCGATGTCGGCACAGGGCCCGGCGCAGGTGTCCGCGGCCGAGAACCAGCTCTCCGGCGCGCTCGGCCGGCTGATCGCGCTGTCGGAGGCCTATCCCGACCTCAAGGCCAACGCCAATTTCCAGCAGCTCGCGTCCGAGCTCTCCGACCTCGAAAACAAGATCGCGGCGAGCCGCCGCTTCTTCAACAACGCGGTGCAGGAATACAATACCGGCATCCAGCAGCTGCCCGCAGCTCTGTTCGCGGGCATGTTCGGCTTCACCAAAAAGGACTTCTTCGATCTCGGCGCCAGCCGCACCGAGGTCGAGACCGTGCCGCAGGTGAAGTTCTGATTTGAGCCGATAGGCCGGCAGGGCATCGCGTCATGGCCGTGTATGGTCTCTACACGCACATCGCCTCGAACAAGCTTCGTTCGATGCTGCTGCTCGCCGGCCTGTTCGCGCTGGTCTATGTGCTGGTCTATGCCGGCGCGCTGGTGGCCGAGGTGTTCATCGACGACAGTGAGACCGCCGCGTACTATCTGAGACACGCCTTCTCGGACCTGCTCAAGGCCGCGCCGATTGCAACTGTCGTGGCGGCGGTCTGGATCGTGATCGCCTATTTCTTTCACCAGTCGATGATCGATGCCGTGACCGGCGGCCACAGCGTCACCCGGCAGGAACAGCCGCGGCTCTACAATCTGCTCGAGAACCTCTGCATCTCGCGCGGCCTCACCATGCCGAAGCTGAAGATCATGGAGAGCCCGGCGCTAAACGCGTTCGCGACCGGCCTCAATCCGCGGCAATATTCCATCACGGTCACCACGGGTCTCCTCGATGCGCTCAACGACAAGGAGATCGAGGCGGTGCTCGGCCACGAGCTGACCCACATCAAGAACGGCGATGTGC
The DNA here is from genome assembly GCF_020194195.1 of Bradyrhizobium sp. BRP19. NCBI lineage: Bacteria > Pseudomonadati > Pseudomonadota > Alphaproteobacteria > Hyphomicrobiales > Nitrobacteraceae > Bradyrhizobium > Bradyrhizobium sp. BRP19. Next base: position 22,040 of record NZ_JADYVZ010000022.1, on the reverse strand, counting down.
AACTCATGGTGGTCGCCGTCATCATCGCCGGCGTGGTCGGCTTCTTCGGCGAATTGTTCTTCCGCCTGTTCACGAATCTGAACTGGAGCTCGGGCGGCTCCTCGTCCTCGGGCTCCTCCTCGTCGTCGCGGTCGTCCTCGTCATCGAGCGACAGCAAGAGCTCCGGCGGCGGCGCGATCATCGTCATCATCATCGCCATCGTGCTGATCGTGCTGGCCTGGCTGCTGTCGCAGGTGGTGAAACTCGCACTGTCGCGGTCGCGCGAATATCTCGCCGACGCCGGTTCGGTCGAGCTGACGAAAGACCCCGACGCCATGATCTCGGCGCTGCGCAAGATCGAGGGCCGCGGCGAGCTTCCCGGCGCGACCTCGGCCGTGATGGAGCTCTGCGTCGACAATCCGCGCGAGGGCTTTGCCGACCTGTTCGCGACCCATCCTTCCGTGCAGTCCCGGATCGACGCGCTGGTCAAGTTCGCCGGCGGGCGCGATCCAGGCCCGCTGCCGGACCCCGCCGAAGAGACGGAACAACTCGAGACCGAACATGCCGGCGCACAGGACGGGCCGCGGCCGCTCTCGCAGGGGCCGTGGAGCGATGCGGCCGGTCCCGCCAGCCCGCCGCCCGTTCCCGCGCCCAGTCCCTCTGGAGCCCCGGCAGCCAATCCGATGGGACCGTGGGGCCGTCACTGACGGCGTGATTTGCCGCTTCATGCGCCGGGTTTCCCGGCAATCGGGAAAATCCTCGGGAATTGCCGTAAGTGGAGCGCGAGGAATTGAATTCTCCCTTGTTTCTGCCATGTTCGCGCCCAACAGCAGACTCGGGACGTCTTTCGGGACATCGATTTGGGGCCCGGCCGATTGCGACCTCGCGATCGGGGGCGCGCGTTAGGGGACAGCAATGGCAAAGCCGGCAGTGGTTGTGGTGGGCGCGGACAAGGGCGGGGTCGGCAAGACCACGGTATCGCGCACCCTGCTCGATTATTTCTCGGCCAACAACGTGCCGACGCGGGCGTTCGACACGGAGTCGCCGCGCGGAACCCTGAAGCGCTTCCACCCCGACATCACCGAGATCGTCGACATGACGACGACGGCCGATCAGATGAAGATCTTCGACACGCTCAACGCTGTCAGCCCTTCGGTCACCGTGATCGACGTCCGCGCCGGCCTGCTTTCGCCGGCGCTGGCCTCGCTGCGCGACATCGGCTTCCTCGACGCCGCCAAGGCCGGCCAGATCACCTTCGCCGTGTTCCACATCCTCGGACCCTCGATCGCCTCGCTGGAGGAGATCGCGGAGACCGCAGGCTTCATGGGGGGCGCGAAATATTTCCTGGTGAAGAACTTCATCAACGACACCCAGTTCTTCCAGTGGGACCAGGCGACCTACAATTCCTACTTCCACCGCATCAAGGACGCGACCGAGCTGACCATCCCCAAGCTCAACGAGATGGCCTATGAGCAGGTCGAGGTCTCCTCGGTCCCGTTCCTGAAATTCGTGGCCAACAAGGGCATCAGCGACGAGGCCGCGAACTATTCCTTCGTGCTGCGCGGTTATGTCCGGCACTGGCTGGCCAATGTCTGGAGCGAATACGACCGCATCCGCCTGACTGACATCGTCGGGTCGAAATCCGCCACCCGCAACAGCGAAAAATAGTTGCGCAAGCCGGGCTGATACGGCTGGATTGGGCGGTGAGTTGGCCTGATATAGCTGGCGATGCCCGCGACACCCGTCTACATCATCTGCTCGCCCCGCCCGCAGGTCGGCAAGACCTTGCTGGCGCGGCTTTTGAGCGAATTCCTGCTGCTCAAGAACGGCAACGTCGCGGCCTTCGACGTCAACCTGAAGGAGCCGTCGCTGCTCGATTACCTGCCGAAGGTGACCGAGACCGCCGACGTGATCGACACCTTCGGCAAGATGCAGCTGATGGACCGCGTCATCGTCGATGACGGACTTGCCAAGGTGATCGACCTCGGCTTCCACGCCTTCGACGAGTTCTTCAAGATGACCGACGAGATCGGCTTGCTGAAGGAGGCGGCGCGGCGCCACGTTGCGCCGATGATCCTGTTCGTGGCCGACACCGACCGCGTCTCGGCCCGCGCCCACGAGATGCTGCGTGGGCGGATCCCGCGGATGAACCTGGTCACGGTGGACAACGAATATGTCGTCCGCGGCGAGCTGCCGCCGGCAATGGGAGGCGGCCGGCTGTTCCGCCTTCCCGCGCTGCCCGGTTTCCTCAAGACTTATATCGACCGGCTGAATTTCTCCTTCACGGGCTATCTGCGCCAGGAGAAGGACTCTTCGACCGAGCTGCACCAATGGACCCGGCGCAACTACATCGCCTTCCGGGAGCTCGAGCTCAGCCTGATATTGCAGCGGTCGTGAAGCATTCGATCGGGAAGCTCGGTGTTCACCTCTCCCCAGCGGGGAGAGGTGAACCGCGTCCTTGGCCCACACACCGCCCCCGAAGCTTGTTCTGCCTCGTTGACGCTCAGTGCCCCTCGAACGACATCAGCGTGCGCACGGGCACGTCCATGGCGCGCAGCTTGGCGGCGCCGCCGAGCTCGGGCAGGTCGACGATGAAGCAGGCGGCAACCACGTTGGCGCCGATCTGGCGCAGCAGCTTGACCGCGCCTTCCGCGGTGCCGCCGGTGGCGATGAGATCGTCGACCAGGATCACGCGCTCGCCGGGTGCGACCGCGTCGACATGCATCTCCATCTCGTCGATGCCGTATTCGAGCGAATAGGCGATGCGCACCGTGGTATGCGGCAGCTTGCCCTTCTTGCGGATCGGCACGAAGCCCGCCGAGAGCTGATGCGCCACCGCGCCGCCGATGATGAAGCCGCGCGCCTCCATGCCGGCGACCTTGTCGATCTTGTTGCCGGCCCAGGGGTTGACGAGCTCGTCCACGGCTCGGCGGAACGCGCGCGCATCCGCGAGCAGGGTGGTGATGTCGCGGAACATGATCCCGGGCTTGGGATAATCCGGGATGGTGCGGACGCTGGCCTTGATGTCGTGGTCAAAAGTCATTCGTGCCTCTCAATTGACCGGCGCATCCAGCCGGAACGCGTTTTCGACAATACGTAGCCCCACCTCGCCGCCGAGCGACATCAGCGATTCCGGGTGGAATTGCACGCCGGCGACCGGCAGGGTCTTGTGCTCCAGCGCCATGGCGACGCCGTCCTCGGTGCTGGCGGTGACGCTGAGCACCTCCGGCATGCTGTCGCGCTCGACATAGAGCGAGTGATAGCGGCCGATGACGATCTCGTTCGGCAAATTGCGCATCAGCCGTCCGCCGCGCACCTGCACCCGCGAGGGCCGGCCGTGGGCGGGATGGGTGAGCTGGCCGAGCTCGCCGCCGAAATATTCGCCGATCGCCTGCACGCCGAGGCAGACGCCGAACACCGGCAGCTTCTTCTCCAGCGCCGCATCGATCGTCGTCTTGATCCCGAAATCCTCAGGGCGCCCGGGGCCGGGCGACAGCACCAGCAAGTCCCACCTCTTCTGCTTGAGCATGTCGAGCGCATGCACATAGCGGACCACGGTGACGCTGGCGCCGACCTGACGGAAATAATCGGCGAGCATGTGCACGAAGCTGTCGTCATGGTCGATCAGCAGCACCTGCTTGCCCGAGCCCGTGGCATCAGGCGCAAAGGTCGAGAGCGGCTTCGGCGGATCGCCGCGCAGCGCCTGGAACAGGGCGGCGGCCTTGACCTGGCATTCGCGGTCTTCTGCGGCGGGGTCTGAATCGAACAGGCAGGTGGCGCCGACGCGCACTTCGGCGAGGCCATCCTTCATGCGGATGGTGCGGATGGTGAGGCCGGTGTTAATGCTGCCGTCGAAATTCACCGCGCCGATCGCGCCGGCATACCAGCGCCGCGGCGAGCGCTCGTGGTCCTCGACGAACTGCATCGCCCACAGCTTTGGCGCGCCGGTGACGGTGACAGCCCAGGCGTGGGTGAGGAAGGCATCGAGCGCATCGAAGCCGGGGCGCAACATGCCCTCGACGTGATCAACGGTGTGGAACAGCTTTGAGTAAGTCTCGATCTGGCGGCGCGCCAGGACCTTGATGGTGCCGGGTACGCAGACGCGCGCCTTGTCGTTGCGGTCGACGTCGGTGCACATGTTGAGCTCGAACTCGTCCTTCTCCGAGTTCAGCAGCTGGCGGATCTGCTCGGCATCGCCGATCGCATCAAGGCCGCGCGCGATCGTGCCCGAGATCGGGCAGGTCTCGACGCGGCGGCCGTCCGAACGCACGAACATTTCGGGCGAAGCCGAGACCAGAAACTCGCCCTCGCCGAGATTCATCAGCGCACCATAGGGCGACGGGTTGATGACGCAGAGGCGCTGGAACACTTCGGCCGGCGAGCGGTCGCAGGGCTCGGCGAACAGCTGGCCCGGCACGGCCTCGAACAGATCGCCACGGGCAAAGGCGGCGCGCGCTGTCTCGACCGTGGCCTGATATTCGCCCGGCGCGTGATCGGCAAAGCCCTGGCGCGGCGTCTTCAGATAGGGGCTGTCGGCGGTCTCGCGCGGCAGGCCTTCGGTCGACTTGCCCTGCCAGGCGAAATCGTAAGAGAGCACCACGCCGCGGCCGGTGGCACGGTCGTAGGCGAGTAGGCGATCGGGAATATAGAGCACGATATCGCGCTGGTCGGCCTCGCGCGGGCGCTTCTGCACGAGGTCCTCGATCTGGAACACGAGGTCGTAGGCGAAGGCGCCGAACAGGCCGAGCAGGCCGTCGTCACTGGCGGAGAAGGCAGCGACGAGATCGCGCACCAGCGACATCACGCTGGCACGCCGCGTGCGCTGGTCCTCCTCGACCGGGGCATCGCCGCGGATGATGTGGCCGGCAAGGCGGCTCGACGTTCTCTCGGAGATGACGACACAGGGTTCGCGCAGGACATCGCCGAGGAAGGCGATCAGCACCTCTCCGCGCGCGTTCAGCGCTTCCAGCTTGAAATTGACGCCAACGGTCTCGAGCTTGAGCGGCGGGTCGGAGAAGCCGAGATCGAAGCTCTCGTAGCGGCCGGGCACGGTCGTGCCCGAGGACAGCACCACGCCGCGGCGGCGGTCGAGCAGGTTGATCAGGTCGTCGAGCCGGTTGGCGCCGCCGGTGAACTGCTCGGCCACACGCGTGATCGCAAGCCCCGCGCGGGTCACGTAGTCGCTTCGAGCCGGGAGGGCAAAGACTGTCCTGTTCATGTCGTCCTCTTACGAAACTTGTCGAGGAAACGCCACACAGGACAAACGATCAGGCCGCCGCACTGCGTGGCGACCTCAGACGATTTTGAGAAATGAAATCGCACCGGTCACCTCTTTAGGAGGTGCGCCACCAAAGACGGGCTGGGCGGACGGCGGTGCTCATGGGCGGATACTCACCATGGCACGGGGGCGGCGTCAAGGGTGCGGCAAGGCGGTAGCCCGGATGGAGCGCAGCGCAATCCGGGGTTCGTCCACAATCGGAAAGTCCCCGGATTCCGCTTCGCTCCATCCGGGCTACGGACTAGAGGCCGCACCGCTTCCAAAGCGCGGCCATGTCAGCATCGGTCGCGTACTCGGCTCGATCGGCCTCGCGGAGCCCCTCAAGAACGGCAGCGCGATGGTCCTCCGGGACCTTGAAGGCCTCACGCTTCGACTGCGCATCGGCTTCAGATTTGTCCTTCACGCTCCTACCCCAGATGCTTCCTGAAAAACTCCGTCGCTCGGCCCCAGGCGAGCTCGGCGGCTTCGCGGTCGTGCACGGCCTGGCGCTGCTCGTTGACGAAGGCGTGCTCGGCGTCATAGCGGAACAGCTCCAGCGACTTGCCGGCGGCCTTCATGGCCTTCTCGAAACTGTTGACCAGCTCCGGCGTGCACCAATCGTCCTTGTTGGCGAAATGGGCCTGCAGCGGGATCTTGACGTCGGCAGGCTTGGCGGCCTGCTCGGGCGGGATGCCGTAGAACACGACGCCCGCCGCGAGCTCCGGGATCTTGGTCGCGCCGATGATGGTCACGGCACCGCCGAGGCAGAAGCCGGTCAGCCCGACCTTGGCACCGTTGCGCGACAGATATTGCGTGGCGCCGCGCACGGTCTGCGTGGTGGCGTCCATGAAGTCGAGCGAGTTCATCTCCTTGTTGGCGCTGTCCGTGTCGTGATACGGCACCACCTTGCCCTTGTAGAGATCGGGCGCCAGCGCGTCGAAGCCGGCCAGCGCGAAGCGGTCGCACAGGCCCTTGATCTGATCGGACAGGCCCCACCATTCCTGGATCACGACGACGCCCGGCGCATTGCCGCGCCCGGCATTGGCGAGATAGCCAGAGGCGTCCTTACCGTCCGGGCGCTTGAAGGTGATGCTGGTTCCCATGGTGTCCTCCGGTGAGTTTCTGGGGGATCGGTTGGCGGTATTTTGGCGGGTGGGAGCGCGCGGCGCAATCCACACTCTTGTCATTCCGGGGCGATGCTTCAGCATCGAGCCCGGAATCCATTCATCACCATCTCCGCCGCGCAATGGATTCCGGGCTCGCGCTTTCGCGCGCCCCGGAATGACAGCCCAACAAAAAGCCCCCTTGCGGGGGCTTTTTCATTTCTCGTCTTTCGCCGCTCAGTGCGAGGCGGCCCAGACCTTCTTCTTGGTGAAGTACATCAGGCCCGCGAAGACGATCAGGAACACGAAGACCTGGAAGCCGAGGCGCTTGCGCGCTTCCATGTGCGGCTCGGCGGTCCACATCAGGAAGGTGGTGACGTCCTTGGCGTACTGCGCAACCGTAGTCGGCGAGCCGTCGTCATAGGTCACCTGGCCGTCGCTGATCGGCTTCGGCATCTTGATGGCGTGGCCCGGGAAGTACCTGTTGAAGTACGAGCCCTCCGGGAGGGTGACGCCCTCCGGCACCTTGTCCTCATAGCCCTGGAGCAATGCGGCGACGTAGTCAGGCCCCTGCTCCTGGTACTGGGTGAAGACGTCGAAGATGAACCAGGGGAAGCCGCGCTTGTAGGAGCGCGCCTTGGTGATCAGGGACAGGTCCGGCGGGGCCGCACCGCCGTTCGCGGCACGCGCGGCCTGCTCGTTCGCGAACGGCGAGGGGAAATAGTCCGCCGGCCGGCCCGGCCGCTCGAACATGTCCCCCGCATCGTTCGGGCCGTCCTTGACCTTGTACTCGGATGCAAACGCCGCGGCTTGCGCCACCGAATAGCCGGGCCCGCCGGGCTCGGCGAGGTTACGGAAGGCGACGAAGGACAGGCCGTGGCAACTGGCGCAGACCTCCTTGTAGACCTTGAGGCCGCGCTGCAGCGCGCCGCGATCGAACTTACCGAAAGGGCCCGAGAACGACCATGTGTTGCCTGGCGGCTTATCGCTGCCTTCGGCTGCTTTCGCGCTGTCGATCGAGCCCGCGAACAGCGAGCCGGCGAGCGCCAGCACGATCGCGGTCGAGACCATCGGCGTCGACCGGCTGCCGGTCTTGGCCAGCACGGCATCCGAGATCGAGTTCGGCACCGGCCGCGGCTTCTCGATGCGCGCGAGCAGCGGCAGCACGATCAGGAAGTAGGCGAAATAGCAGAACGTCAGGATGCGGCCGGCGATGACGTAGATGCCTTCCGGCGGCTGTGCGCCGAGATAGCCGAGCAGGATGCAGACCGCGACGAAGATCCAGAAGAACTGCTTGGCGAGCGGTCGGTACTTCGAGGACCTGGTCTTGGCGGTGTCGAGCCAGGGCAGGAAGCACAGGATGATGATCGCCCCGAACATCGCGATGACGCCCGCGAGCTTGTCGGGAATCGAGCGCAGGATCGCGTAGAACGGCAGGTAATACCATTCCGGCACGATGTGCGGCGGCGTCACGCCTGGGTTCGCGGGAATGTAGTTGTCGGCGTCGCCGAGATAGTTCGGCATGTAGAAGATGAACCAAGCGTACAGCAGCAGGAAGCAGGCGACGCCGAACATGTCCTTGATGGTCGCATGCGGCGTGAACGGCACCGTGTCCTTTTCCGTCTTCGGCTCGACGCCATCAGGGTTGTTCTGGCCAGCGACGTGCAGCGCCCAGACGTGGAGCACGACGACGCCTGCGATCACGAACGGCAAGAGATAGTGCAGCGAGAAGAAGCGGTTCAGCGTCGGGTTGCCGACTGCATAGCCGCCCCAGAGCAGCGTCACGATGCTCTCGCCGACATAGGGAACGGCCGAGAACAAATTGGTGATGACGGTGGCGCCCCAGAAGCTCATCTGGCCCCAGGGCAGCACGTAGCCCATGAAGCCGGTCGCCATCATCAGGAGGTAGATGATGACGCCGAGGATCCACAGCACCTCACGCGGCTCCTTGTACGACCCGTAGTACAGACCGCGGAACATGTGGACGTAGACGGCGACGAAGAACATCGAGGCGCCGACCGCGTGCATGTTGCGCAGCAGCCAGCCGTAGTTCACGTCACGGACGATCAGCTCGACCGACTTGAAGGCGAGATCGGCGTTTGGCGTGTAGTGCATCGCCAGGATCACGCCGGTCAGGATCTGCATTCCGAGCATGAAGGAAAGAATGGCGCCGAAGGTCCACCAATAGTTCAGGTTGCGCGGGGTGGGATAGGCGACGAAGGAGGAATGGATGAGACCAAAAATCGGCAGGCGCCGCTCGATCCATTGCAGGGCCGGATTGCTCGGCTGGTAGTCGGATGGTCCGCTCATGATGCGATCCTGAGGAAATAGTACGACGAGACGGCGCGAAGCTTCGGACTTGAGTCCGAAGCTCAGCCGATCTGGATTTTGGTGTCGGAAACGAACTGGTACGGCGGCACGGCCAGGTTCGTGGGCGCTGGGCCCTGGCGGATGCGGCCGGACGTATCGTAGACCGAACCATGGCAGGGGCAGAAGAACCCGTCGTAGCTGCCTTCATGAGCGATCGGGATACAGCCGAGATGGGTGCAGATGCCGATCACGACCAGCCACTGCTCGTGGCCCGACTTGACCCGGGCCTCGTCGGTCTGCGGATCCGGCAGGCTCGCCACGTTGACGGCGCGCGCCTCGTCGATCTGCTTCTTGGTGCGGTGACTGATGTAGATCGGCTTGCCGCGCCAGAACACCTTGATGTCCTGGCCTTCCGCGATCGGGCTGAGATCGACCTCGATCGGCGCACCGGCGGCGATGGTCGAGGCATCCGGATTCATTTGGGAGATGAAGGGCCAGAGCGCAGCCGCGCCCCCTACTGCTGCAAATGCCCCTGTTGCAACGAATAAGAAATCACGGCGTGTCGGATGGTCCGCCGAAGACGCTGTCGTCACGATTCCAACCCTTTCTTCTTGCGCTACCGGTGGAACCGCTCCGAGGGGCGCCCAAGAGGTCCCCGGAAAGGCTGCCGGCACCCGCGGCCCCCCGCGGCGGCAGAACTTGGCTTGTTCACCTCTAAACGGGTGAAACAGCAGTCCAGAATCGTTCTATTGGCACCCTTGCCGGGCGAGCGCAAGCCCGCTAACGGCGTGAGAGCGTGCAATGCACGAATTCCCGGGCGGGCGATGTTTTATTGAGACATTTTGCGCCCGCAAGCCAACTCGCCGCCGCCCATGCAGATCGCACTTTTCCAGCCCGACATCCCCCAGAACACCGGCACGATTCTTCGCCTCTGCGCCTGCCTGGGGCTCGATGCCCATATCATCGAACCGGCGGGCTTCCCCATCTCGGACCGCCTGTTCCGCCGGGCGGGAATGGACTACCTCGACCATGTCAGGCTGGCCCGCCACGTCTCCTGGGCGACATTCGAGGACTGGCGTGCAGGCCAGGGCCACCGGCTGCTGCTGTTCACCACCAAGGCCGCCACCGACTACCTCGATTTTCATTACCAGAGCTCGGACATCCTGCTATTCGGGCGCGAGAGCGCCGGCGTCACCGATGCGGTGGTCGAGGCGGCCGATGCGCGTCTGGTGATCCCGATCAAGGCGGGGCTGCGGTCGCTCAATGTGGCCATGAGCGTAGCCATGGCCGCCGGCGAGGCGCTGCGGCAGATCCGGAACCCGCAAGGTTTGACAGATTGAGGAGAGAGGCTTGAGTTACGCGGTCAAGGAGATCTTCCTGACCCTGCAAGGCGAAGGCGCCCATGCCGGGCGCGCGTCGGTGTTCTGCCGCTTTGCCGGCTGCAACCTCTGGAGCGGGCGGGAGGCCGACCGCGCGGATGCGACCTGCAAGTTCTGCGACACGGATTTCGTCAGCACCGACGGCACGCTCGGCGGGCGCTATGGCTCGGCTGCGGAACTCGCCGATACCATCGCCGCGCAATGGACGGCGGCTGCCGCCAACCGCTACGTCGTGCTGACCGGCGGGGAGCCGCTGCTCCAGGTCGACGCCGCGCTGATCGAGGCGCTGCACGAAAGAGGCTTCGAGATCGGCGTCGAGACCAACGGCACGATCGCAGCTCCTGATGGGCTCGACTGGATCTGCGTTAGCCCCAAGGGCGGTAGCGAGCTGGTCCTGCGCCAGGGCCACGAGCTGAAGCTGGTCTATCCCCAGGCCTTGGCGATGCCCGAAGCATTTGAGGATCTCGCCTTCGAGCGCTTCTCGCTGCAGCCGATGGACGGGCCTGAGGTCATCGAGAACACCGCGCGCGCGATCGATTATTGCCTGCACCATCCGCAATGGCGGCTCAGCGTGCAGACCCACAAATCGCTCGGCATCAGATAGGACGCGACCCGCGAATGCAGATGGACGTGACGACGATCGAAGCCCGCAAGGCCCGCGCCCGCGCCTGGTTCGAGCGCTTGCGCGACGACATCTGCGCGAGCTTCGAGCGGCTGGAGGATGACGCGCCGCCAAACCTCTATCCAGGCGAGGTCGGCCGCTTCAAGCGCACGCATTGGCAGCGCACCGACCATTCCGGCGCGGCTGGCGGCGGCGGCGTGATGTCGATGATGCATGGCCGGCTGTTCGAGAAGGTCGGCGTGCACTGTTCGACGGTGCACGGCGAGTTCGCACCCGAATTTCGGGCCCAGATCCCCGGCGCGGCGGAGGATCCAAAATTCTGGGCCTCCGGCATCTCGCTGATCGCGCATATGCGCAATCCGAACGTCCCCGCCGTGCACATGAACACGCGCTTCGTCGTCACCACGAAGGCCTGGTTCGGCGGCGGCGCCGACCTGACGCCGGTGCTGGAGCGAAGGCGGACGCAGGACGATCCCGACAGCATCGCCTTCCATGCCGCGATGAAACAGGCCTGCGTGCAGCCGAGCGGTGTTGCCGACTACGACAAGTACAAGAAATGGTGCGACGAGTATTTCTACCTGCCGCACCGGAAAGAGGCGCGCGGCATTGGCGGCATCTTCTACGACTGGCACGACAGCGGCGACTGGGACGCCGACCTCGCCTTCACCCAGGACGTCGGCCGCGCCTTCCTGAAGATCTATCCCGAGATCGTGCGGCGCAACTTCGCGAGCGCCTGGACGCCTGCGGACCGCGAGGAGCAATTGATCCGCCGCGGCCGCTACGTCGAGTTCAACCTGCTCTACGACCGCGGCACCATCTTCGGGCTGAAGACGGGCGGCAACGTGGACTCCATCCTGTCGTCGCTGCCGCCGGAGGTGAAGTGGCCATGAACGCCATGCTGCCGCCGCTGCCCCGCGCCATGCTGATCGACATGGACGACACCATCCTGTCGGCCTATGGCCGGCCCGAGATCGCCTGGAACACGATCACGGCCGAATTCGCCGAGGAGCTCGCCCCGCTGCCGCCGCCGATGGTCGCAACCGCGGTGCTGGCCTTCGCGCGAAACTTCTGGGCCAGTGCCGAGCCGGCGTGGCGGATGAAGCTCGCCGAGGCGCGGCACCTGACCGTGAAGGGCGGCTTCGCCGCGCTCGCGGCCGCAGGCCACCGCGCCCTGCCCGATGACCTCGCCATTCGCCTCGCCGACCGCTTCACCGCCTATCGCGAGGAGGAGATGTTCGTCTTTCCCGGCGCGCACGAGGCGATCGACCAGTTCAAGGCGCTCGGCATCAAGCTCGCGCTGGTCACCAACGGCGCCGCCGACATGCAGCGCGCCAAGGTCGAACGCTTCGAGCTGGCGCACCGCTTCGACCACATCCAGATCGAGGGCGAGCACGGCTTCGGCAAGCCCGAGGAGCGCGCCTATCTGCACGCGATGCAGGCGCTCGGCGTCACCGCTGAGGACACCTGGATGATCGGCGACAATCTGGAATGGGAAGTGGTGACGCCGCAGCGCCTCGGCATCTATGCGATCTGGATGGACGTGCATGGCGAGGGCCTGCCCGAGGGCTCGACGGTCAGGCCCGACCGCATCATCCGCTCGCTCGGCGAGCTGCTGCCCGACCGGGCATGATCGAGGGCCCAAAACAAAACCTCGAAAACAACCCCATGCACAGTAGCGCGCTGCTGTAAAATCAAGAACTTACGGATTTTACGAAAAATTTCTGACCCGTCGGGCAAAACAGGGGTATTGTGGCATCGTCGCGAGGTTGCGATCGAGCCTGGAGCGCGATGGCATCAGGATGAATCGTCATCGCGCTTTAGCTTATGTTTGAGCATGATCTTTTCGGAAAAACCGCTACGCACTTTTCCAGATCATGCTCTAGTCGCGCTCCCGCGAGCACGCCCAAGGCAACCTATTCCACGGTGATATTGCCGGCCTCGATGACCCGCTTCCAGCGGGCCAACTCAGAGACCAGAAACTCCTGGAATTGCTCCGGGGTGTTAGCCACGATTTCGAGGCCGATATCCTCCATTCGTTTGCGTACGTCCGGTGCCTTCAGCGCCGCGACGATCTCGCCATGCAATTTTGCTTTCACGTCGGCAGGAAGGCCCTTCGGAGCAGCCACCGCCTGCCACGAAAAGACGTCGACACCTTCAATCCCAAGTTCCTTCAAGGTAGGCACTTCGGGCAAAAGAGGGGATCTGGCATCGCCGGTGATGGCGAGAACCTTGAGCTGCTTGGATTGAATTTGCCCGATGACGGCGTTGATGTTTTGAAACGATACGTTGACATGCCCCGCGAGGAGATCACTCACGGCAGGCGCCCCGCCGCGATACGGCACGTGGAGACCGGTCGTCCCAGTGCGCTGCCAGAACAGCGCCGCCGTGAGATGATCGGACGAACCCGCACCCGAGCTTGCAAAAGTGATCTTGCCGGGGGCCTTCTTCAGTTGCTCCACCAACTCGGCGACGGTGTTTGCCGGAAAGTTCAAGTTGGCGACCAGGACGTTCGGTGCGCGCACAGCGACCGTCAAAAGGTCGAAGTCCTTCAGAGGATTATACTTCAGATTAGGCTGAAGAAATGGATTCGTCGCATAGACACCGATCGAGCCGACGAGAATGGTGTATCCGTCCGCTGGCGCCCGGGCAACCGCCGTTGCTCCAAGAGCGCCCGTTGCGCCGGACCGGTTTTCGACGACCACCGGCTGCCCCAGCGTATCGGAGACCTTCTGTCCGATTGCGCGCGCGACCATGTCGGACGAGCCTCCCGCCGGGAATGGAACGATAAAGGTGATATTCCTTTCCGGCCAGGCCGCGTATGCCATCGAGGTTGCGGCAAGAAGCAGGATGCCAGCTGCACCAAATCGAATCTTCGATAAAAAAGTAGCATTGCCCATTGTCGATCCTCCGTTGCGACATTTTTCTGAGGGCCTATTTTACGTGCTCATGCCATCCCGATTGATGCTCAGATTGTATTGATTGATCCACTATTTATCACGGGCGCTTTGTCGCGGTGAAATCGCCGATGTGAAAACCTGCCGAGGGGTGGCGCTTCGCTCTTCCAAGCGCTGTCGAGTTTTGCCTACGCGTTATCTCAACTCCCACGCTTCACCTTGAGCGTCAGCAGCGGCTTGCCTTTCTCGGCGATGTAGGTCGCGAGCTCCGCCGCGTTGCGGGCGCAAACGCGGTCTTTCACGCCCCAATCATTGCGCAGCGTATCTCGCGGTCAACGAATGACCGTGCAAGCTACCGGAGAACACCACGATCGCCTTTGGCGACAGCTCGGCCTGCAGCTTTCCCGTCATCATGTTGGGATTGGCCGGCGCAAGCGGAACGGTGACTGTCTTGCCGCCATCCTGAATCGTTGCGCGTCCCCGCATATCCTTCGTCGACAGCGGCGATCCATCGTCGTCGCCAACGTAAAAGATGATGTCCGTCCCCTTGCTGACGAATTCGATCGGATGCCCCTGCGACTTGACGACGGGGCCGCCGTTGCTGCCCTTCGTCTGCGCCGCGGCAACATCCAGCGTCGCGATCATCGCAGCCGTCATGGCGAGGCCGATATAAGTTCTCATTGCAGGCTCCTCGGTGGTTGTCCGCGCGCATCAATAGGCTTCCGCGGGGGTGAACGTTGCGGCGTGCCCGGCCACCAGCCGCTGCAGCGGCCGGTGGCCGAACTTCAGAAACAGAATCGGGGTCACGATTGTGTCGAGGACCGTGGCGCTGAGCAGGCCGCCGAAGATCGTCACGGCCACCGGGTGCAGGATTTCCCGGCCCGGCTCGTCCGCGCCGATCAAGAGCGGCGTGAGCGCTAGTCCTGCGCAAAGCGCCGTCATCAGCACCGGACTGAGGCGCTCCATGCTGCCGCGAATGACCAGCCCGGCCCCGAAACGCTCGCCTTCGTGGATGGCGAGATTGATATAGTGCGAGATCTTCAAGATCCCGTTGCGCGCCGAGATGCCGGCCAGCGTGATGAAGCCGATCATCGATGCCACCGACAAGGGCTGCCCGGAGATCTTCAGCGCGGCGACGCTGCCGATCAGGGCGAGCGGAATACCTCCCATGATGATCAGCGCCAGTGCGATCGACCGGTAGCGGCTGTAGAGGACGACGAAGATCATCGTCATCGAGGCCAGCGACAGAATGCCGATGCGCCAGGTCGCCTCCTGCTGGGCCTGGAACGCGCCTTCGAGGCTGGTCGTGTAGCCTTGCGGGAAATCGAGCTCGCGAACCGACCTCTGAATGTCGGCCGCGATATCGGCGATGTCGCGGCGTCCGTCCCCGTTGCCGTACACGACGATCCTGCGCTGGGTCCCCTCCCGCTGAATCTGGTTCGGCCCGTCTGTCTCGACGATGTCGGCTAAAGCGCTCAGCGGGACGAACTCCGAGCCGGTCGGGATGAGCAAATTGTGCAGTCCCGTCGTCGAACGGTCTTGCTCCGACAGGCGCATCACGACGTCGAAACGGCGATTGCCGTCGACGATCTGGGAGACCTTCCGGCCATTGGACAGCGCGTCGAGTGCCTGGGTGACCGCAGCCGGCGTCAGGCCGTGAAGCGCGGCGCGAGCATGGTCGATTTGAACCCGCACTTGCGGAATCAGCACCTGCTTCTCGACCTGGAGATCGACCAGACCCGGGATCGTCGACAGACGCTGGCGCACCGTTTCGGACAGCCGCCGCAACATCTCGATGTCCTGGCCGAAGATCTTGAGCACGATCTGGGCACGAATACCGGACTGGAGATGATCGAGGCGGTGGCTGATCGGCTGTCCGATGGCCACCGACGCCGGCAGCGCGGACAGGGCTTCCCGGATGCTCGCATAGATGTCCGCCTTCTGGCGCTTGGACGGTGTGAGATCGACATCGACCTCGCTGTAGTGCACGCCTTCGGCGTGTTCATCCAGTTCGGCGCGGCCGGTGCGCCGTCCGACCGATTTCACCTCGGGCACCTTTGCGAGCAACTGCTCCGCCAATAGGCCAAGACGGTTGGATTCCGCGAGCGAAATGCCTGGATTGTACTGCAGCGACAGGACCAGCGTCCCCTCGTTGAAAGGAGGAAGAAAGCTGCGGGGCATCTGGCTCGCGGCATAGCCTGCCACCGCGACCGCAGCGGCGACGAAGACCAGCACCAAGCGCTGCCGCTGGAAGGCCCAGCCGAGCACCCGCCGATTGGCCTGCTTCAGCTTCGTGACGACAAAGCTCTCGCGGTCACCTGAATGAGCTCGTCCCGAAAGCAGATAATAGGACAGCACCGGCGTCACCGTGATTGAGGTCAGCAGCGAAGCCAGGATTGAGACCACATAGGCCACGCCAAGCGGCGTGAACAGCCGCCCTTCGATTCCCGGAAGGGCGAACAGCGGCACAAAGACGAGGACGATGATCATCGTTGCATAGACGATGCTGGAACGAACCTCCTGGCTCGCGCCGGAGATCACGTCGAGAACAGGGCGCGGCGTGCTCGACGCGGCGTTCTCCCGCAGGCGCCGCAGGATGTTTTCGACGTCCACGACGGCATCGTCGACCAGCTCGCCGATCGCGATGGCGAGGCCGCCCAGCGTCATGGTGTTGATCGTGAGGCCGAAGGCGCGAAACACCAGGACCGTCACCAGGATCGATATTGGAATGGCCGTCAGCGACACGAACGCGGCGCGACCGTTCATCAGGAAGACGAACAGGACTATTGCGACGACGATCGCGGCCTCGATCAGGACGCGCTCGACATTGCCGATCGAGGTCTCGATGAAGGTGGCCTGCCGGAACTGCACGTTGGTGACGCTGATGCCCCCGCGCATAGTGCGTTGCAGCTCCCGCAGCGTTGATTCAACATTGCGCGTCAGTGCTACGGTATCCGCAGCCGGTTGCTTCATGACGCTGACGATGACGGCGGGCTTGCCGTTATATCCTGCGTCACCGCGCTTGGTCCGCGCGGCAAAATCCACAGAGGCAATCTGCTTCAGCAGGATCGGCTGCTCTCCGCGGTTGACGACGACGGTGTTGCGGAGGTCCTCGATACGCCTGGTGAGACCGACATTGCGGATCAGATATTCGCGGCCATGCTGGTCGACGAAGCCGCCGCCGCTGTTGGTGCCGAACCTTGCGACCGCCTGCTCGATCTGATCATGGGTGACGCCGAGTGCCTGCATGGTGGCGACGTTCGGCGTCACGCGATATTGGCGGACCTCGCCGCCGATGGGTATCACCTGGGCGACGCCGGGAATGGCAAGGAGTTGCGGTCGGACGACGAAGTCGGCGATCTCGCGCACGTCCATGGGTGAAGCCGTGCCATCGCTCGTCAGCGCGATCAGCATGATCTCGCCCATGATCGAGGTCACCGGGCCCATCTGGGGATTGACCGCGGACGGCAATTGCTCGCGGATCAGCGCCAGCCGCTCGGAGACGAATTGCCGGGCGCGGTAGATTTCGACGCCCCAGTCGAACTCGACATAGACGACCGACAGACCAACGCCCGAGACCGAGCGCACGCGAATGACGCCGGGCATGCCGTTCATCGACGTCTCGATCGGGAACGTCACCAGCTGTTCGACCTCCTGGGGCGCCAGCCCCTCTGCCTCGGTCAGGATGTTGACGGTCGGGCGGTTGATGTCAGGCAGGACGTCGACCGAAACGCTCGGCAGGACGAACAGGCCGTAGCCGACCAGGACGGCGGCGACCGCCAGCACGAATAGGCGATTGCGCAAGCTTGTCTGGACGATGAGCTTGAACATGGTCGGCTACCGGATCTGGTTGATGAGGTCGGTGCCGCGCACGACGATATGTTCGCCTTCGTTGACACCGGCGGCCACAATCACGCGGGCTGCGTCCACCGGCACCACGCGAACCGGCCTCGGCTCGAAGCGCTCGGGCTCTGTGTGCAGCCAAACGATATTCTCACCGTTGCCGCTTCGAACGACGGCATTGCGCGGCACGACCAGGCCAGACACGGGCGCTCCGGCCTGGACCATCACATTCAACGGCTGACCGATGTTGAGACCTGCTGGTGGCTCCGGAATGGCGAACTGAACCACGGACGCATGCTGGCGCAGCGCCCGGCTCGTCCCGACGAAGCTCAGCGCAATCTGCTGCCCGTTCGGAGCCATTGCCGTTGCGGCTTCAGGCTGCTTCAAGCCGATTTCGTCATAGGCGAGCGCCTCGACCCAAAGACTGCTTGGGTCCGCGATCTGAAACAGGACGTCTTGGGGCTGTATGACCTGGCCCGGCGCGACCTTGGCTGCGGTGATGATGCCATCGGTCGATGCCCGCAGTTCCTCGAAGCCGGTGCGGGAATTGCGAACGGTCTCGCGGCGCGCCCGCAGACCCTCCAATTCGCTTTCGAGGTCGTTGACCTGCCCTTGCGGCACCGCGCCGCGTTCGGCCAGCGGCCGGAGACGCCGCAGCTTGTTGTCCGTGATCGCCATCAGCTGTTCGATCTCGCCGACCTTCTCGAGGATCGTCGTGCGGTCGGCGATTGGCAGATGCGGCTCGATCCGGATGAGCAGATCGCCCTTGCGGACGGTTTGCCCGATGCGGGGGATGCCGTCATCGCCGGGAACCACGCGGCCGCCGTAGATGCTCTGCACGATGCTGCTGCGGTTGGGGTCGGCCATGACACGGCCGATCAGGGTGACGGCGGGATGAATCGTCTGCGGCTCGGCTGCAGCGGTTCGTACCTCGAGCAGACGCTGCGTCGGCTTGGCCGCGAAGACGGTGCCGTCTTGCAGACGGCGCGGGGCATCGCTCAGCGCGGGAACATCCGGCGGACTTGGTTGCGTTGCATTAGTCCGGCCCTCGCCGAACATGATGGCGGCGAGAATGACCAAAGCCCCCGCCATCACGGCGGACGTCGAGGCCGCCATGAAGCGGCCACGACGCCTCCAATAGGCGAAGAGACCGCCGAAGCCCAAGGCGGCGAGCGCGGACGCGGCGATGGCGGCTCGGTTCGATAGAAGCCAGCCGGGCTCGTGCTTGTGCTCCGCGGGCCGGGCCTCTGCACGCGGTATGAACGAGTCGACCAGCAGATCATTTCCCCTGCTAGCGCTGATCGAGAAGATCACCTCGACCGATCCAGACGGCGTGCCGTTCGGAATCGCGGCGGTGTAGACGCCGTCCTCCTGGCTCGATGCCTCGATTGGGGCGGAATCGCCGATCGTGACCTGCAAGGCGGCGTCCGAGACCGGCTCGTTCGTCGCGGCATCATCGATGAAGACGGACAGCCTGCCGTCCTTCAGGATGCCGACGACTTCGTAGAGCTCGGAGCGCGCGGCAATCCTCGGATAGGCTGAGGACACGACTGCCGTCTTTTCGGCGTCGCCGTGATCGTGCCCCTCATGGCCAAAGGCGCCCGACAAGCCAAAGACCAGGCTCGCCAACCAAAAAGCGCCAGCCAGCCCAAGAGCTGCGAGCCGCCCTTTCGGGCAGCGCTGATTCATCAACATCGAAAGATCCTTCAGACATGCGAAAAGGCGGCGACCGAAGCGCCGCCGGGACTACGCGATGCTGAAGGTACTTGGTGGCCGGACGAGTCCGTCGGGGCGCACCCCGACAATGGCCCGCGCGAGCGGCAGGTCCATGGCGCCGAGCACTTCGAAGACGCTGAGCAGGTGAACGACCTGCGCTGAGGCGATCGAGGTGCCAAACATGTCCCAGGCCACGCCGGGAGTGCCGTCCTCATCGTGATCCGGCCCGTCATGGACGTGGCCTTCCGCGTCGTCGCCGGCGTGGGAATGCACGTGGCCGGCCAATTGATCGTGGAAATGCAGGGAACCGCTGAGCGTGACGGACGGCATCGGAATGGCGCCAACAGCCGCCTGCGCCTGCGAGACCGAGATCAGGGCCGCCTGAAGCACAAACGCGGATATCGCCACGAACATGGCCGTTCTGGCGAGTTGACGAAGATGGTGGCGGACACCGTGCGGCACGCCGAAAAACTAGGCGATGCCGACCGCGAATTCAAGGCGACGTTCGCATCGCGTGGGAGGTGGTCCAGACACCCTCCCCGCTCGATCGAGGAGCTACCGCCGCCCGATATCCGGCAGCCCGCCTGCCTTACTTGAAGTGAAATGCTTCACAAGCCGCAATCCGGGATTGCGGTAGCCTCGTGCCATGGGGCGTGGCGAGTTGGAGGCGACAATGGAGCAGGACCTTCCGAAGCAGGCAGCGCGCACGCGATCCCCGGTGAAGGCGGCGGGTATCTGGCAGAGAATTCAATCCTGGGACAGCCGCCTCTCGGTCACCAAGGGACTGACGGCCGTGACCCTGCTGACCGGCTTCCTGGGCGGATATTTCCAGTACCTGAATTCCTATGAACAGAAGGTCGGCGAGCAGGCCAAGGCGGACATGCAGAAGGCGACCGACACCTTCCTCGAGATCTCGGACGCCTTTGCCGACGTGCAGATCCAGCAGGAGACCATGCTGCGCGAGCAGTTCGGCTCGCTGAAGGCGCAGGCAAGCCCCGCTTTCATTCCGGTGGACTCCAAGACATTCGGCTCGTTCTCGGACTATTGGAAGGCGCGCACGTCGCTGCGGCGGAACGGCGCCATCTTCGCGCGCAAGGCGGAGATCTACATCGACTGGCCCAGTGACCTCGGGCGCGACCCGGCCGCAGAGCACACGCTCGACCAGGATCCCCTGACGGCAACGCTGCTCACCAAGTACAATTTCGATTGCGATTCCGACGCCAACCTTCCGCAGTTCAAGGGTGCGATCTTCAATGGCGCCGATCCGGGACGCCCCAGCGACGAATTGTGCAACGACCCGACGGCCAATGGGCTCAAATCCTACGTCAACCTCTGTGCCAGGCGGGCGGATGGCGAGATCGATGCGTTGCAGAAGGTCGTGACCATCAACTGGTGGAGCGCCAAGCACCACGTCCTGGTGATGCACCATTGCTTCGAGGTGCTCCGCGGCGGGCCGAATGCGTTGCAAGCTCCGGCCTCCGGCAACGACGTGCCGAACGATCGCAAGCTCGACAAACCACGCGACAGCAATGAGCACAGGCTACAGCTTCAGGCCCGCCGGCTGGACGCGTTCATGACGCTGACCATGGCGCAGCTGGATCGCATCAGGGTGCGATACCGCCCCACCGGCTTCTTCTGCCATGTTCCGCTCGCGCGCGATGCCATCGGCTATTTCAGCAACCAGTGCCTGCCGAACCAGCCGGTCACGAGCGAGCGCAGCTGAGTCGTACCGCGGAGACACCTTCCGGCGCCGGCAGCCGGCGTGATCGGCCTGTCATGACGGCCTGTTAGCGTCGGCCGCGTCGATCAACCCGAAAGGACAATCCATGGATCTGAAGGCCGGCGATGTCGTGATGCTGAAATCCGGCGGTCAGCCGCTGACCGTCGCGGAGGTGAAGGAGAACGAGGCGCTGTGCCTGTGGATGGGCATGGAAGGCGACCTGTTCCGCGAGACGCTGCCGCTCGCCGTGCTCGTGCAGGTGGAAGAAGACGACGAGGACGACGAAGACGAAGATGATGACGAGGAGTAGGCACTTCTCGGCCTACATTCTCGTGAGAGCCGAGCGCTTCCCTTGATGACGGGCGCGGGGTTGATCAGACGAGGATACGAGGCGCCGCCGTGGCCTTGTCTCCGGAATTCGGCGTCCCCGTCGGTTCGATCAAGAGGATGTGCACTTCCCCACGCGCCACCGGCCGGTGCTCAACGCCCTTCGGCACGACAAAAACCTCGCCGGGGTTGAGGGTGACCGTGCGGTCCCGCAGCTCGATGTCCAGCGTCCCGCTGAGCACGAGAAAAAAGTCGTCCGTGTCGTCGTGCTTGTGCCAATGAAACGGCCCCTCGAGCTTGGCCACCATGATGTCGTTGTCGTTATAGGTCGCCACCGTGCGCGGGGAGAAGCGATCGGTAAACGTTGCGAGCTTCTCGGCGAGATTGGCGGGGGCTTTCATCGCGTTTCCTCAGGTGAAGACATCCAGCCCGAATATGGTGACGGGCTACCCTCCTGGAAGGGATAGCGCGACCTCTTGGGAACACGAGAGTGCGATGTGGCGGAATGTGCTTCTACGCGACCCGCGCGCAGGATTGGCGGCGAACGTGCGTTCAATCGCCCGGCCCAGGGAGCTGCACTATCAGGAGGTGTCGCTGTCGCTCGCGGGCTGGCCGGATTATCGGCTGTCGATCTGCTCGCCGCACCGGCGATGCGCAAATGACGACCTGGATCGAGGCGATGGGCTTCGCAAGAGCTCAACCCATCCTTGCTACGAGCTGTTGCCGATCGGATCAGAACCGATAGTTGATGCCGCCCTTGGCTGTATGAAGCTGAACCTCGGTGTCCGTGAAGGACGCGCCGGGGAATGCAAGAGCATTGCCGTTCGACTTTCCGAGATTGATGTAGATGTACTCGGCCTTGAACGTCCAGCGCGGATCGAATGCCCATT
>NZ_JADYVZ010000218.1:0-397 GCF_020194195.1 Bradyrhizobium sp. BRP19 | reverse complement strand
ATGCTGTCCCAGCCGCTAAACCAGCTGCTCCAGCAATTCTTAATTTAAGAATATGTGCTTTTTGATTCACTTCACTAGCAATAGAACGATTAGCTATTGCTTTTTGCGTTGTTGAAAATGATGGCGTAGGAGGAGCTAACGGAGCTTTTATCTGATTTTCAGGCGATTGACTTGGTCGTTCACTTTTTTGAATAGGTGCAGTTTTTTTAGGCTCTTCTACGTTTTTTTCTTTGACTTTCTCTTTATCATGACTTTGTTCTGGTTGACTAGTAGTGCTAGTTATAGGAGCTGGAACTTTCTGCTTATCAGGTTCATTCTGTTTCGGACTTTCTATGCTTTTGGCAGGAGTTGATGGTGAGCTATCATCTCCTTCGTCTTTAGAAGGAAGTGGAGGAAT
>NZ_JADYVZ010000217.1:0-399 GCF_020194195.1 Bradyrhizobium sp. BRP19 | reverse complement strand
TCACCGAACAGGCCATCGTCTTCGACGACTCGCAGCTGCGCCTGCCGTCCGATCTGGCCGGTGATACCGGCCGCATCCGCGTGGTGCACTTCTGGGACCCGGCGTGTGCCGTCTGCAACCGCGAAACCGGCGCACACCTGAGCTACCTGATCAGCATGTACCGCCGCGCCGGCATCGACTTCTATGCGATCCGCCGCCCCGGTACCCACGGCGAACTGCCTGAGCCGCTGCGCAACAAGGTGATCAACCTGCCGACCATCGACGGCATCGAACACATCCCGGCGAGCCCTGCCGTGGCGATCTGGGACCGGCAGGGCCACCTCGCCTATGCCGGCCCGTACAGCATCGGCATGGTCTGCAACTCGGCCAACAGCTTCGTCGAACCACTGCTGGACAGAC
>NZ_JADYVZ010000216.1:0-399 GCF_020194195.1 Bradyrhizobium sp. BRP19 | reverse complement strand
CCACTATTCCAGAGGCGGTCGTGCTTGACCCGAGAGGCCTGTGGTTACTGGATGCCCGCCTGCGCGGGCATGACGGTGGAGTGTGGTGAGACAGGAGTTCACGTTCTCGCGGCGCATGGCGTCCGAGGTTTGCATCTGCTTTCACCCTCCTCGATAGCAGAGGGCGCAGGGAAAGCCGGGTGCCGGTTGCACCCGTGGGTCCCGTGCAAAGAAAGCACGGGGGTAGGACCACAGGTTCAACCGAAAACACTCCGGCTTTCCCTGCGCGATGGTTTACAGGCTTACTTCGTGCTCTTCCCGGTGACCGGGCTTTCTTGCCACCGTCACCCGCGCCAGCTCTTGCTGCTCGCGAGCTTAGCGCCAGCGTCGGGGCGCCAGAACCACACGACTTCGCCGTCC
>NZ_JADYVZ010000215.1:0-400 GCF_020194195.1 Bradyrhizobium sp. BRP19 | reverse complement strand
ACGCCGGTCATGGCCGAAACCAGGATGATGGAGATCCGCTTCAATCGCTCGACGTCGACGCCGCTGTGAAACGCCTCGGCCTCGCCGAGCACCAGCACATCGAGCCCGCGCGCGATCGACAGGCATGCGACCAGCGCAACGGCGAGCACCGGCGCGAGCGTGGCAATCTTGCTCCAGGTCGCGCCGCTCATCGAGCCCAGCATCCAGAACGTAATGTCGCGGAGCTGGCGGTCATCGGCGATGAACACCAGAAGCCCGATGCCGGCATTCGCAATTGCTGCGATCGCAATTCCTGCCAGCAGGAAGATCGCAATCGACGTCCGCCCGGCGCGGCTCGCGATGCTGTAGAGGATGATGGTCGTCACCAGCGAGCCGGCGAACGCCGCCAGCGGCAGCAATT
>NZ_JADYVZ010000214.1:0-401 GCF_020194195.1 Bradyrhizobium sp. BRP19 | reverse complement strand
AGTCGGCTCGGCACTTGTCAGCGTTTCGGCCGCGGCCCAGCAGTTTTCCGCGGACATTGCCACGATGCGCGGTGAACAGGCTGCGCGTATCGGAAGTGTGCGTGTGTCGGAAAACAAGGTGAGGATAGAGACGGCCGATTTTGCCGATGGCTTCTTTCTGGTCGAAGTTGCGACGCCTGCTGCCTATTTCGTGCGCCCGCGCGCGAAGGTGTTCATGGACGCACGGCAATCAACTCCGCTGACGCGGATGTTCGTTCCAGTTGATCCCGACGAGCCCTGCCGGCAATGGCAGATGATGGCGTCCCTGGCGGCGCCGGTGGATCCCGACACCTGGCACTGCGGGCGCGACGGGGAGGGGATGGTCGGAGATCGCAAGGCGGACATCTATCGGATCACTGCTG
>NZ_JADYVZ010000213.1:0-403 GCF_020194195.1 Bradyrhizobium sp. BRP19 | reverse complement strand
GTGATGAGGCGGGTGACGCTCGCACCATCGGGATAGACGGTCACCGCATCCACCGTCGATGAGGCATCGACGTCAGCCGCACGCGCCGGCAAAGCGGCAAGCGCGGTGACCAGCACCAGGCTGGTGGTGACAAGACAATTGGCAATCAAACGCATCGGATCCCTTTCCTGCATTGCGCGCAAATTCCACCCTGTCGGGCACAATGGCTGATGTCACACCCCCATCGGTGGTGAGACGCAGCGAGACAAGAACGGGTTCGATTGCGGAGCGATGAAGGTGGCAACAGCTAACCTGCGGTATCGGATTCCGCAGACACATCCACCGTCGTCATGCCCCGCGCAGGCGGGGCATCCAATACGCCGCAGCCTCTCAGCAAAACGCTGCCGTCTCTGGAATACTGGAT
>NZ_JADYVZ010000212.1:0-403 GCF_020194195.1 Bradyrhizobium sp. BRP19 | reverse complement strand
ACTCGGCACTGTGCCGACCTGGACTCAAAGGAGAAGGCAATGATTTTGATGGTGCACAACAACGGAGGCTCCCCAAAGTGGTGGGCCAAGGAAGGTAAATTCGGACGAGGCTCCGCCATGTGGGGGCCGATCGAATACATGCACCTCGGCAAGACTGAGGGCGAGACATCGGCGACCTGGCTGGACAAGCAGAAAACGGGCTATGACGTAGTGGTTGACGGCATTCCGGCCTCGACGCTGATGTTGTTGAGTGGTTCCTACAGTTCTGCCAGCAATGAAGCGATCGCGGGGGTGGCTGACGTGCTCATCAGTTGCGAGCGTTCGAGCGGCGGGGTTGCGATGAGCTCGTTGGCACGCGTTGCCAAGCACGTTGCAGAGCAGTGCTTGGACAGCCACCCTCACC
>NZ_JADYVZ010000211.1:0-403 GCF_020194195.1 Bradyrhizobium sp. BRP19 | reverse complement strand
GTGTTCGGAATTCACGCCGCCCGTGCTCAACCTAGGGGCCCATGTCGCGCCGCTCGGCATGAAGTTCTACACCGGCAATCAATTTCCCGCCGACTACAAGAATAACATCCTGATCGCCGAGCATGGCTCCTGGAACAGGCACAAGTATCAGGGCGCGCGCATCGTGCGCGTGATCGTCGGTCCCGACGGCAAGAACGCCAAGCAGGAAGTGTTCGCCTCCGGCTGGATCGAAGGCGACCAGAACTATCTCGGCCGTCCCGCCGACATCCTCCTCGACAAGGACGGCTCGATCCTCGTTGCCGACGACTGGGCCGGTGCGATCTATCGCATCAGCTACAGCAAGAAGTGACACGATAACGATGGGAGGCTGCGGTGGCCGGATGGCGGCCGCAGCCTCTTTGTT
>NZ_JADYVZ010000210.1:0-404 GCF_020194195.1 Bradyrhizobium sp. BRP19 | reverse complement strand
AGCTGGTGGCCTGGGCCCGGGCGAACCCGGACTGGCTGGCCCTGCCCGACCAGGGCGCCTGATCGGACCGACGAAAAGGGGCCGGGCATCGTCGCCCGGCCCCTTCGTCGTGCGTCCTACTTGACGCCGCTGACCAGGTAGATCCGCGGCAGGATCGAGATGTTCGTGGGCGAGGCGTGCTCCGGCCACCGGCCGTAGTTGGCCGACGGGTTGCCCGGCTCGACCACCTCGACGCCGCTCCAGCCGGCCGACCCGAGGAAGGCGGGCAGGTCGTCCACCCCGAACTGCCAGGGGCTGTTGGCCTCTTCGAGCCGCTTGAGGAACTGCCGGGTGTACGGGAACTTGAAGATGCCGGTGCCGACCAGGTCGGCGGCGACACGGCTGCCCGGGGCGGACAGCTCGGC
>NZ_JADYVZ010000209.1:0-404 GCF_020194195.1 Bradyrhizobium sp. BRP19 | reverse complement strand
GACGTTCATCCGCCAGTCGGCCAGATAGTCGCCCGGCGTGACGCCCACCGCGTCTTTGAACGCGGCGGCGAAGCGCGCGCGTGACATGCCCGCCTGCGCCGCCAGCGCCTCGAGCGACCACGCGGTCTGCGGCGCATCGTGCATGGCGGTTATGGCGCGCGCGAGTTTCGGGTCGGCCAGTCCCGCCAGCAGTCCGGTGGCGCCAAGCCGCCCATCCATCAGATAACGCAGCAACTGGATCAGTAGCAACTCGCACAAGCGGTCGATGGCGGCCTGCCGACCGCACTGGTCGCGCTCGGCTTCGGCAAACAGCAGCTCTAGCGTCGGCCCGAGGCCGGGCAAGTCCGCCAGCGGAATCAGCAGCATCGACGGCAAGGCCATGGCCAACGGATTGCCCGTCGAAG
>NZ_JADYVZ010000021.1:0-84344 GCF_020194195.1 Bradyrhizobium sp. BRP19 | reverse complement strand
GGCGGGATTTCAGGGGCCGAAAAGCCGAGGGATCGTGGTTTGATTCGCCTCTCCGGCGCACCCGTGCGAGCCGATGGGAATTGGCCGCGATCGTTGTCGCCCCCAATCCGAATGACGTCTCCCGCTATTTGCTCCGTCGGGCAAAACAGGAGCATAGTGGCATCATCGCAGGAGGTCGGACAGGCAGGGCTTTGGCCCGGGTCTCTTGAAGGCGTCTGCCGCCGGAGGGTGCGCGTTTTGTGCACTGTCAACGCAACATCCAGCACCCGCTCAGGCGAATTGAGAATAGCGCGAGAGCCGAAAGAACGGTTCTGCCTGGTAGGACGGATCGGTGGCAAGGCGCGCAAGCCTTTGCCCGATGGCGGGCGCGAATTTCGCACCATGGCCTGAACAGGCGGAGCAGACGATTAGGCGGGACTCCGGCCAGCGATCGATGATGAATTCCTCGCCCGCGTCTAGCCGGCGGTCGGCGGGCGCGGTGTTGGTGTAGAGGCAGACGTCGCGATCGATGATGGGCCCGGCCGCACCCGGAACGAGGGCGGCCAACGCTTCGCCGACCGGGCGGAGTTCACCATCGGTGGCGTGCGGACGCCAGTCGTCGGGGCCGACCACGGGCCCGTGGTTGTGAGGCGCAGCTTTGACGCCGCGCTGTTCGAAGTCCGGAAAGCCGTAGACCGTGTCGTTCGGACCTCGGTCTAGTATGAAGATCGGGAAACGACCGAGCGCCACGCTGTCCGGGCTAGCAGGCGCGAACCAGCCGACCGCCTGTCGGGTCACGTTGAGCAGCGCGCCTAGTCTCGGGAGTGCGCGACCGAGCCATGGGCCAAGCGCCAGAATCGCGCGCTCGGCGAAGAACTCTTCGGTATCCGTGCGGATCGACACGCCGTCGTGGCGCGGCGAAAAATTCGCGCGTTCCGGAATCACGCGGTTCCCGGCGCATTCGCGCATCAGTTTCATGACGACCTCGGTATGCAGGATCGCGCCACCGTCCTGCACGACGACGTCCCAGTCGTCGGGCAGGCTGAAAGCCGGAAATAGCTTGTTCGCTTGAGCCGCGGTCAACATCGGATCCGGACGCCCTTTCGCGATCGCGGCCGCGCGCGAGGACGCCACCATGGCTGAGCCGGGGCGGCCGGCCTCCAGAACAGGGGTCTCCGTCAGAATTGTTTGACCGCTTTCGCTCTGCAGCCGGATCCAGCCGGCATGAGCCTCGTCGCTCAGGCTGGTGTAGTTGGGGTTTTCGAAATTGAAGCGACGGAAAATGCGACATGAACCATGTGACGAGCCTCGATCCGAACCCGCTGCGACAGGGTCGAAGCCGAGCGCATCGACGCCGGCATCCAGCAATGCGCCCAGCGCTGCTCCGCCCATGAGCCCCAGACCCAGCACGGCGACTTCGCATTTTCGCATGAAGACCTCGCGAGCGATGCTACGACGCGGAGATCATCCTGATGATTTCTCGGGTTTGCAAGGTTTGTGAGAGGGCGATTGCGGTCGGCATCGACAACGCCGTATCAGATCAATGCGGCCGCATCAGCGCCATTAGGTCCGTCCCTGTGATCGACGGCCCTCACGGCGATTGCGTTGACGCACGATCTGACGCCGGCGACGCGGATAATGTTGCGGGGTTGGGGACGACGGTGGCGAATCCGTTTGGGGACGGAGGAGATGGGCGTTGATCACCAAGTCGATGGACGACCGATGACGTCGCGCGACCTTTGCCACGTCAAGCAAAAACACCGGCACAATGTCATCATTGATAGGCGCGTAACGATCGTGTCTTTAAAGATTCTTGCGAAGGCCGAGCCTATGGCGTCTACGAGAGAAAAGGACGAACGAGCCGGAAGCCGGCGATGTTTCTCTTAGATCGGGAAGCAAGAGCAGCCCGTCAATTGGACCAGACTCGCGGAGCCAAGCGACCGCGGACCACACAAAATTCGTCTCCTCGTCGCGAATCACGGCAGGCTGATCTCCGCACCGTGACAGGACTAAGTCCTGCGGGGCCGCGGACCGGAAATAGAACTACCCCCCAATTTATGTCATGGTTTCTGCAACCAAGGGGGGAGCTAATGGCTAAAGAGATATGGGAGCTTGAGGAGCGAGAGCCAACTGAACGTGAGCTGTTTTTCGCAGAACACCGCAAGCGCTTCGACGAGGACCTGAAGCGGGTCGACGACATGATCCTTACGGTGCTGAAAGCGCAGATCGCCGTCGAACGGCAGATGATCGCCCTACTCGAAGCCTACGGCAGAGACCCGAAACACTTTTTCTTCACGAAAGACAAAATCAAAGAATGCAAAAAGATCGATCCGCCCGAGGTCGAGCAATCGATCTGGGACCTGCTGTCAAAATGCTCGTGGGTGCGAAACGAACTTGCCCATTCCCTCAATGACGACGAGATCAAAAGGCTGAGCGAGAACGTGCGCGAACTCTACGTCGCTCAGATGGAAACCGAGCGGGAAAAGAAAGCCGTCCGGGATATGACCCACACCCAAGTCGTCATGAGCGCCATATACCATTGCGGCATGTTCATCATGCTGGCCACAGACGCCAAAGTAGACGCGGACAAAAAGGCTAAGTCCGCATCCGCACATTCTCCCTGACAGCCGGCAGCTCAGCCGCGGTGAAGCGGTGCCCGTCGACCTTCCGGGCCATTTCCGGTAAGTGCTCCAGCGCCAACAGCGCCAACTCTACGGTGCGCGGGATCGGCGCCTCGGACTTCTCCCAGGTGATGATGGTCTGCCGGGACTTTACGCCGAGCGCCTCGCGCAGCGTGTCCTGGGTGAACCGGTTGCGCTTGCGCCAATCAGGAAGGTCAGTGCCGAGCATTCGTGGGATCCATAGTGGTGACGGTCTCCTCGACGGCGACATGGCCGCTCCACCAATTCAGCTTCATCTTGCGGGTGCGCACGACCAGGCGATGCAGTCCCCGAGCCATTGCACCTTTCACGATGTCCAATTTCTGGACGTCTAATTTTTGGACATTTCGCGTTTCGTTACTCATTTCAGACCCTCAAAAGCACCTGGAAATCAGAGTGCGGCATGATCAGAATAGGCCGACATAGTTAAGAAATAGCTAAATGAGCTTTATTGATTCCGTTGAGGATTTCGCGGCTTGCGGCGGGATACCCATGTGACAGCGAGCTCGCCCGCAATAAGCAGGACAAGGGCGCCGAAGGTGTAGGCGTCGTGGATGCTGTAGATAATTGCGGCCCAACCGAACGTCTTCATAGGACAATCCCCACGAGCCCAAGCTTTCGCTCAGGCGAGTTGCGTGAATGGGATCATCCCTTGTGCGACCTAAGCCCGTGTCGCACTGGACCCTGCGTGGGTACCAGGAAGACCATCCCGGATGCGCTCCGGTGCATTCTTGACTGGGGAAGATGCTCTCCCCTACAGCGTCCCGCATAAAGCGAGAGGCTCCCGCGGCCGACACTCCGTAGTTCTGGGTAAATTCCCGGCGTGGCCAACCTGCCGAATGTATGCCGATTCCGGCTCCGGTTCAAGAACCCGAACAGCGGCGACTCACGTGACGCCGACGGCTTATTGTACGGCCGTGCCGTTCCAATATCGACGCTGGTGTTCGTGAGGCGGATGCATTGAGCGAGAATACACCCGGCGCGGTGCCGACTGCACCGATCGCTACTCCCGCTATGAGGCAGCGCCGTGGACCTGCGATGATCCAAGAGCACCTGGCGATGATGCGGCGACACGTGGCCGACGGGAAAGAGCAGGTCGCGGGGCAGCGCGAGGTCGTCGATAAGATCAAAGCGCAGGGAGGCGACGCCTCCGAAGTCGAGCTCCTCCTCAAACGGTTTCAAGAAATCCAGGACGAGCATGTCGCCCATCGCGATCGGCTAGAAGCGGTGCTGTAGAAAGCCGAACGCCGCGCCCGAGAAGATACGCGACTCATTCGGTAGGATTTAAAAGCTGGCGGAGAGGGAGGGCTCGAAACCCCGATAGGCTTACACCTATGTCGCATTTCGAGTGCGGTGCATTCAACCACTCTGCCACCTCTCCTGAAGGCGTCATTGAGGGGCTGCGACTTCCCCCGCAAGCTTCAGGGAGAGGTGAACGACCGCCGCGGCAATCGATCCATCCCGCCCCTAATACAACGGCTCCTCATACACCGCCTCCCCGTCCAGCAGCAGCCGCTTGATCGCCGCGCGGCCGGAGGGCAGCACGGCGGCGATGATGCGCAGCTTCTGCTGGTTGCGGGCGTCCTCGAGCTTCTTGCCCTCGCCTTCGGGCACGAAATAGCTTTCGAGGCCATATTTGATCGGCAGCTTGTCGCAAAACCTTCGCCGGTCGTCGCCGCAGGAGCCGCCGTAATTGCCGACGCGGCCGCGGATCAGCACTTCGGGCGCGGTGACCTTGACCGGCTCGGCATGCACCGAGACCGCCTGATAGACTCCGTCGGCCTTGGGCGCGAGCTTGACGAACACGTCAGGATGCCGCGCGGCGGCGGGCTTGCCGGCGAGCGCGCCGGCCGGCACTTGCGAGATGTCGTAGCTGAGCACGACATAGTCGCCGCGCAGGAGATCGCGGGGGTCGACCGGCTGCGTCTGCAGGATGACCTCGACGCCGTTACGCAGGATCTGCATGCGGTCGGCTACCATCATGACCAGCAGCGCACATTGCAGCAGGACGGCGACGCCGAACAGCACGGCTTTCGGGATGCGCCGCCAGAACGCGGCCAGCGATGCGATCAGGGCGGTCATCGCGCGGCCCTCGGCAGCATGCGATTGAGCGCGGTGGCAAAGGCGACGGCCGCGACGCCCGCCACTGCCAAGAAGGCCGAGCGGCGCATCAGCGATCCCTTCACCGCCCAGGTGATGCCGGCGATGACCCCGGCCATCCCGAGCCAGCCCGCGACGATGCGCGGACGCACGTCATCGAGCACGCCGGAGACGACGAGACACAGCATGGCCGCAAGCAGCGCGGCATAGGCGAGCCAGGATTCGCCGGCCATGGAGGCCGGCCAGACCGGCGCCGCGAGCAGGACCAGGGCGATCGCAGCTGCTGCAAGGAGTTCTCCCGCACGCCTGGTGATCGCAGCCGAGGCCAGCGCGAGGATCACGCCGGCATTTCCGCACGCGATCGCCCAAAGCGGCTGGCCCGCAACGGACCCTTCGCGGAAGCGGACGAGATCGTCGACCGTCGTCACCTCCAGGAACGCGGCGATGGCCAATGAAAACGCGCCGTAGATCGACAGGACGCCGCCGAGCCGGAGCGCTCGCGGCGACGGCGCGGCTGCGATCGCGAGCCCGGCGCCGAACAGCAGCGCCGCACCGCTCGCGAGCACGAAGGACGGCTGGGTGCCCTCGAATTCGAAGCGGAGCGAGGTCGCGATCCACCACGGCAGCAGCGCGAGCGCGACGAGATGAGCGGCGATGCGCGAATTCCAGGCGAAGGCGAGTACGGCGGCGATGAGCCAGACCGCCAGGTACGGGAGATGCAGCACGTCGGACGCATCGGTGATCCGCATGCAGGTCCAGATCGAGGCGGCGACGAGACCGACGGCGAGCGCACCGCGCGAGCCGGTCAGAAGCGCCGCGGCAAACGCGCCGATCGACCACAGCAGCATGCCGCCCGCAAAATCTTCGCCGAGGTGGTACATCTGCCCGACCAGCGCGATGCCGGCGCCGAAGATGATCGCACTAACGCTGGCGCAGAGATCGGCGAGAAGAGTGCGCTGCCGCGCGGCGAACCAGGCGCCGAGACCGCCGGCGGCGGCCATGCCGGCCAGCAGGATCGCGAACCGCGCCAGGCGCGCGATCTCGGTCCAGTGCGCGGCCACGAAAGCGAGGAACGCGGCGGCGATCAGGAGGCCGCCGACGATGGCGACGACCGCGGCGATGTTGATGCCGGGTGGAAGCGGCGGCAGCGCGCTGCGGATCGCGACGGCCGCCGCCGGCGCAATCACGCCGTCGGCCTCCCATCGCGCAAGATCGGCTTCGAGGCGCTGCCGGTAGGTTTTGTCGAACATCGTCCTGGGATCACCTGGCGCCCGCCGGATGGCGGGACCTTGCTAGGTCGGATCGTGCGGGCGATGGGTTCAAGCGGGCACTGTCTGCCGGCTTGCTCCGC
Source organism: Bradyrhizobium sp. BRP19 (assembly GCF_020194195.1). Lineage (NCBI taxonomy): Bacteria > Pseudomonadati > Pseudomonadota > Alphaproteobacteria > Hyphomicrobiales > Nitrobacteraceae > Bradyrhizobium > Bradyrhizobium sp. BRP19. The sequence continues at coordinate 78,254 of NZ_JADYVZ010000021.1, read as the reverse complement.
CTCTCCCGCTTGCGGGAGAGGCCGACGCGCTCGCAGAGCGCGGCGGGTGAGGGCTCTCGCCACGCAGGGACATGTTCGGCAAATTCTTAATAACCCCAACGCGGAGACACCCTCTCCCCAACCCTCCCCCGCAAGCGGGGGAGGGAGCTTACTGCCGATGCCGTTGCATTCTGCACATCAACTGCGATTGCCCTGCTCCTGGCAGCCGGCCTATTGCGCCGGCGCAGGAATGCGCCGCAGGACGTCGTCATAGGATGCGAGGTCGAGATAGGCCGTGACCTCCGCCGCCTTGCCGTCCTGCATGAGCAGGATCCACGCGTAAGAGTTCGCGTAAGGCTTGCCGTCACGCGCCACGCCGCTGCCTTCCCAATGCGCGATGACGTGGTCGCCATCGGCGAAGATCCTCACGGAAGTGGGGCGGACCGGGGTCGACAACCGGCTGGCGAACGGGCGGACCGCGCGATCCACGAACACATCGCGGCCGCGGAATTCGCCGGCGCTTGGACCGGATCCCTTGATGCGCCAGACCACGTTGTCGTGCAGCAGATCATTGAAGAAGGTGGTTCCTCCGGCCGCCCAGCGATCGAACGCATCGGTGACGATCCGCTTGTTGTCGTCCTGGATCGAGTTGGCCTGTCCGCAAGGTGCGGCCGTCGTCAGGGTGGAAGCCGTCACGATGACGGCGTAGACGCACGACGCAAGTGCGCGATTAAGCAGGGTTGCCATTGGTGTCTCCCTTTCTGGTGCAACATGTCGTCTGCCCCGAAGTGTTGCGCGCATGGTCGGTCGCGTTGTTGCTCGATCTAGCCGCGCCGCGCGACGGCGGCGCCGCCGAAGATGAGCTGCTCGACCATCGGGCGGCGCAGGAAGCGGCCTGGAAAAATGGGATCGGGCGCGGTCGCCTGGTCGAGGCGCGCCATCTGTTCAGGCGACAGCGTGATCCCGACCGCACTGAAATTGTCTTCCGCCTGCTCCAGCGTGCGGGCCCCGATCACCGGCGCGGTGACCGCGGGATTGGCCAGCGTCCATGCGATGGCCACCTGCGAGGACGTCGCGCCGAGCTCCCAGGCGACGGCTCGCACCGTCTCGGCCGCGTCCAGCGATCGCTCGTTGAGAAGGCCTGATGACGCGATGATCGAGGCGCGTGTCGTGCCGACGGCGCGCTCCTGGGAATCCCGGAGATCGGCGCGGCTGTACTTGCCGGTGAGCACGCCGCCGCCGAGCGGCGACCAGGGCAGCACGCCGAGCCCAAGGCTAGCGGCGAGCGGAATGAGCTCATGCTCGACGGTGCGCTCGACCAGATTGTATTCGATCTGCAAGGTAACGAAGGGCGACCAGCCGCGCAGGTCTGCAATCGTCTGCAGCTGCGCAATGCGCCAGGCCGGCGTGTTGCAGATGCCGACATACAAAACCTTGCCGCTGCGGACGAGATCGTCGAGGCCGCGCATCACCTCATCCGGCTGCGTCGTCGCGTCCCAGGCGTGGAGATAGAGCAGGTCGATGCGATCGGTCTCGAGCTGCCGCAGGCTCTGCTCCACCGAACGAATCATATTGAGCCGGTGGTTGCCGCCGGAATTGGGATTGCCGGGATCGCGCGCCATGGTGAATTTGGTGGCGAGCACGAGACGATCGCGCTTGCCGCGGGCGAACTGGCCGACCAGGCGCTCGGACGCGCCATTGGTGTAGTTCACCGCGGTGTCGATGAAATTGCCGCCGCGGTCGACATAGAGGTCGAAGATCCGACGGGCCTCGCCGGGATCGGCGCCCCATCCCCACTCGGTCCCGAAGGTCATCGTGCCCAGGGCAAGGGGAGATACGCGCAGGCCGGAACGGCCAAGCAGGCGGTATTGATCAAGCGACGTCATCAGGGCCTCCTTCGTGTGGCTCGGAGATAGCCTCCCGTGAGGGGTGAGAGAAGTTGGCCAATGATGACCGGGGTGGTAAGCTTAGCTAACCAATGACCACGGACCTGAACCTCGTCGCCGTTTTCATCGCGGTCGCGGAAGCCAAGAGCTTCCGTGGCGCCGCCGAGCGGTTAGGGGTGACCCGATCCGCCGTGAGCCAGGCCATCCGGCGCATGGAAGACCTGTTGGGCGTGGCTCTCGTGCAGCGAACGACGCGCAGCGTCAGTCTCACCGAAGCCGGCATGCGCTTGCAGGAGCGCGTGGCCCCGGCGCTCGCCGAAGTCGAACAGGCGATCAACGGCGCCCGCGACCGTGACGCGCAGCCGACCGGGCAGCTGCGTCTTGCCGTCTCGTCCATCGCCGAGCGATTCATTCGCGGTCCATTGCTGGCCGAATTCGCGCAGGCTCATCCCGGCGTGCAGGTCGACGTGACCGTGACCGATGCGGAATTCGACATCGTGGCCGAGGGCTTTGATGCCGGCGTCCGGCTCGGCGAGGTGATCGAGCAGGACATGATCGCCGTGCCTGTCTCGGGCGATCAGCGCCAGCTGGTGGTGGCAGCTCCCGCCTATCTGGAGCGGTTCGGCGCGCCCTCGCACCCGCGCGAGCTCTCACAGCATTGCTGCATCGGCTGGCGGCCGGCGCCGCACGTCGCTCCCTACCGCTGGGAATTTGCGCAAGGTGGGCGCGAGTTCGACGTCGCAGTGGAGCCGAGGATCACGACCAACGATATGTGGGTCATGGTGCGGACCGCCTGCGCGGGCGGCGGCCTGACATTCGGCATGGAAGAGACGTTCAAGCCGTATATCGAGCGCGGAGAATTGGTGCCCCTGCTGGAGGAATTCTGCCCGTTCTTCCCCGGCTTCTTCCTCTACTTTCCGGATCGGCGGAATCTTCCGCCGAAGCTGCGCGCGCTGGTCGATCACGTGCGTTATCGGGGAAGCGGAAACCGTTAAAGCGGAATGGCTTTAGATCGAATCGATCCGCTCTAGTTTGCCTTGATGCCGGCCTCGCTGATCAGCTTGCCCCATTTCGCACTTTCGTCCTGAATGAAGCGGCCGAACTGCTCGGGCGAGGTCGGCGCAGGCTCCGCGCCGAGGGTGCGGATCTTCTCCGCCACGGCAGGGTCCTTCAGCGCCTTGGTGAAGGCCTCGTTCAGTCGGGCGATGACATCCGCAGGCGTGCCGGCGGGAGCAACGAGCCCGAACCAGCCGACGGATTCGAAGCCCGCAATGCCGCTCTCGGCCAGCGTCGGCACATCGGGCAGGGACGCAAGGCGGCGCGCGGAGGACACGCCGATCGCGTTGAGCTTGCCCTCGAGGATCAATTGTCGCGATGCCGGAATATCCAGCACCGCGAACGGGACATGGCCTGCGAGAACATCGACCGCCGCCGGCGCCGTCCCGCGATACGGGACCAGCTCCATCGCGATCCCGCTTCTCTGCGTGAACAGCGCAGCGGTCAAATGCATCGCGGTCGAGTTGCCGCCATGCCCGATCGAGAGCCCACCCGGCTTCGCCTTGGCGAGCGCGATGGTCTCCGCAGGTGTGCGCGCCGGGATATTCGCGGACGCGACCAGCACAAAGGGAATTTCCGCGAGCAGGGTGATGGGCGCGAGATCCTTCAGCGCGAACGGCATCGAGGCATTGAGGTGCGGATTCACGGTCAACGCACCCGCCGGCGCGACGCCCAGCGTGTAGCCGTCGGGCTTGGCCTGCGCGACCGCGGCCATGCCGATGTTGCCGCCGGCGCCGGCGCGGTTCTCGATCACCAGGCCCTGCTTGAGCTCGGCGGTGACCAGCGGCTCGAGCGCGCGGATGACCGTGTCGGCGCTGCCGCCGGGCGGGAAGGTCACGATGATCTTGATCAATTGCTCGGGATAGGCGGCTCGGGCCGCCGCCACCGGCAACAGTGCGAAAGCGACGGCCGTCAGCGCGGCCAGGATGCGGCGTCTTGCAACGTGAAACACGGTCTCCTCCATGTATTCTGTTTTTGAAACTCGGCTTGGCGAGCTACGTCGCCAGGCCGTCCGCTCGATGTCGTCCTACGCCGCAGCGCCAGTGATACGGGCCAGCAGGCCCTGCGCGTTCTCCGGCGCCGACTGCCCGCGCCAGGCGATGTGCTGGTCGGGCCGCGCCAGCACGAGCTTCTCGGCATAGGCGCCGTTCGCCTCCTCCGGCGCGACGTCGACCAGCGCGAGCGGCACGCCGCGCGCCTTTGCAGCGTCTTGCAGCTGCGTCACATCGATTGCCGGATCGAAGCGCAGCAATGTGTAGCCGGGGCCGAAGGCATCGTAGAGCGAGCGTCCGTTGCGCAGGAACAAATGCGGCGCGCGGGCGCCCGGCACGGTGGAGGGCGTGAAGCTGCCCATCGCGTAAGGCGGCGGCGTCTCGCCGTCATAGGCGATGATCGGCGAGGCGTCGTAATAGTAGCCGAAGTTGAGGCCGGCGCAGCAATATTGCTGCACGTTGAGATCGTAGGCCGCTTTCGCCAGCGCCGCGCGCGCCGCCTGGCCGCGCGGCGTGTCATCCTCGATCTCGGCGGACACGCCGCCGCGCTGCGCCATCATCTTCATCGCATGGTCCATCGCAAAGCGCGACACCTGCTCGGTGATGGGCTGGCGCTCCGCCTCATAGGCGTCGAGGATCGCAGCCGGCGCCCAGCCGTTCAGATGCGCCGCCAATTGCCAGCAGAGGTCGACGGCATCCGCGATGCCCGCATTCATGCCGTAGCCGGCATAGGGCATCCACAGATGTGCGGCGTCGCCGCAGATGAAGACCCTGCGGTCGCGGAAGCGGTCGGCCACCAGGCGCCGTCCGACCCAATCCTCCTTGCTGAGCACGCGGTATTCGAAGCGCTCGTCGACGCCGAGGATGGCACGGATGGCCCAGTCGCGATCGACCGAGTCGAACTCGGGCTCGTCGGGCTTGAGGTGATTGTGGATCAGCCAGCGGTCGTGGCCGTCGATCGCAACAACGGTGCCGGAGCGGCGCGGATTGAGCGAGAGCACCATCCAGGCCGGCTTGTGCGCCCCCATCAGCTCCTTCAGTTGCGGCGCTTCGATGAAGGTCGACTGCACGCGCTGGATCACCGGCGTGCCGGACAGGCTGGCACCGATTGCTTTTCGAACCAGGGATCGGCTGCCGTCGCAGCCGATCACGAAGCTGGCTTCGATGCGGAGCGAATGTCCGCTGTCGAGATCGCGCGCCAGCGCGACGACATGGTCGTCGTGCTGCTCGATGTCGGTGATTTCCGTGCGCGCCAGGATCTTGATGCGTGATTGGGCAGCGGCATGGCTGAACAGGATCGGCTCGAGATAGACCTGGTTGATCCGGTGCGGCGGCTCGGGCGTCGGCCACCAGGTGTCGGGGCCGCCGGTCGCGCTATAGCGGCGCGCGCGGGAGGGAATGTCGATGCGGCAAAGCTCGATCCCGGTCGCCGTGGTCCGGTAGGAGCAATCGTTGGGAAAGTCCGCAGGGAGCCCCGCATCGCGCAAGCGGGCGGCAATTCCGAGCCGCCGAAAAATCTCCATCGAGCGCGCCGACACGTGATTGCACTTGACGCTGGGCGGATCGCCGGCGTGGCGGATTTCCGCGACGACGACATCGATTCCGCGCGAAGCGAGATCCATCGCCGCGGTCAACCCGACGGGCCCGGCGCCCACCACCAGCACTTGCGCTCTCATGCTCGCTCCAATCCTTGCCGCGGATTCTTTCCGTCCGCACAGCATGCATTTTATTGCAGGTCCGTTTATGCGATAAGTCGGAAAGAACTCATCAATTCATGAGATTTCGCCATGAATGTCACATTGCGCCAGTTGCGGGTCTTCACCGGCGTGTACCGGACGCGCAGCATCACGCGGGCCGCCCGCGAGCTCGGCATCACGCAATCGGCGGCGAGCCTGTTGATCCAGCAGCTCGAGACCCAGCTCGGCGTCAAGCTGTTCGACCGCTCCACGCGCTCGGTGCAGCCGACGCTGGCCGCCGACGAGGCGTTCGCCGCCGCCGAGCGCATGCTGAGCGATGCGCAAGGCCTGTCGCGCCGCATGCGTGACCTCGCGCAGGCCCGCGCCGGCCGGGTCGTGTTTCTCGCCTCCGCCGGCACGGCATCGGCGCTGCTGCCCTTGGTGCTGGCGAAATTCCGCACTGGCCATCCCGACATCGAGATCGACATGCGCGATGTCGCCGCCGACGATCTCGTGCCGCGGCTGAGCACGACCGATGCCGAGTTCGCGATCGGCAGCGTGGAGGGCGAATTCGCGGACATGACGATCGAGACGCTGACGAGCGGCCGCCTGAGCGCAATCGGCCGTCGCACCGCGGACTTCGCCGCGCGGCGTTCCCTGACCTGGGACGAGCTGGTGCAACTGCCGACCATTGCGATGCGCAGCGAGACACGCATCCGCATGCAGATCGATCAGGCCCTGAGCGCGCAGGGCAAGCGCCTCGATCCGACTTACGAAGTGACCCTGATCAACACCGCGCTCGCCATGACGGCGCAGGGCCTCGGCCTCGCCATCCTTCCCGCGACGATGCTGCCGGCCGACCAGTTCCCTACACTGATCGCAAGACCGCTCGTGCGCCCCGCCCTCACCCGGCCCGTGTCGCTGCTGCAGCGCCAGGGCCGGACGTTGTCCCCGGCGGCGCAGGCCTTCGTGACGACGGCGCGGATGGTGCTGGCCGGGCGAACGGCAGCAGCATCAGGCTGATTTGGCGGAGCTATTTGGAAGCGTCGTGCTTGATATGGCGGAGAGGGAGGGACTCTCCCCCGCCGGTGCGGCGTAGCTTGCGGTTCGTCGCGCTTCCTGTTGCAGCAGCAAATGCAGAGTACCCGCGCCCTTAATGGCGGGGTACTCATCCACTTCCAGGATCAGGCGGCCAGCGGATACACGTCACGCTGCCAAATGGCGCGCTCGTGAGAGAAGGCCTTGAAGCCGTAGATCGAGTGGTACGCCCCGATCCCGCTGCCATTGACGCCGCCGAACGGCAGGCTGCCGTCGAAATAATGGCCGGCCCATTGATTGACCGACACACCACCCGAGGTCGTGTGCTGGATGAAGGCCTGAATGAAGCTCTCATCCTTCGAGAAGACGAGCGATCCGAGCGGCTTGCCGTGACGCTGGATGGTCGCGAATGCCTCATCGGCCGTGGCGTACGGCATGACAACCGTAACCGGCCCGAAGATCTCGTCCTGCATGATGTCCGCATCCGAGGGGACGTCGGTCAGGATCGTCGGCTCCATCGTCAGCTCATTGGGGCTCGAGCTGCCGCCGAAAGCAACGGTCGCGCCGCGCTCGACCGCATCGTCGATATAGCCGCGCACTCGTTCGAAGTTGCGGACGTCGATGAACCTGCCTGTCCTGGCGCTGTTGAACTTGGCGCCGGTATAAGTCTGCTCCTTGATGACCGCGGCCATTTTTTCGATGAATGGAGCCTTCAGTTCTTCAGGAACAAGCACGTAATCGATCGACAGGCATGTCTGGCCGTTGTTCATCGTCCGGCTCGTCGCCACGGCCGCCGCCGCCGCATCGAGATCCGCTGTGCGGTCGATGATCGCCGGGTTCTTTCCGCCCAGTTCAAGCGTGACGGACGTGAGGTTCTTCGCAGCGGCCGCCATGACGATCTTGCCGACCTTCGGGCTACCGGTGAAGAACACATGATCGAAGGGCTTCTCGAGCAAGGCGTTGGCGACTTCGGAGGAGCCTTCGAACACCGCCACTTCGGATTCATCGAACACGTCCTTAATGATCGTGCTCAGAACCGCGCTGGTTGCCGGCGCCATGCTGGCCGGCTTGATGACGGCACTGTTGCCCGCCGCCAAGGCGCTGATCAGCGGCTCAACGCAAAGGTGGAACGGAAAATTCCACGGGCCGAGAATGAGCACGACGCCACGCGCTTCATAGTGAACATAGGCTTTGACTGAGGGATCCTTGATATTCGGCTGGACCGGCGTCGGCGCCATCCAGTCGTCCAGCTTCTCGATCGCTTCGTTGGCCGTGTCGATGCAGTTCTGCACGTCGAACGGCATTGCGACCTTCGGACGGCCCATGTCCCGGAAAAGCGCGTCCGCGACCTCTTCCCCCGCCTGGAGAAGGCGGTCCCGAAGGCGGATGATGCGCGCACGGCGCTCCTCCGCGCTGCTGGTCTTCATCTTCCAGATGTTCGCCTGTTGAAGCGCGAACACGCGATCGATTTCCACATTTGCCATGGCTCTATTCCCTCTTTTGGATTGATGGTGTGTGCAGCCGAGCGAAGGGCCGGCTTGGGCGGCCGGCCGCGAAGATCGCTCAGGCGGCTTCGTCCTGATGGTCCGTCGAAGCGGACAGGTCCGCCCACTGATCGATCTCGGCCGAGCGTGCCGCAAGCTCGATGCGCGCAAACTCGATCGCATCGGAGCCGACGAGGAAGTGGACGGGGGGCTTCTCCGCCCCTGCCATCTTGACGATTGCGGGGCCGAACTTGGCGGGATCGCCGAGCTGCTGGTGGCTGTGGCTCTTGTACGCAGCCTCGACGGCATCGCGGACCTGGTCGTAGTCGGCGATGCGGTTGCCGGCGAAGCGTACCGAGCTCGGATCCAGGAAGTCGGTCCGGAAGTAGCCGGGCGACACCACCGTGACATTGATGCCGAACGACGCGACGTCCTTGGCCAGGTTGACGCTGAAGCCTTCGACCGCGAATTTCGACGCGCCGTAGAGCGTGCAGAGGTCGAAGGCGACCTTGCCGCCGATCGAGCTCAGGTTGATGATGTGGCCCGACTTCTGCCGGCGCATCACCGGCAGCACGGCGCGCGTGACCCGCATCAGGCCGAACACGTTCGTCTCGAACTGACGCTCGATGTCTTCTTCGGAGGCTTCCTCGAAGAGGCCGAGATGGCCGTAGCCCGCATTGTTCACGAGGACATCGATGCGGCCAAAGCGCGCGACGGCGGCATCGACCGCTTTCCTGGGCGCCTCGGCATCGATCACATCCAGCGACAGAAACAGCGTGCGGTCGCTGTTGTCGCCAAGGGCCTTACGCACGCTGTTCTCGTCGCGCGCGGTGGCGACCACGTTGTCGCCGGCCGCCAGAGCCGCGCGAGCCACCTCCGCACCCAGACCGCGGGCGGCGCCAGTGATGAACCAGGTCTTCGTCATCGTCTTTCTCCTCTCGATCGTTGGGCGGCTTTTCATGTTCGCCGCGACGAGGAGAAATTCGCCGATACCGTCGATGAGGCGGTAGATCGTTCTTCCGCCAGAATTGCCTGATCCTCCGGGGCCGACTGATCAGGCGAGCATGGCCAAGAGCCTCACGGGAAGGAGCGCGTCATCTGGAAGAATAGGCAATTCTGACGGAGCATCGATGTACCCGGCCCATCCTGCCCGCCATTAGAGTTTCCGCATGTTTAATTCTTTGATGAGGGATGCGCCGTGTCACATCTCGAGCGGATGAGGACCCTGGTTGCCAGGAATACGCATTCGGACGGAATATTCTCGACGGACATTCCGGCGCTCGCGCTTGTCCGCTATCCGCAAGCCAGTGAGCCGCTGCATGTGCTCTACGAGCCGGCGCTCTGTCTTGTCGTGCAGGGCGCCAAACAAGTCGTGCTGGGATCGGATCTCTACCGGTATGACCCAGAGACCTACCTGATCGTATCAGTGGACCTGCCGGTTGTGTCACAGGTCACCGACGCTTCGCGGGAGCGGCCTTTCCTCGCTATCCGGCTTGATCTCGATCTTGCAACCCTCAACGACCTTGCCGTCCAATTGCGATTGAGGCCGAGACGCGATCAGGCGCACCAGCCGGGGCTGCAGCTTCACCAGGCCTCCCTTGAAGTCGGCGATGCCGTTTGCCGCTTGCTCGAACTGCTGGATCATCCGGAGAGCATTCCGATCCTCGCGCCGATGGTGAAGCGGGAGATCCTCTACCGGCTGCTGGTGGGAAGCGGCTCTGCTCGCATTCTTCAAATCGCCTTCGCCGAAAGCCGCCTGTCCCAGATCAACAAGGCAATCGCGATGCTCAAGAACAACTTCCGTCACCCGCTTCAGGTCGAGGATCTCGCCGATAAGGCCGGTATGAGCCTGAGCAGCTTCCACCTGCACTTCAAGCAGGTCACCGGCATGACTCCCTTGCAATATCAGAAGGCGCTTCGGCTGCAGGAGGCTCGGCGGCTCATGCTCGGGCTGTCCCTCGACGCGGCCACGGCAGGCTTCAACGTCGGCTATGAGAGCCCTTCGCAATTCTCCCGGGAATATGCGCGGTTGTTCGGAGCGCCGCCGATGCGTGATCTGACGCGTTTGCGCGAAATGCCCTTCCATCTGCTGGAGGGATGATGCTGCCGATGCACACAACATGAACGAAGGCGGAGCCGCCAAAGCTCCGCCTTCTCGTAACCTTCCTCTCCAGCGCTCAGGCGCGGGCCGGCTTCGATATCATGCTGAACGCGCGCAGATCGAGCTCGCCTTCGACAAGCGAAGGGATCGCCTCGATGAAGCGCTGCATGTGGGGAAGCTGGAAATGCGCCGTCAGGTCATCGGCCGATTTCCAGTTTTCGTAGACGCACCAGAGTTCAAAGTCATCGTTCGAACGATGGACGTCATAGTTGATGCAGCCCGGCTCGGCGCGGCTCGGTTCGACCAGCGCCAGAAGATGCTCGCCGAGTTGCTCGCTCTTTCCCTTTTGCGCTCGGATGAATGCAATGTTGGTCAGTTGGGTCATGGCCGTTCTCCTTCTTCAACGCTCATCGCGTCGAAGCGGAAGATCGGTCATTCCCTTCGTGGTAAGGTAGAACAGGAACCCGACATCCTTGCACGATCCTACGCCTCACACGAACGCCGGCTCGGTGCGCAGCTTCTCTATGTCGCGCTTGGGCGGGAGGCCGAAATGCCGGGAGTATTCGCGCGAAAATTGGGACGGACTCTCGTACCCGACATTGAAGCCGGCGGTCGCGGCATCCACGGCGTGCGCCAGCATCATCCGGCGCGCTTCCTGAAGCCTGATCTGCTTCTGGAACTGGAGCGGGCTCATCGACGTGACGGTCCGGAAGTGCTCATGGAAACTCGACATGCTCATGTTGACCTGGGCAGCCACTTCCTCGACGCGGATCGACCGCGCATAGTTTGCCTTGATCCAGGATATTGCCTTGCCGATCTGGGACAGCTTGCTTTCGCCATATGCGATCTGTTGCAGACGGCTCGCCTGCTCGCCCATGAGCAGGCGATAGAGGATTTCGCGCTCGGCCAACGGCGCCAGAATTTGCCGGTCGGTCTCCCTTTCGACGTCGAGCAGCGCGGCCATGCGGACGACTGCGTCGAGAAGTTCGTCGGGCGCGGTGCTGACGTCGAGCCCGCTCTTCGGTGGCTCGTGGCGCGCGCCAGTCGGGAAGGCATCCTGGATGACGCTGCTGATCGCGATCGGGTCGAGGTCCAGGCGGAAACACAGATAGGGCCGCTCGGGCGAAGCTTCGAGGATCTGCCCCGTGACGGGCAGCTCGGCGCTGACGATCAGAAACTGCGGGGGCTCATAAAGGTAAATGTTCTCGCCCAGCATCGTTTGCTTGCGACCCTGGGCGACAAAACAGACGGCGGGCTTATGAAAAACATGGATTGGATCGGTCGGCCTTGTCGAGCAAAGGACATGGACCCTGGCCAAAGAAGTAGCCGATACGCCGTCGCAGGTTACGTTTCGTGATAAAGTGTCGGCCAACTTTTCTATCAGCATTTCCGCCTCTGCTTAACAGTCCGGACCGAATACGGGAGCGCTCGCCATCGTATTGAGTTCTCTTCATTATTCATCAGCGTCGCGGCCTCAGCAAGATCAGAGCCTGCTGCAGGGACAGCCATGCGAACATAATGGGTGCACCGGCGCTTGCTCGGCGCCGGCCACTTTGCCCACGCCCGATCCGTCAGCCAAGCGGAGGGATCACGCCCAGCTGCTGCATGACGGAATAGAGGTTCGCCACGCCCCAATGCTCGGTGATCTTCCCATCGACCACGCGCATGGCGTCGACCGTCTCGAAGCTAACCTTCCTGCCGGTAGGAGGCACACCGAGGAAGGCGCCGAGATGCGTGCCGTGGTAGGTCTTGTAGGTCGTGACCACATCGCCGTCGGCGCGCTGCCAATGGATCTCAGGCGTGAAGTCCGGAAACGCCTCGCGCAGGCGCCGATAGAGCTCAAGCACCGCGCCCTTGTCGGGCCGGCCACCGGGCTGCGGGGTATGGTCATGGAAGTTCTCAGCGAACAGCTCGTCGAACAGAGCCCAGTCGCCCCTCCCTGCACCTCGATCGTATTGCGGCGTACCACAGCCTTGGCTGCCTCGCTGATATCGTGAGTCATCGTCTTCTCCATCTGGCTTGGGCTGGTGGCGGCCGCCAACCGGTGGTGTAGATGTTGCGGAAAGGCGATCTCAGTCCGGTCATCCAGGACGAACTTGCCGATCCCGAGTGCCGAAAGCGAGATGCGCAGTTCGTGCTCGTTGGCGAACCGCCCTGCATCCTTCAGGTAGGCGCACGCGATCGGGTTCGGCAGGCCCGTCTCGTTGGCACGATGGTTCGCCCAGTCGACGTAGTCCACCATGCCGTAGTTGAGGTCGAAGATCGGGCGGCATCGGATGCCATTGAACTCCAAGCCTGCACACCCCGACTGCAGCGTTCGATTCAGCATTGCACGGAGCTTGCCGAAGTCGAACACCAGACCGACGTTGCCCTCCAGATGTGATCGGTGTCTTCGAGCGCGGCACAGTAGGCATAGGTCCGCGAGCGCGACCATCGTAATAGTCGGCGGCCGAGAATCCGGGCGCGGCTGCAAAGGTCGCGGCCGCATTGCCAGCGCGGTCGCCCGGCAACTGCTCTCGTCCTGATGGTCGGCGTCCGGAAAGTCCTTCTACGAATCGACTCGGTTAAAATGCAGGTAACCGCGCTCGATCGAGCGGATGCAATTCTCGACGCTCATGACCTTGTAGAGCGATTGGCCGGCCGGCGGCTGCCGCAGCAGCGGACCATGTGGCTCGATCGAGCCGAGCGGAGCAAGAATCGGCGGTTTGGGGTGGAGAGACATGGTGAAGATATGGGAACCGGACATCCCATTCCAAGCCACGTCCTGTCGCTTCGGGCTTCCGCAACCGACCGATCATGGCAGAGCGAACCCTATTGGAACTGCGGCTCTACACCGAGGTTCTCCATCGCCGAATCCGGCGGCTCTCGGCGCCCCTTGTTCTACAGGGGTTTTCGCACATTGGGTCAGATGGCGGAGAGGGAGGGATTCGAACCCCCGATAGGCTTGCACCTATGCCGCATTTCGAGTGCGGTGCATTCAACCACTCTGCCACCTCTCCTGAAGGCGCCATATAGAGGCAGGGCCCCTGTGGTTGGGGGCGTTCATAAGCGAGGATGGCGGGCCAGACAAGGCGCGAAAGGGGAAAATCCGCTGCCTGTTTCAGCCCTTGTCGTCCCTTTGCCGTCCCATTGGCCTCTTCAAGACGAAAAGGAACCGCCATGGAGCACCTGACCATCAAGGCCAATGGCGCCGATTTCCACCTGGTCCGCGCGGGAAAAGGCAAACCGCTGCTGTTGCTGCATGGCTGGCCGGAATTCTGGCTGACCTGGGAGCCGGTGATATCGAGGCTTTCGGACCGATTCACGCTTGTCGCGCCTGACCTCCGCGGCTTCGGCGACAGCGACAAGCCAGGTGGACCTTACGGACCGGACGGCCATGCCGCCGATATGCTGGCGCTGATGGACCGGCTCGGCATCGACCGATTCGGCGTCGTCGGCCACGATGTCGGCGGCGCTGTCATGCAGCCGCTGGCCCGGCAGGCGCCCGAGCGGATGGCGGGCCTCTTCTTCTTCGATTTCGTCTATCCCGGGATCGGGCCGCGCATGGCCGCGCCCGATAGGCTCAACCACATCTGGTACCAGTCCTTTCACCAGATGGAGATGGCGCCACAGCTCATCGGTGCGAGCCGGGAGAGCTGCCGGCTCTACATCAGCCATTTCCTCAAAGGCTGGGCGCACCGGACAAATGCCTTCGACGACGTGCTGGACGCCTTCACGGACAATTTCCTGAAAGCCGGCAACCTCGCCGGCGGCTTTGCGCATTACCGCGCCTCGCATGCCGGGCGCGTGGCGATGATGAAGGGCGAAGCGCCGCCACTTCCGCCGATCGCGGTGCCGACCTGCGTGCGCTGGGCCGAGCACGATCCGCTGTTTCCCTTTGGCTGGACCGACCGGCTGTCCGAGACCTTCAGCGATCTCGACCTCGAGATGTTTCCCGGCGTCGGCCACTTCCCGCATCGGGAAAATCCGGATCGCGCGGCACGCGAGATCGCCGCGTTCTTTGCGCGCATCGGCTGGAGCTGAGGAGAAAAACGGGGTGGGACCGCCAGACGCGGTAAACACTGGCGGTCCCGTGCCGCTTATTGAAATACTGGCCGTGAAGGGCGGCTTCGCCGGCCGAGTGGAAGCGACGATTCGACCCTAGCGTGCGACGGGCGGTCCGCAACGCAATCCGGTCCTTAACCTAACCGGTCAAGGTTACTCCTTGTCCGCTTTACTTTTTTTCTTCCCGTTCTCCGTGGAATCCCGGTCCTTGCCGTTGCCTTCCTTGCGGCGATTGGTGAAGCGCGCATTGCCAAGTCCGGTGCCGATGGTGAGCACGCCCCAGCGGTCAACGTCCTGCATGAACGGTACTTCCGAGAGCCCCTGCACCACGCCGTCATTGTGCATCAGGATCGCGGTGTCGTGCTCGCCAATAGCGGGGATGCCCTCGATCAGGCTCGCCGGCAGGTTGAACTTGCTGCTCTCCCAATTGCCCGGCAGATTCTGCGCGCCCTTCTCGATCGAGCCGTCCGGGTTGATCACACCGGGACAGGCGATGCCGATGAACGGCGCGAGCTTGTAGCCTTCGGCCTCGGCCTCCGTGATCAGCCCTTTCAGCATCTTGGTCAGCCGCTTCACCGCGCCTTCGCGCGTCGGCTCGTCGTCGGCGTGACGCCACAGCTCCGCATGCACCACCTTGGCCTTGGACAGATCCTTGGCTTTCTTCCAGCCGGTTTCCACCACGCCGCAGCGGATGTTGGTGCCGCCGATGTCGACGGCGAGAATGCTGTCATGAGCCTCGAAGATCCAGGACGGCGCCAGGTGCAGCGCGCCGATCAGGCCGGCCTCGTCAGGATGATGGCGGATCGGCTGCAGGTCGATCTTGAAGCCCTCGGATTTCAGGATGATCTCGGCGCGGGCGATCACGAGCTCGCCGAGCCTTGAATCGCGAAAGCCGCCGCCGACGACGATGCGCTCGGTCTTGGCCCAGGCCTTGGTCTTGAGGAATCGGCGCGTGACATAAGCGAGCTCCTGGGAGAAATCCTCGATCGCGCTGTGCACCACGGCCGAGGCCTCGGTGTCGTCGCCGATCAGGATGGCGTCCAGCGTCTTCTTGTTGATCTCCTCGGTCGGCACCTTCCCGAACGGGTCCTCCCCCGTCTTGCGCAGCGGCTTGCGCCAGCGCTCGAGCACCTCCCGGAACGCGCCCTTGCTGGCGCGGTCGCCGAGAAAGCCGTCCTCGTCCTTGATTTCGATGTTGAAGCTGTCGACATCGACCGATGGCAGCCGTTCGGCGCCATGCTGGGCAATGCCCGTTGTTTTGACCAATTCGTCTGTTGCCATGAGAGCCCTTGCCCCGCTTTCCTGTTCCGGCCGGGACAACTGCGGGGGAACCCGTTTGTTGCAAAGCCCACCCGAGATTCGGCTGCGCGCTTTCAGCGCGGCCAAAGCCTTCAAATCCGGGCGGTTTTCGCCCACTTTTCCTTGACTTGGCGCGCTCGGCCGCTATAAGTCCCACAGCCGGCGCGGGGCGTTTCTCGCGCCGCTTGTTTTTGCTTGGGTTTTCAAAGGGATAATTCCCGCCCACGCAGACTCGCATAAACCATAGCGACTGACAAAAAGCCGGCCCGGACGACGCTCGTCCCGAGGCCGGGATTGAACACGGAGAAAGAACGATGTTCGCAGTCATCAAAACCGGCGGCAAGCAATACCGCGTCGTGCCGGATGATGTTCTCGAAGTAGGCAAGATCGAAGGCGAAGTCGGCTCGATCGTGCAGCTGAATGAAGTGCTCGTGGTCGGCGGCGACACGCCGGTGCTGGGCGTCCCGACGGTCGCAGGCGCGTCCGTCGCGGTCGAGGTGCTCGACCACAAGCGCGGACCGAAGGTCATCGCGTTCAAGAAGCGCCGCCGCAAGAACTCGCGCCGCAAGCGCGGCTATCGCGACGAGATCACGGTTCTGCGCATCAGCGAGATTCTGACGGACGGCGCCAAGCCCACCAAGGGCCCGCGTCCGAAGAAGGAAAAGGTGACGAAGGAGCCGGCAGCGGAAGCCGCCGAGTAACGCAAAACCGATCACGCCAATTCACGAATTGATGCGTGCGACGTTTTGAAATGATTCCGTCAAGGAATTGACCTAGAACTACGCAGGATTTCGGAGACGAGCCATGGCTCACAAAAAAGCAGGCGGTTCATCGCGCAACGGTCGCGATTCCAAGGGCAAGCGCCTCGGTATCAAGGCGTTCGGCGGCGAGATCGTCACGCCCGGCAACATCATTGCGCGTCAGCGCGGCACGACCTGGCACCCCGGCCTCAATGTCGGCATGGGTACGGACCACACTCTGTTCGCCAAGATCGAGGGCCGCGTTGCGTTCCAAGCCAAAGCCAACGGCCGCACCTTCGTATCGGTGCTCCCGCTTGCCGAGGCTGCTGAATAGACGGTGGACAAAAACGGAGTCCGCCGGTCCCGACTGAACCGGCGGAGTCCTAGAGATCGCAAGAGATCGAAGGCTCCAAGGGGAGGCGGGAAACCGGCCTCCCCTTTTCTTTGCTCACTTTGTTCTTTGCACTTTGACTTAGTGACTTTCACGGAGCCGGACATGTTGCAGGATTTCTCGAGCGTGACCTTGGCCGAGGCGAGACCAAGCGTCGTCGCCACCGAGCGGCTGACCTTGCGGCGGCCGACGCTGGCCGACGTCAGGACCATCGCCCGGCTCGCCAACGACCGCCGCGTCGCCGAGAACACGCGCCGCCTGCCGCATCCCTATTCGCAGGACGACGCCGCCGAATTCATCCGCGCCACCGCCGAGCTCGGAGCTGAGACCGTGTTCCTGATCGAGCACGACAGCGGGCCGGTCGGCATGGTCGGCATCGATTGCTCCAAGCCCGGCAATGCCGAGCTCGGCTACTGGCTCGGCGTCGAGCATTGGGGTCGGGGCTTTGCCACCGAGGCGGCGCGCGGCGCGATCGATTTCTTCTTCGAGGAGTTCGAGCACGAGCATCTCTATGCCGGCGCGCGCGTCACCAATCCGGCCTCGCGCAAGGTGCTGGAGAAGTGCGGCTTCCAGTGGAGCGGCGTGCAGCTGCACCGCTTCCTGGCGCTCGGCTCCTCGACCCCCGTCGACTGCTTCCGCCTCTCGCGCGGCGTGTGGGCCTCGCTGAAGAGCTGGAGCAGTGCGAGGCGGGTGCGGTAGGGCGAGGCGCCGCACTCACAATTGTCATCCCGGGGCGCGCGTAGCGCGAGCCCGGGATCCATAATCCCGGAGCGCAGTGTGGGGCAAAGCGCCCACTCCGGGTCGTCGTCCAATTGCTCTCTGGGGCTATGGGTCCCGGGCTCGCGCTGCGCGCGCCCCCGGACGACGTCGTGGCTACGCCGGCGGATTGACCTCGTCGCTCTCACGTCCCAGATCGCGCTCCCGAAGATAAATGTAGAACCCGGCGCCGATGATGATTGCGGCGCCGACGAGTGTTGCGATGGACGGGACGTCGCCGAACACGACGAAGCCGAAGATCACCGCCCAGACGATCATCGAATATTGATAGGGCACCACGACGCTGGCCGGCGCGAGCTTGAGCGAACGGTTGACGCAGAACAGCGCAGTTACCGAAACGCATCCGGCGAGCGCGAAGATCACGAGGCTGCCGGGCGTCGGCGGCACCCAGTTGAACGCCGACAGCACCGCGCCCAGCGAGAACGTGCCGAGGAATTGCGAGGACGCCATCACGATGTCGGGCGTCTTGCGCAGGCTGCGCGTGATCAGCATCAGGGTTGCAAAGGAGAGGCTGCCGCCGAGCGCGATCAACGCCGGCAGGCTGACGGTCTGCGCCGACGGCCGCAGCGCGACCAAGACGCCGCAGAAGCCGATCAGGATCGCGGTCCAGCGCCGCCAGCCGACCTTCTCGCCCAGAAAGATCGCCGACATCGCGGTGACGAAGATCGGGCCGGCGAGATAATAGGTGATGACGTCGGCGAGCGGCAGATAGACGGTTGCGAGAAAGAAGGCCGCGACTTCCAGCGTCGACAGCACGACGCGAACCAGCTGCAGGCCCGGCCGCTCCAGATGCAGAAACTGGTGACGCTGCTTCCAGATCAGCGGCGACAGCAGGAGCAGTGCCGCGCAGGCGCGCAGGAATAGCAGCTGCCCCACCGAATAGGTCCCGACCAGGAACTTGCCCATGGCATCGCCGAACGAGAACATGAAGATCGACAGCACCATGAGCCCGATGCCGGCCAGGCGCGCGGAGCGATCGTCATAGGCGGAGAGATTCTTGAACAGGGGCATGACAACACGCGTTCGGGGGCTCGTCATTGCGAGGAGCCCGCGACAAAATTGCGAAGCAATTTTGCGCTGGTGCGACGAAGCAATCCAGACTGCTTTCGCAGCGGCAGTCTGGATTGCTTCGCTGCGCTCGCAATGACGGGGAGAGAGCGTCAGGAATCGGCTGGTAGAGTCGCTTGCCGTCGTTTTAATGACGTGAGCACCAGGGACAAGCCCACTTCCGCCGAATTGAACGCATTGTCGCACTGCGCGTGGCGCGATACGGATCGCAATCCGAATCCGTGACGATGGTGCAGCGCATGACCGACTTCGATCCCACCCGGCATCGCATGATCCCGACGCAACGCTGGTTTGAGGATTTCGTCGTCGGCGAACGCTTCGTGCTGCCGAGCCGGACCCAGACCTCGGCGGTGTTCGCCGCATTCCAGACCGCGAGCGGCGACACCCACCCCGTGCATTACGACGTGGAGTATTGCCGCGCCCGCGGCATGCCGCACCTGCTCGCCCACGGCTTCCAGACCTTGATCCACACCGCGCCCGGCGCCGGCCTGTTTCCGTTCATGGTCGAGGACTCCCTGGTCGGCTTCCTCGAGCAGTCGAGCCGGTTCCTCAAGCCGGTGTTCGCCGACGACACCCTCTATCCCGCGCTCGAAGTCACCGAGCTGGTGCCGGGGCGCACCACCGGCGTGGTGACGCTGCGCAGCACCGTGTTCAACCAGCGCAAGGAGCTGGTGCTGGACGGCCTGCAGAAATTCCTGATCCGGCGGCGACCGACCGGTTAAGCAAGGGCAGCAGTCGGCGGAATTTCAGCCGGTTTGCGGGTCAATCTGGGTTGCCGCAGGGGGCCGGCTGGCCTACCTATGGCCCATGAAATTCCTTGACGAAGCAAAGGTCTATATCCGCTCCGGTGACGGCGGGAACGGCTGCGTGGCGTTCCGCCGCGAGAAGTTCATCGAATTCGGCGGTCCCTCCGGCGGCAATGGCGGCCGCGGCGGCAATGTCATCATCGAGGTCGCCGACGGCCTCAACACGCTGATCGACTACCGCTACCAGCAGCATTTCAAGGCGCAGAAGGGCGAGAACGGTTCGGGCTCGGACCGCCACGGCGCCAACGGCAAGAACATCGTGCTGAAGGTGCCGGTCGGCACGCAGATCTTCGACGAGGATCGCGAGACCTTGATCCACGACTTCACCAAGGTCGGCGAAAAGTTCGTGCTGGCCGAAGGCGGCAATGGCGGCTTCGGCAATGCGCATTTCAAGTCCTCGACCAACCGCGCGCCGCGCAACGCCAATCCCGGCCAGCCCGGCGAGGAGCGCTGGATCTGGCTGCGGCTGAAGCTGATCGCGGACGCCGGCCTCGTCGGCATGCCCAATGCGGGCAAGTCGACGTTCCTGTCCAAGGTCAGCGCCGCGAAGCCCAAGATCGCCGACTATCCCTTCACCACGCTGCATCCGCAGCTCGGCGTCGTGAATGCCGACGGCCGCGAGTTCGTGCTCGCCGACATTCCCGGCCTGATCGAAGGCGCGCATGAAGGCACCGGCCTCGGCGACCGCTTCCTCGGCCATGTCGAGCGCTGCCGCGTGCTCTTGCATCTGGTCGACGCCACCTGCGAGCACGCCGGCAAGGCCTACAAGACCGTGCGCAAGGAGCTCGACGCCTATGGCGGCCAGCTCACCGACAAGATCGAGATCGTCGCGCTGAACAAGATCGACGCGGTCGAGCCGGACGAGCTGAAGAAGCAGAAGGACCGCCTGAAGCGCGCCGCGAAGAAGACGCCGCTGCTGCTGTCGGGCGCCACCGGCCAGGGCGTCAAAGAGGCGTTGCGCGCGCTGGCCGATGTGATCGGCGAAAGCCCGGTCTCCGCCAAGGCCAAGAGCGCGGCCGAAGCGGAGCCGTGGTCGGCTTAAACTCTCTCCCCAACGTCGTCCCCGCGAAGGCGGGGACCCATACCGCGTGATCTATCTGTTGCGAAGGGTCGAAGTACCGAACGACGAGTCTTCGCCAAACGACTCCCTGTGGTTATGGGTCCCCGCCTTCGCGGGGACGACAGCGGAGTCTATCGCTGCGAGCGCGCGCATCACCGGCTTGTCTTCGCGCCCGCGATAGCGCAGCATCAAACAATCAAGAAACGGCAGGGACAACGCATGGCGCGCGCGAAGAACGTTCTCTGGATCATGTGCGACCAGCTTCGCTACGATTATCTCGGCTGCACCGGCCATCCCACGCTGAAGACACCGAACATCGACGCCATGGCCAAGCGCGGCGTGCTGTTCAGCAAGGCGTATGTGCAATCGCCGATCTGCGGCCCGTCGCGGATGTCGTTCTACACCGGGCGCTACATGCGCTCGCACGGCTCGCACTGGAACGGCTGGCCGCTGCGCGTCGGGGAGCCCACGCTCGGCGATCACCTCAACAAGATCGGCGTGCGCAACGTGCTGGTCGGCAAGACCCACATGGCGCCTGACATCGAAGGCATGAAGGCGCTCGGCATCCCGCCGGAATCGATGATCGGCGTGCATGTCGCCGAATGCGGCTTCGAGCCTTACGAGCGCGACGACGGCCTGCATCCGACCGGACGGCCGCGGCCGAAATACGACGAATATCTGCGAAAGCACGGTTTTGAAGCCACCAATCCCTGGGAGCACTGGGCCAATTCCGGCGCTGCTGACGACGGCTCGCTGCACCACGGCTGGCTGCTGGTGCACGCCGACAAGGCCGCGCGCGTGCCCGAAGAGCATTCCGAGACGCCCTACATGACGCGGCGCGCGATGGACTTCATCAGCGAGGCGGAAACGGACGGCCGCCCGTGGTGTTTGCATCTGTCCTACATCAAGCCGCACTGGCCCTATATCGCGCCGGAGCCCTATGCCAGCATGTATTCGACGGATGACATGATCCCGGTGATCCGCTCGGAGCGCGAACGGCAGAATCCGCATCCGGTGTTCGGCGCCTACATGGACATGCGCTATTCCCGCAACATGGCGCGCGACGATGCCCGCGAAAAGGTGATCCCGACCTATATGGGCCTGATCACCCAGATCGACGACCAGATGGGCGTACTGATGAAGTTTTTAGGTGAGCGCGGCCTGCTCGACACCACCATGATCGTGTTCACCTCCGATCATGGCGACTATCTCGGCGATCACTGGATGGGCGAGAAGGACCTGTTCCACGAGCAATCGGCAAAGATCCCGCTGATCATCATCGATCCTTCGAAAGAGGCCGATGCGACGCGCGGCACGCGCAGCGATGCGCTGGTTGAGGCGATCGATCTCGCGCCGACTTTCGTGGACTATTTCGGGGGCAAGGTGGCGGGCCATATCCTCGAAGGACGTTCGCTGCTGCCGCTGCTGCGCGGCGAGAAGCCGGGCGACTGGCGCAAGGTCGCATTCTCCGAATACGACTATTCCATGCAGGACGTGCGGCTGAAGCTGAACCAGCCGATCGAGCGCTGCCGCCTGTTCATGGTGTTCGACGGGCGCTGGAAATACATCCACGCCTCCGGCTTCCGCCCGATGCTGTACGACCTCGAAACCGATCCGGACGAATATCTGGATCGCGGCCACGATCCGGAATGCGCCGGCATCATCGCGCGGCTCCAGGCCGAGCTGTTCGACTGGGCGTTGCATCCGAACGATCATATCACCACACCACGCGAGAAGATCGCCGCCTATGCGGATAGTCAGCTCCAGGTGAAGGGTGGCATCCTGATCGGCATCTGGGACGAGAAAGAGCTCGCGGCGATCAAGGACGGCATCGCCCAGCGCGCGAAGATGTGAAGCAGCCTCTCCCCGCTTGCGGGGAGAGGCCGGAATTTGCGAGAGCAAATTCCGGATGAGGGGGACTCTCCGCGAGTTCAATTGCCAGCGCTTTCGCGGAGACAGCCCCTCACCCCAACCCTCTCCCCGTAAGAACGGGGAGAGGGAGAAGAGGCAGCCTTCAATTCGTGATCTTGTAGCCCGTCGCCTTCACGATCGGCTGCCACAGCGCGGTGTTCGCGGCGAGCTCCTTGGATAGCGCGTCCGCATTGCTGCCGATCGGAATCAGCCCGATCGCCGTCAACTTCTCCTTCACTTCCGGCTTGGCAAGCGCCGCGCTCGCCGCCGCCCCGAGCTTGCTCGCGAACTCCGGCGGGCTGCCGGCGGGAAGCCACATGCCGTACCAGGCGTCGGCAACGAGATCGATGCCGCTCTCCTTCAGCGTGGGCACGTCAGGCGCGAAGGGTGAACGTTCCGCGCTCGCGACCGCGATGATCTTCACGCCCTTGGCGCGGTGCTGCGGCAGCGCGTCCGCCAGCGTGGTGATCCCGAAGGAAATGTGGCCGCCGACGAGGTCGTTAAGGATCGGCGCGCTGCCGCGATAGGGCACGCGGGTCAGGGGAATACCGAGATCCTTCTCGAGCTTGGAGCCGGTGAAATGCGGAATGGTGCCGTTGCTCGGCACTCCGAACGAGGTCTTGTCCGGATGCGATTTCAGCCACGCTACGAACGCTTTGAAATCGGCAGCATCGATGCCCGGGCCGATCACCAGCGCAAACTCGAAGCGCGCCAGCAGCGACACCGGCATGAAATCCTTGGCCGTGTCGAAGCTCGGCGTCGCCTCCACCATTGGCAGCAGATACATGGTCGGCCCTGTCGTCACCAGCACCATGCTGCCGTCCGGGCTCGCGCCCTTCACCGCCTTGATGCCGATCAGGCCGTCGCCGCCGGTGCGGTTCTCGACCACGACGGTCCGCTGCAGCAGCCGAGCCATCTCCTGCGCGAGCAGCCGGCACAGCGTGTCGCCGCCGGCTCCGGCCGCAAACGGGAAGATGATCTTCGTCAGCCCGGCCTGCGCCCGCGCACCACCCGCCTGCGCGAACAGCGGCAGGCCGAGGCATCCGGCCATGAATTTGCGGCGATCCATTCGTTTCCTCTTTCGGCCCGTTTATCGTTGATCGCCATTAGAGCCAGACGGACGGCTGACACAAGGCCGACATGCGTCGTTTACCATCCCGGCTGCCTTGCGCCGGTCACCGTCCTGCTGCAAAAGCAGGGCTCATCGGCGCCGCCTGTCGCTCCGCCGTCATTCGCATCCAGCGCCAGCACCCAAGAGACATGGCCAGCCCCGAACTCAGCCAATTCCGCCGCATCGTCGTCAAGGTCGGCTCAGCGCTGCTGGTGGATTCCGACAGGGGCGAGGTGCGTGCGTCCTGGCTGGCTGCACTGGCCGACGACATGGCCAAGCTGCACAAGGAAGGGCGCGACGTGCTGGTCGTCTCCTCCGGCTCGATCGCACTCGGCCGCAGCCGGCTGAAATTGCCGCGCGGCCCGCTGAAGCTGGAAGAGAGCCAGGCCGCGGCCGCCGTCGGTCAGATCGCGCTGGCGCGAATCTGGTCGGAGGTGCTTGGCGCCCACGGTATCGGCGCCGGCCAGATCCTGGTGACGCTGCAGGACACCGAGGAGCGCCGCCGCTATCTCAACGCGCGCTCCACCATCGGCAAGCTGCTGGAATGGCGCGCGATCCCCGTGATCAACGAGAACGACACGGTGGCGACCACCGAGATCCGCTACGGCGACAACGATCGCCTCGCCGCGCGCGTCGCGACCATGGCGAGCGCCGACTTGCTGGTGCTGCTGTCCGACATCGACGGGCTCTACGATGCCCCGCCGAAGAACAATCCGAACGCAAAACTCATTCCCGTCGTCGACAGCATCTCCTCGGAGATCGAGGCGGTGGCGGGCGATGCCGAGTCCGAGCTGTCGCGCGGTGGCATGCGCACCAAGGTCGAGGCCGCCAAGATCGCGACGACCGGAGGCACGCATATGCTGATCGCCTCCGGCAAGATCGAGCATCCCTTGCAGGCGATCGCCGATGGCGGCCGCTGCACCTGGTTCCTGACGCCGGCCAATCCCATCACCTCGCGAAAGCGCTGGATCGCGGGCACGCTGGAGCCGAAGGGCACGCTGACCATCGATGCCGGCGCGGTGACCGCCCTACGGGCCGGGGCCAGCCTGCTGCCGGCCGGCGTGAACAAGGTCGAGGGCCAGTTCGCCCGCGGCGATGCCGTGATCGTGCGCGGCCCCGACGGCAGCGAGGTCGGCCGCGGCCTGATCGCCTATGACGCCGATGATGCCGAGCGGATCAAGGGCCGTTCCTCCCCCGACGTGATGACCATCCTCGGCATCAGCGGCCGCGCGGAGATGATCCACCGGGATGATCTGGTGGTGGGCGGGTAAGGGCCCCGCCCCGCTCGCCGCCGGGAGACCAGCCATACCCTTCCCGCCCTTCGCAAAAGCGGGATTTCCGTGCTAGGACACCGCCTTAGCAGAAGGTTTTGACCCCATGGCCGCCCCCCTCAAAGCCGTTGACAGCAATGCCGATCTTCAGGCGCTGATGTCCGATCTCGGAACCCGTGCCCGCGCTGCCGCGCGCGTGCTGGCGCTGGCGCCGCCGGAGCAGAAGAACCGCGCGCTGGAAGCCATGGAGCGGGCAATCCGCGCCAACTCGGCCGCGATCCTCGCCGCCAATGCGGAGGACGTCGCGGAGGCCCGTGCCGCCGGCAATGCCACCTCCTCCTTCATCGATCGCCTGACGCTGACGCCGGCGCGCATCGAAGGCATGGCCGAAGGCATCGGCATTGTGCGCGGCATCCCCGATCCCATCGGCGTCGTCACCGAGCGCTGGCAGCGGCCGAACGGCATGTCCATCGAGCGCGTGCGCGTGCCGCTCGGCGTCGTCGGCGTGATTTTTGAGAGCCGGCCCAATGTCGCGGCCGATGCCGGCGTGCTGTGCCTGAAGTCGGGCAATGCCGTGATCCTGCGCGGCGGCTCCGACAGTTTCCGCTCGTGCCGCGCCATCCATGAGTGCCTGGTGCAGGGCCTGCGCGAAGCCGGCCTGCCGGAAGCTGCGATCACGCTGGTGCCGACGCGCGACCGCGCCGCGGTCGGCATGATGCTGTCGGGCCTCAACGGCGCCATCGACGTGATCGTGCCGCGCGGGGGCAAGAGCCTCGTCGCGCGGGTCGAGCAGGAGGCGCGCGTGCCTGTCTTCGCGCATCTCGAAGGCGTCAACCACGTCTATATCGATGGCAGCGCCGACCTCGCCATGGCGAAGTCGATCGTGCTCAATGCCAAGATGCGACGCACCGGCGTCTGCGGCGCGGCCGAGACGCTGCTGGTCGATCGTGCCGCCGCTGGCAAGAACCTGAAGCCGCTGGTGGAGATGCTGCTCGATGCCGGCTGCGAGGTGCGCGGTGACGAGGCCGTGCAGAAGGCCGATGCGCGCGTCAAGCCGGCGAGCGAGGAGGATTGGGACACCGAATATCTCGACGCGATCATCGCGGCGAAGGTGGTGGACGGCGTCGAGGGCGCGATCGCGCACATCCAGGACCACGGCTCGCATCATACCGATGCCATCGTGAGCGCGGATGAGGCTGCGGCGAGCAAGTTCCTGAGCGAGGTCGATTCCGCGATCGTGCTCCACAACGCCTCGACGCAGTTTGCCGATGGCGGCGAGTTCGGGTTCGGCGCCGAGATCGGGATTGCCACCGGCCGCTTCCACGCCCGCGGCCCGGTCGGCGCCGAGCAATTGACGAGCTTCAAATATCGCGTCCGCGGCACCGGACAGACTCGGCCGTAGACGTCGCGGGGCGCGGGCATTGAGCAACAATCTCGTCGTGCCGCGCTTCGTGGCGCAAGCGGTTCCGCCCTCGACGCCGGGCATGCGCATCGGCCTGCTCGGCGGCTCGTTCAACCCGCCGCATCAGGCGCACCGCGCGATCAGCCGCTTCGCGCTGAAGCGATTGCAGCTCGATCGCGTCTGGTGGCTGGTTACGCCGGGCAATCCGCTCAAGGAGAACGGCACGCTGCACGAGCTCGGCGAGCGCATGCAGGCCGCGCGCGAGGTCGCCGATGATCCGCGCATCGAGGTGAGCTGTCTCGAATCCGTCATTCGCACCCGCTATACTATCGACACGATCAACACCTTGCGCCGCCGCTTTCCTGGCTTGCGCTTCGTCTGGATCATGGGCGCCGACAATCTCGCTCAATTCCATCGTTGGCAGGACTGGCGGCGCATCGCCGCCCAGGTGCCGATGGCCGTGATCGATCGCCCCCCGCAGAGTTTTCGCGCGCTCGGCTCGCCCGCGGCCCAGGCGTTATCGCGCTACCGTCTGCCCGAGAACAAGGCTGTCCAGCTTGCAGATCGGCCGGCACCGGCCTGGGTGTTCCTGACCGGATTGAAGCTGAATCTGTCCTCGACCGGCCTACGGAACCCGGACGGGAGCTGGAAAGGTACGAAGTGAGACGAAGTGTGCCGACCTGGTGGGGATTTCGGTCTCTCTGGCATATTGAAACCCTTAACCCCACATGATGTAGTGTAACCAGTGGGCGCCCGGATTCGGCGTTCGCGATACAGTGAAAGGAATGGTCCCTGACCGCATCTGTATTGTCCAAGTCTGTTTTACCCAAGGTTGCCAAGCCTACGCGTAAAACATCGACCAAAGCTGCGGCCTTGAAGGCGCAACCCGACGCCGACAAGACGCTGAGCCTGATCCTCTCCCGCCTCGAGGACATGAAGGCGGAAGAGACGGTCACCATCGACCTTCGCGGCAAATCGGCGTACTCCGACTACATGATCGTCACCACCGGCCGGGTGAACCGGCACGTCGGCGCGATCGCGGAGAACGTCACCAAGAGCCTCAAGGAAAACGGCATCAAAAACATCCATGTCGAGGGCTTGCCCAATTGCGACTGGGTGCTGATCGATTCCGGCGACGTGATCGTGCACGTGTTCCGACCCGAGGTCCGCGAGTTCTACAACCTCGAGAGGTTGTACACGCAGGGCCCAGGGGCGGCGAAGGCGATCTAGGCTCGAAGGCCGATTTCGAATCGGCTGACGCGCATGCTAGCGTCGTGCGCGCGCCTGTTGCGCGCGGTCTCGTCAACGCGACTCCTAAAATCATGCGTGTTGCTGTCATTGCGGTGGGCCGGCTGAAGCAGGGCCCCGAACGGGAGCTTGCAGACCGCTATTTCGAGCGGTTCGAGGAGGCTGGCCGCAAGCTTGGATTCCGCGAGCTCGGCATCCACGAAATTCCCGAAAGCCGCGCACGCGATGCGGCGACGCGGATGGCCGAAGAGGCCGCGGCAATCTCGGCGCATATTCCTGACAAGGCGATCCTGGTGGCGCTGGACGAGCGCGGCCAGAATCTCGAGTCCACCGTATTCGCACGGCATCTGGCGCGCTGGCGCGACGAGGGCGCCGGACATACTATCTTCGTGATCGGAGGGGCGGACGGACTTTCGCCCGAATTGCGCCGTAAGGCCAAGCTCGCGATCGCGTTCGGCTCTGCGACTTGGCCGCACCAAATGATCCGCGTCATGCTTCTGGAACAGCTGTATCGGGCCGCCACCATCCTGGCCGGCCATCCCTATCACCGCGCGTGATGCGCGCCACAACGAGCACCTTTGCCGACACGATGCGAGCGCCGCTCCTCAACCTGCTGCTGATCACCGGCCTTGCCGGCGCAAGCCTCTTCGCCGAAGAAAGCCTCGCCCAAGCCCAGACGCAAGGTCAGACAGTTGCGCCGTCGCCGCAGACTGCCGCCGTCTCGCCCGATGCGATCAAGCAGCGCGAGCAGGAGCTGGAGGCCGCGCGCGCGAGGCAACGAAGCGCGGAAGAAGCGCAGGCCAAGCTGAAGGCCGAGATCACTGCGCTCGGCCAGGACCGCACCCAGCTCAATCAGCAGCTGATCGACACCGCCGCCAATGTGCGCGCCGTGGAAACCAAGATCGACGAGGCCGAGGCGCGGCTGCGAACGCTGAACGGCCGCGAGCAGCAGATGCGCGCTTCGCTGGATTCGCGCCGTGCCGACATCGTCGAGGTGCTGGCGGCCTTGCAGCGCGCCGGCCGGCGCACGCCGCCGGCGCTGCTGGTGCGGCCCGAAGATGCGCTGCAATCCTTGCGCACCGCGATGCTGCTTGGCGCCGTCGTGCCGGAATTGCGCGGCCGCGCCGAGAAGATCGCAAGCGAGCTCGGCGAGCTCGTGGCCTTGCGCAAGACCATAGCCACCGAGCGCGATCAGCTCGCCTCCGACCGCGACAAGGTCAGGAGCGACCAGACCCGGCTCACCGCCCTGATCGAGGAACGGCAGCGTCAGCAGTCCGCGCGGGAAAAAGACCTCGACGCCGAAAGTGCGCGCGCGATCGCGCTGTCAAGGCAGGTCGGCGATCTCCAGGGGCTGATCGCCAAGATGGAGCAGGATCTGCAAACCGCCGCCAGGGCGGCCGAGAAGGCCGCAGAGGCCGCAAGGCAGGCCGAGGCCAAGGAGGCCAAACTGGCGGCGGCAAACGCGGCCGCCAGCGCCAAACAGGGCCCGGGCGCGTTCAAGGACAAGTCCCGCACCACCCCGGCGATCGCCTTCGCTTCGGCCAAGGGCCTCCTGCCGTTTCCGGTTAACGGTAACAAGATCAGGGACTTTGGCGGTTCCGACGGGGTCGGCGGCGTCCAGAAGGGCATTTCGCTGGCGACCAAGCCCGGCGCCCAGGTCACGACGCCGTGTGATGGCTGGGTTGTGTATGCCGGCCCATTCCGCAGCTATGGACAACTCTTGATCCTAAACGCCGGGGGCGGGTATCATGTCCTGATCGCCGGGATGGAGCGCATTTCGGTCAACATCGGCCAGTTTGTGCTCACGGGGGAGCCGGTCGCGACCATGGGGTCGACCTCTCAGGTCGCTTCCATTCTCGCCACCAATGCGAGTCAACCTGTGCTGTATGTCGAGTTCCGTAAAGACGGCACTCCAATCGATCCAGGCCCATGGTGGGCCGCAAATGAAGGCGAGAAGGTTCGCGGATGATGCGCAAGACTTCAGTAATCCTCCTCAGCGCCGCCACCGGTGCGGCGCTGACGCTGTTCGTGACCCAGCCGCGCGCGGTGTTCATGGGCTCCAGCGCGCGAGCCGCCACCGCGGACACCTATCGCCAGCTCAACCTGTTCGGCGACGTGTTCGAGCGCGTGCGCTCCGACTATGTCGAGAAGCCTGATGACACCAAGCTGATCGAATCCGCCATCAGCGGCATGCTTACCGGCCTCGATCCGCACTCGAGCTACATGGACGCGAAGAGCTTCCGCGACATGCAGGTGCAGACCCGCGGCGAGTTCGGCGGCCTCGGCATCGAGGTCACGATGGAGGACGGCCTGATCAAGGTGGTCTCGCCGATCGACGACACGCCCGCCTCGCGCGCCGGCGTCATGGCCAACGACATCATCACCAATCTCGACGACGAGGCGGTGCAGGGCCTGACCCTGAACCAGGCGGTCGAGAAGATGCGCGGTCCAGTCAACACCAAGATCAAGCTCAAGATCATCCGCAAGGGCCAGGACAATCCGCTCGACGTCACGCTGGTGCGCGACAACATCCGCGTCCGCTCGGTGCGCGCGCGCGTCGAGCAGGATGACATCGGCTATATCCGCATCACCACCTTCAACGAGCAGACCACCGAAGGCCTGAAGCGCGAGATCGGCAACCTCACGAACCAGATCGGCGGCGACAAGCTCAAGGGCTTCATCATCGACCTCCGCAACAATCCGGGCGGCCTGCTCGAGGAAGCGGTCACCGTCTCCGACTCGTTCCTCGAGAAGGGCGAGATCGTCTCGACCCGCGGCCGCAATGCCGAGGAGACCCAGCGCCGCGCCGCGCATACGGGCGACCTGACCAAGGGCAGGCCGGTCATCGTGCTGGTCAATGGCGGCTCGGCCTCGGCGTCGGAAATCGTCGCCGGCGCGCTGCAGGACCACAAGCGCGCGACCATCGTCGGCACGCGCTCGTTCGGCAAGGGCTCGGTGCAGACCATCATTCCGCTCGGCAGCGGCAACGGCGCGCTGCGGCTGACCACCGCGCGCTATTACACGCCGTCGGGCAAGTCGATCCAGGCCAAGGGCATCGTGCCCGATATCGAAGTGCTGCAGGACGTGCCGGACGAGCTGAAGTCGCGCACCGACACCAAGGGCGAGGCTTCGCTGCGCGGCCACCTGAAGAACGACGGCGACGAGAAGACGGGCTCGCAGTCCTACGTCCCGCCGGACGCCAAGGACGACAAGGCGCTCAAGCTCGCCGGCGACCTGCTCCACGGCATCAAGAACAGCGCCTCCGCGGCGCCGACGCCCGGCAACGACAACAAGGCGGCGACCGACAAGGCCAAAGCGGCGAACTAGGTCGGCGTATCACGCGATCCAGCGAAAGGGCGGCTTCCCGAAGCCGCCCTTTTTGCTTGGGAACTGCTGCTGCCTCCGGCCTATCCCGGCCTGCCGCCGCTTGACCTCGGCGTGGTATCGTCGGCTGGAGTGATTCGGGATCGCGCATGACTGAAACGGCCGATGATCTGAGCGCCCCGCTCGGACAGGATAAGCCGCGCCGCAAACGGCGGCTGCGGCTGCCGTTCACGTCTATGCAGCTGCTCGCTGTTCTGCTCGGCCTGTTCCTGGTTACCTTTGCCGGCTTCGCCATCTTCAACAAGGACCCGCTCGGCGGTGAGCCGATGAGCCGGATCGCGATCAACCAGCTCAGGCCGGCCGAGAAGGCCACGGACGACAAGTCTGCCATCGGCCAAGGCCAGGAAACCAAGCACGAGACCAAGGAAACGCCGAAGCAGGCCGCGCCCGGCGAGCAGAAGACCATCACCATGATCGATGGCTCCACCGGCGCCCGCCGCGACGTGGTGATCGGCGGGGGCGATGCCGCCGACAAGGGCGAGGCTGCATCCGCCCCGCCGCCCGTCATGACCGGGATCAATCCGAAGCTGCTGGAGAAATCGCGCTACGGCATGATCCCGGTGGTCGCCGACGGGCTGAGGCCGTTCAACGTCTATGCGGCGGACGCCGACCGCGCCAAGGCCGCCAAGATGCCGGTGGTCGCGATCGTGATCGGCGGCCTCGGCGTCGGCGCCGCCAAGACCCTGGACGCCATCATGAAGCTGCCGCCGGCGGTGACGCTGGCCTTCACGCCCTACGGCTCCGACCCCGGCAAGCTCGCCGAGCGGGCGCGGGCGCAGCGCCACGAGATCTTCCTCCAGATCCCGATGGAGCCCTACGACTTCCCCGACAACGATCCGGGGCCGCAGACGCTGCTGACCTCGCTCAGCCCCGACCAGAACATGGACCGCCTGTACTGGCACCTCAGCCGGATGCAGGGCTATGCCGGCCTCACCAATTTCATGGGCGCCCGCTTCATCGCCACGGAGCCGGCGATGCAGCCGATCATCCGCGAGGCGGCCAAGCGCGGGCTCGGCTTCTTCGACGACGGCTCCTCGCCCCGCAGCATCGCGCCCCAGGCCGCGGCGAACCAGGCCGTGCCGTTCGGCAAGGGCGATATCGCCATCGACGCGGTGCCGACGGCGACCGAGATCGACCGCGCCCTCAACAAGCTGGAATCGGCGGCGCGCGAGCGCGGCATCGCCGTCGGCACGGCCTCCGCCCTGCCCGTCTCGATCGAGCGCATCAGCGCCTGGACCAAGACACTGGGCGACCGAGGTATCCTTTTGGTGCCATTGACAACCGCGATGCTGAAATCAAAATCCAGCTAAATCAACGAATTGGTTCGGCGCGGGTCTCGCGGGGCCGGCATGCCTTCCCAAGAAGCAGGCAAGAGGTCTGGCGGAATGGCGCGTTACGAGGATCTGCCCTACCGGACCTGTGTCGG
Source organism: Bradyrhizobium sp. BRP19 (assembly GCF_020194195.1). Lineage (NCBI taxonomy): Bacteria > Pseudomonadati > Pseudomonadota > Alphaproteobacteria > Hyphomicrobiales > Nitrobacteraceae > Bradyrhizobium > Bradyrhizobium sp. BRP19. The sequence goes on along the minus strand of NZ_JADYVZ010000021.1, from coordinate 46,104 downwards.
TGTGATGCTAATCAATCCAAAGGGACTGGTGTTCATCGGCCGCCGCGCCGGCGGCATCGAGCATGTCGACGACACCCACGTCTGGCAGATGCCGCAGGGCGGGGTCGATCCCGGCGAGGACACCTGGGAAGCGGCCAAGCGCGAGCTCTATGAGGAGACCAGCGTGCGCTCGGTCGAGCGGCTCGGCGAGGTCCCGGACTGGCTCACCTATGACATTCCGCGCACCGTTGCCGGGCGCGCCTGGAAGGGCCGCTACCGCGGCCAGCGCCAGAAATGGTACGCGGTGCGCTTCACCGGCAAGGACAGCGAGATCAACGTCGAGCATCCCGGCGGCGGCGGCCACAAGGCGGAATTCGTGAGCTGGCGCTGGGAGTCGATGAAGAATCTCCCTGAGTTGATCATCCCGTTCAAGCGCCCAGTCTATGAGCGCGTGGTGCAGGAATTTTCTGCGCTGGCGGAGGGGTGATCAGATCACCTGTCGCGGCTCGCTCGGTCGTCATCCCCGCGAAGGCGGGGATCCATACTCCCAGGCAGAAGCTGTGCGAAGGATAGCAGCCACGGCCTTTCAACCCATTGTGGCCTGTGGTTATGGATTCTCAGGTGCGCAATTGCGCACCAGAGCTCGCGCTTCGCGCGCCCCGGAATGACGAGAGAAGGTTACGCGTGACGACCCACAAACCCTACCGCCCGAACGTCGGCATCGCGCTGTTCAACGCCGACGGCCGCGTGCTGATCGGCCATCGCTTCAAGGGTGACGGACCCGAGATCATCCTGCCGGGGCTCGACTGGCAGATGCCGCAGGGCGGCGTCGACGAGGGCGAGAACCTGCGTGATGCGGCGATGCGCGAGCTGTGGGAGGAGACCAACGTCGTCAGTGCCGACTATCTCGGCGAGACCGACTGGTTCACCTATGAATTCCCGCCTTACGACGGACCGCAGACGCACCGGCTGGCGAAATTTCGCGGCCAGCGCCAGAAATGGTTCGCGCTGCGCTTCACCGGCACGGACGACGAGATCGATCCGCTGACGCCGCGCAACGGCCAGCCCGCCGAGTTCGACGCCTGGCGCTGGGAGCGCCTCGGCCGTGTCGCCGACCTCGTGGTGCCGTTCCGCCGCGAGGTCTACCGCGCGGTGGCACAGGAGTTTGCGCACCTCGCCGACTGAACTCTCGAAAACAACCCCATGCACAGTAGCGAAGTGTCTGGCGCGCCGCGATAAAATAGGCGACAGCGCCAGCGATAGCGCAATAAAGTTCAGCGCCCGCCACGACCGTGACGAGCGCTGAAACTGTTCAGGAATTTGGAGATCGAGCCCCGGAGCGGTGCCCCGGGGCTTAGTGCATAGCCGTGGCGTTGAGCTGATGCTGGATGCTCTTGAAGTGGTCGAGCCGCTCGATGGCCTGATCGAGCTCGGTGCCTTCGTGCTCCTTCAAGTTCTCTTCCATCTCCGCGATCGTCTCGGCGAACTGGACACGGTCGAGCTCGTCCAGCGAGGTCGCGACGTCGGCGAGCACGGTGAGACCCTTTTCGGAGACTTCGGCAAGGCCGCCGAGCACGATGATCTTCTCGTGGCGGCCGCCGGTGGTGACGGTGAGGATGCCGGGCCGGATCGCAGCTACGACCGGCGCATGCCCCGCCAGCACGCCGAAATCACCCTCGGCGCCGGGGATGTCGACCTGATCGACCTCACCCGAGAAGGCGAGCTTTTCCGGAGAGACGAGATCGAAATGGAAGGTGGCCATGGGAAACCTTGCGAATGGTGAGTAGCGAATGGCGAGTGGCGAAGAGAGCAGCGCGTCTATTCGCTACTCCCTATTCGCCATTCGCACCTTAGGCCGCTTCCGCCGCCAGCTTCTTGCCCTTTTCGACAGCCTCTTCGATGGTGCCGACCATGTAGAAGGCAGCTTCCGGCAGGTGGTCGTACTTGCCTTCGACCAGGCCCTTGAAGCCCTTGATGGTGTCGGCGAGATCCACGAACTTGCCCGGCGAACCCGTGAAGATTTCGGCGACGTGGAACGGCTGCGACAGGAAGCGCTCGATCTTGCGGGCGCGGGCCACCGTCAGCTTGTCCTCTTCCGAAAGCTCGTCCATGCCGAGAATGGCGATGATGTCCTGGAGCGACTTGTAGCGCTGCAGCACCTGCTGGACCTGACGGGCGACGGTGTAGTGCTCCTCGCCGACGACCAGCGGCGAGAGCATGCGCGAGGTCGAGTCGAGCGGGTCCACCGCCGGATAGATGCCCTTTTCCGAGATCGCGCGCGACAGCACCGTGGTGGCGTCCAAGTGCGCGAACGAGGTTGCGGGCGCCGGGTCGGTCAAGTCGTCGGCCGGCACGTAGATGGCCTGCACCGAGGTGATCGAGCCCTTTTGCGTGGTGGTGATGCGCTCCTGCAGCGCGCCCATGTCGGTCGCGAGCGTCGGCTGATAACCCACCGCCGAAGGAATACGGCCGAGCAGCGCCGACACTTCCGAACCCGCTTGCGTGAAGCGGAAGATGTTGTCGACGAAGAACAGCACGTCCTGGCCCTGGTCGCGGAAGTGCTCGGCGACGGTCAGACCGGTCAGGCCGACGCGGGCGCGGGCGCCCGGCGGCTCGTTCATCTGACCGAACACCAGCGCGCACTTCGACTTCACGCTCGGATCCGGATTGTGCGGGTCGGCGTTGACCTTGGACTCGATGAACTCGTGATAGAGGTCGTTGCCCTCGCGGGTGCGTTCGCCGACGCCGGCGAACACGGAGTAACCGCCGTGCGCCTTCGCGACGTTGTTGATCAGCTCCTGAATCAGCACGGTCTTGCCGACGCCGGCGCCGCCGAACAGGCCGATCTTGCCGCCCTTCGCATACGGAGCGAGCAGATCGACGACCTTGATGCCGGTGACGAGAATTTCGGCTTCAGTCGATTGGTCGGTGTAGGTCGGCGCTTCCTGGTGGATGGCGCGGGTGCCTTCCGACTTGATCGGGCCGGCCTCGTCGATCGGCTCGCCGATGACGTTCATGATGCGGCCCAGCGTACCGTCCCCCACGGGAACCGAGATCGGCTGACCGGTGTCGGTCACTTCCTGGCCGCGCACCAGACCTTCGGTGGCGTCCATCGCGATGGTGCGGACGGTCGACTCGCCGAGATGCTGCGCGACTTCCAGCACCAGGCGGTTGTTGCCGTTCTTGGTTTCGAGCGAGTTGAGAATGGCCGGCAGGTGGCCTTCGAACTGCACGTCGACGACGGCGCCCATGACCTGGGTAACGCGACCGATCTGTGTGGCTGCTGTAGCCATTTACTGTCTCCTTCGATCCGAATTTCGTGTCCGGTCAGACTGCTTCTGCGCCGGAGATGATTTCGATGAGTTCCTTGGTGATCTGAGCCTGACGCGTGCGGTTGTAGACCAGCGTCTGCTTGCGGATCATTTCCCCGGCGTTGCGGGTGGCGTTGTCCATCGCCGACATCTGCGCACCGTAGAACGAGGCGTTGTTCTCGAGCAGGGCGCGGAAGATCTGCACGGCGAGATTGCGCGGCAACAGGCGCGTGAGGATCTCGTCCTCTTCCGGCTCGTATTCGTACGACGTCGTGTTGGCGGCACCGCCCTCCTCGATGACCAGCGGGATGACCTGCTGGGCGGTCGGGATCTGCGCGATCACCGACTTGAATTGCGAGTAGAACAGCGTGCAGACGTCGAACTCGCCGTTGTCGAACCGCGCCAGAACCTTCTTGGCGATCTCCTCGGCGTTGACGAAACCGAGCTGGCGGACGCTGCGCAGGTCCATGTGCTCGACGATCTGCTTGTCGAACTGGCGGCGGAGCTGCTCGTAACCCTTGCGGCCGACGCAGAAGAATTTCACCTCCTTGCCCTGCGCAGCGAGCGCCAGAGCGCGCTCGCGGGCGAGACGCACGATCGAGGAGTTGAAGGCGCCGGACAGGCCGCGCTCGCCGGTGCAGACCAGCAGCAGATGAACCTGGTCCCGGCCGGTGCCGGCCAGCAGCACCGGTGCGCCGGGCGAGCCGACCGCGGCGCTGGCGATGTTGGAGATCACCGCGCTCATCTTGTCGGCATAGGGACGCGCCGCTTCCGCGGCGGTCTGCGCGCGGCGCAGCTTGGAGGCCGCGACCATCTGCATGGCCTTGGTGATCTTTTGCGTCGCCTTGGTGGAGGCGATGCGGACGCGCATGTCTTTAAGTGACGCCATTCTTCGTCCCCAGCGATCAGCCTGCGGCTCGACCGCGACCCTATCCTTTCGTCATGCCCGGGCGTGTCCCGGGCATCCACGTTCTCCGTCTTCCACGCACAAGACGTGGATGGCCGGGACTTCAGTTGCGAAGACGCGCTTCGCGCTTTGGCCCGGCCATGACGGCCTTCTTACGAGAAAGACTTCGCGAAGCCCTCGACCACCGACTTCAGCTTGGCAGCGGTATCGTCGGAGAGATCGCGGCTGTCGCGAATCGCGTTGAGGATGTCGGCGTGCTTGCCGCGCAGCAGCGACAGCAGGCCGTCCTCGAACGCGCGCACCTTGTTGAGCGGGAGCGGATCGAGATAGCCGTTGGTGCCGGCCCAGATCACGCAGACCTGCTCTTCCATCTTCAGCGGCGAGAACTGCGGCTGCTTGAGCAGCTCGGTGAGGCGCGAGCCGCGGTTGAGCAGGCGCTGGGTCGAGGCGTCGAGGTCGGAGCCGAACTGCGCGAACGCCGCCATTTCGCGGTACTGCGCGAGCTCGCCCTTGATCTTGCCGGCGACCTTCTTGGTGGCCTTGGTCTGCGCCGACGAACCGACGCGCGACACCGACAGACCGACGTTCACGGCAGGACGGATGCCCTGGAAGAACAGGTCGGTTTCCAGGAAGATCTGGCCGTCGGTGATCGAGATGACGTTGGTCGGGATGTAAGCCGACACGTCGTTGGCCTGGGTTTCGATGACAGGCAGCGCCGTCAGCGAGCCCGAGCCCATGTCCTTGTTCAGCTTCGCCGCGCGCTCGAGCAGGCGGGAGTGCAGATAGAACACGTCGCCGGGATAGGCTTCGCGGCCCGGCGGGCGGCGCAGCAGCAGCGACATCTGACGGTAGGCGACGGCCTGCTTGGACAGATCGTCATAGATGATGACCGCGTGCATGCCGTTGTCGCGGAAGTACTCGCCCATGGTGCAGCCGGTAAAGGGCGCGATGTACTGCATCGGCGCCGGATCGGAGGCGGTGGCGGCGACGACGATCGAGTATTCGAGCGCGCCCTGCTCTTCCAGCACCTTCACGAACTGGGCGACGGTCGAACGCTTCTGGCCGACCGCGACGTAGACGCAGTACAGCTTGATGTTCTCGTCCGGCTGCGCGTTGAGCGGCTTCTGGTTCAGGATGGTGTCGAGCGCGATCGCGGTCTTACCGGTCTGGCGGTCGCCGATGATCAGCTCGCGCTGGCCGCGGCCGATCGGGATCAGGGCGTCGATGGCCTTGAGGCCGGTTGCCATCGGCTCGTTCACCGATTTGCGCGGAATGATGCCGGGCGCCTTGACGTCGACGCGCATGCGCTTCTCAGCCTGGATCGGGCCCTTGCCGTCGATGGGATTGCCGAGCGCGTCGACGACGCGGCCAAGCAGGCCCTTGCCGACCGGCGCGTCCACGATGGCGCGGGTGCGCTTGACGGTCTGGCCTTCCTTGATCTCGCGGTCGGCACCGAAAATAACGACACCGACGTTGTCGGTTTCGAGGTTCAGCGCCATGCCGCGGGTGCCGTTCTCGAACTCGACCATTTCACCGGCCTGGACGTTGTCCAGACCGTAGACGCGGGCGATACCGTCGCCGACGGACAGCACCTGTCCGACTTCGGAGACTTCAGCTTCCTGGCCGAAATTCTTGATCTGGTCCTTGAGGATCGCGGAAATTTCCGCGGCGCGGATGTCCATCAGCCTGCCTCTTTCATCGCGTGCTTGATCGAATTGAGTTTGGTGCGAAGCGAACCATCCACCATGCGGCTGCCCAGCTTGACGACGAGGCCACCGATAATCGAGGGATCGACTTTCACGTTCAGCGCGACGTCCTTGCCGGTCACCGACTTCAGGGCAACCTTGAGGGCATCGAGATTCTTGTCAGAGAGCGCCTCCGCCACCGTCACGTCGGCCGTCGTCTCGCCCTTGAACCGGGCCACGAGGGCGCGGTAGGCGCGGCTGACGTCGGCCACCGCGAACAGGCGGCGATTGGCGGTCAGCACTTTCAGAAAGTTGGCGGTGATGCCGGCGATGCCCACCTTGTCCAGCACGGCCGAAAGGGCCTTGGACTGGGCATCGGCGGCGAACACCGGGCTGCGGACGAGGCGCTTGAGATCAGCGCTTTCGTTCAGCAAGGCATCGAATTTATCAAGATCGGCTTTGACCTCGTCGACCACGTTCTGGTCGCGGGCCAGCTCGAACAAGGCCGTTGCATAACGGCCGGACACACCTGAAACGGACGTATCTTCTGCAGCCACAGACGCGCTCTTTTTGCTGTCAAACTCGCAAGGGAAAAACCGTCGCCACGAAGCGGCGCCTAGCGATCCAAGCCCTTGGAATTCAAGCGGGACTTCGATTTTCGACCAGCACGGGAGGTGCCGGGCTCGTTAAAATCGCGGCTTTGCTAACATAGCAGGTGCGCAGGTGCAACATGACGCCAAACTAAAGGCATGAGGTTCTGTCGCCAGTTCGTCGCAGCCTCGCAACACATTGCGCGCGGGAGGGGCCGACCGAGGCGGCGACTGCCACGTCACGGAATTCAGCGCCGGCCCTGCCGCGATACCTTCCATTGGTTCCTGCCCCCAGCGCATAGCGGCCATGAACACGGATCGCTGAGGCGTGAATCCGTTCCCACCGGTTCCATCCGCTGAATACTTAGCGAATTCTAAACGCTAGGGGCGATGACTTCGCTTTACAGTATTCGCAAGTAATATAGAGGTTAATAAATCGTTAAAGGCGAAGATTACGGAACATCGGCTGAATATCTCGCGACGGTAACAAGATATTTCATGACGACACATACCGGATTTACTGCCCAATTCACGCCTCATTGGGAATCGAAACGCCAAATCGCTCACAAACTGATGGGGGCTCCACTTGCCACAAATGTGGCAATACTAGCTTAGGGACCATTAAATGCTGTCTTTGAAGACGCTGGGCTTTGCGACCCGGCCGCGTACGGCGATTGCTTTCGTCGCCGCAACTCTCCTCGTCGGTGGAACTGCCACCGAAGCTTCCGCCAAATCCCGGCATCACCGGCATCACCACCGCCACCACGCCCAGACCGAGGCCAACGCGACCGCCGATTGGCGCAATGCCAATGCGTCGATGACACCGACCTCCGGCACGGGCCGCAGCTTCTCCGGCATCGCGTCCTTTTACGGCAATGAGTCCGGTAGCAAGACCGCCTCGGGCCAGCGCTTCAACCAGAACGCCATGACCGCGGCGCACCGTTCGCTGCCCTTCGGCACCAAGCTGCGCGTCACCCATGGCAGCCAGAGCGTCATCGTCACCATCAATGACCGCGGCCCGTTCATTCGCGGGCGTGTGCTCGACCTCTCCACGGGTGCCGCCCGCGCCATTGGCCTCACCAGTCGCGGCGTCGGCCGCGTCACCGCGGAAGTCGTCTCCTAAAGGCGCGATCCGCGCCTGATCGAACGCGCAGTTTTCATCAGTTTGCTGCGCACGTGAAACAAGCCCGCGGTCTTGGGGGACCGCGGGCTTTTTTTGTTTTGTCATTCCGGGGCGCGCGGAGCGCGAACCCGGAATCCATTCATCCACAAACTCTGCCGCCCGATGGATTCCGGGCTCGCGCTACGCGCGCCCCGGAATGACAGTAGAGGGTATGGCTGCGGTGGCCCTACAAAAAGCTCTGCGGATCGACGTCGACTTCCAGCTTCAGATTGCCTGTCGGCTTCGGGCAGACCGCGAGCCAGTTGCGCAAATAGTCCGACAGGTCGAAACCGCGCGCCGATTTCACCAGGATGCGGAAGCGGTAGCGGCCCTTGATGACGGCGAGCGGCGCTTCGGCGGGGCCGAGCACGACGACGCGCTCGTCGCGCGGCGCGAGCGCGACGAGCTTGCGGCCGAAGCCTTCGGCGCCCGGGCGATCGCCGGCGGAGATGATGAGGCTGGCGAGCCGGCCGAACGGCGGATAGAGCGTCTTTTCGCGCAGCTCGATCTCGCTGTCGTAGAAGGCCTCGCGGTCGCAGGCGATCAGCGCCCGCATCACGGGATGGTCGGGCTGATGGGTCTGGAGATAGCCGACGCCGCGGCCCTGCTCGCGGCCCGCGCGGCCGATTACCTGATTGAGCAATTGCCAGGTGCGCTCCGCCGCGCGCGGATCGCCGTTGGAAAGGCCGAGATCGGCATCGACCACGCCGACCAGATTGAGCCGCGGGAAGTTGTGGCCCTTGGCCACGAGCTGCGTGCCGATGATGATGTCGACGCGGCCCTCCGCGATCTCGGCGAGCTCGCTTCGCATGGTCTCAATCGAGGTGATGAGATCGCTCGACAGCACCATGGTGCGGGCTTGCGGGAACAGCGCGGCCGCCTCCTCCTGCAGGCGCTCGACGCCGGGTCCGACCGCGACCAGCGATTCCTCGGCCGAACAGTTCGGGCAGATGTGCGGGCGCGGCATCGAGAAGCCGCAATGGTGACAGACGAGGCGCTGGCGAAAGCGATGATCGACCAGCCAGGCATCGCAGATGGTGCAGGCGAAGCGATGGCCGCAGGCACGGCACAGCGTCAGCGGCGCATAGCCGCGGCGATTGAGGAAGAGCAGCGCCTGCTCGCGCCGCTCGATCGCGGTCCTGATCTCGCCGGCGAGCCGCGGCGAGATGAAGCGGCCGCGCGCGGGCGGCTCGCGGCGCAAATCGATGGCCTCGATATGCGGCATGTGCTGGCCGCCGAAGCGCGAGGGCAGCGCGATGCGCTGATAGCGGTTCTTGCGCGCATTGACCTCGGATTCGACCGACGGCGTCGCGGAGGCCAGCACGACCGGGATTTTTGCGATATGCCCGCGCACCACCGCCATGTCACGGGCGTGGTAGTGCACGCCGTCGTCCTGCTTGTAGGCCTGGTCGTGCTCCTCATCGACGACGATGAGGCCAAGATTGGCGTAAGGGAGAAACAGCGCCGAACGCGCGCCGACCACGACCGGCGCCGAACCTTCGGAGATCGCGGCCCAATTGCGCGCGCGGGTGCGCGGGGTGAGCTCGGAATGCCATTCGATCGGCCGCACGCCAAAACGCTGCGCGAAGCGATCGAGGAACTGGCCGGTCAGCGCGATCTCCGGCATCAGGATCAGCGCCTGCTTGCCGCGGCGGATCACCTCGGCGACCGCTTCGAAATAGACCTCGGTCTTGCCCGAGCCGGTGACGCCGTCGAGCAGCGCGACATGAAAGGTGCCGTTGGCCGCGAGCGCGCGCATCGCATCCACACCGGCACGCTGCAGCGGCGAAAAATCCGGCCGGCCGAATTCCGGATCGGGTGCCGGCGGCGGAGGCGGCGGCGGCATTGGCTCAACCGTGAGCGTGCCTTCATCGACGAGGCCGTCGATCACGCCCGAGGAGACGCCGGCCTCCTTGGCCGCCTCGGACTTGCCGTGCAGCAGCCGGTCCGACAGCAGCGCGATGACACGCTGGCGCGCCGGCGTCAGACGCTTCGGCGGATTGCCGGTCAGGCGCACGCCGGCGCGCACCCGCTCCGGGCCGAGATTTTCGCCCATGCGCAGGCACATGCGCAGCACCATGCCGCGCGGGCTCAGCGTGTAATTGGCGACCCAGTCCACCACCTGGCGCAGCTCCGGCTTGAGCGGCGGGATATCGAGCTTCTCGCTGACCTCCTTGAGGCGGTTGTGCAGGCGCGGATCGGGATTGGCGTTCTCGCCCCAGATCACGGCCAGCACCTCGCGCGGACCGAGCGGCACGCCGACGAGGTCGCCCGCCTTCAGCTCCATGCCGCGCGGCACCTTGTAGGAATAGGTCTGGTCGAGCGCGACCGGCACCAGCACGTCGACCATGCGGGTGGCGGGGGCGGCGGTGTTGCGCGGCGATTGGTCCATGAGCGGGAATCGGAACCTTGAGGCCTTGAGGCTAGCGCCGCGCGGCGGCCTTAGCGAACGATAAACGAGTGTGATGCGATATACTGTGCGGAATCACCACGTCCAGAGCGCATGAGCAAAGCGGTCGCCCCACACATCGAGCTCGCCAGCGCCGATCCCTCGATCGCGCAGGAGATGGCGCGCTGGCTGGCGCATCTCGGCGCCGAGCGGCGGCTGTCGCCGAAGACGCTGGAGGCCTATGGCCGCGATCTGCGGCAATGCCTGGATTTCCTCAGCAATCATTGGGGCGAGCGGGTCACGCTGGAGCGGTTTGCAGCGCTGGAAGCCACCGACGTGCGCGCCTTCATGGCGATGCGCCGGGCCGACGACATTGCCGGCCGCAGCCTGATGCGCGCGCTGGCGGGCCTGCGCTCGTTCGGACGTTTTCTGGAGCGCGAGGGCAAGGGCAAGGTCGGCGCATTGTCGGCGATCCGCGCGCCGAAGGTCGCCAAGAGCCTGCCGAAGCCGCTGCCGATGGCATCGGCCAAACGTCTTGCCGACGCCGACGAGCGCGCCGGCGAGGAGCGCGAGACCTGGATCCTGGCGCGCGATGCCGCGGTGATGGCGCTGCTCTATGGCTCGGGCCTGCGCATCTCCGAGGCGCTGGGTCTCAAGCGCCGCGAGGTGCCGAAACCCGGCGAAGGCGACGTGCTGGTCGTGACCGGCAAGGGCAACAAGACCCGCATGGTGCCGGTGCTGCAGAACGTGCTGGCGCTGGTGCAGGAGTACGTCGCGATGTGCCCCTATCCGCTTCCGGCGGACGGCCCGATCTTCGTCGGCGCGCGCGGCGGCCCCTTGAGCCCGCGCATCATCCAGCTCGCGATGGAGCGGCTGCGCGGCGCGCTGGGACTTCCCGACAGCGCCACGCCGCACGCGCTGCGGCATTCCTTCGCCACGCATCTGCTCTCGCGCGGCGGCGATCTGCGCGCCATCCAGGAATTGCTCGGCCATTCCTCGCTGTCGACCACGCAGGTCTATACCGGCATCGATTCCGAGCGGCTGCTCGAGGTGTATGCCAGCGCCCATCCGCGGCGCTGACACACTCTCGTCATAGCTCGCGTGCCTCTTGCACAGCGCCCACGGTTCGGTCAAATCGTGGGAACCGGCACAGGAGGGACATTATATGGGCGCACATGAAAGCATGGAGCATGCCGAGCACGCCGAACACGCGTCCGGCTCGAACAAGAAGATCGCTCTTCTGATCGCCGTGCTGGCGCTGTTCCTGGCGATCTCGGAGACGCTCGGCAAGGGTGCCCAGACCGAATCGATCAGCAAGAACGTCGAGGCCGCCAATCTCTGGGCATTCTTCCAGGCCAAGAGCATCCGCCGCACCGTGGTGGTGACCGCGGCGGAACAGGGCAAGCTGACACTGGCCGCCGCGGCCGAGGCGCAGAAGCCCGCCGTGCAGAAGCAGATCGACGACTGGACCAAGACCGCGCAGCGCTACCGCTCCGAGCCCGAGACCGGCGAAGGCACCGAGCAGCTTGCGGACAAGGCCAAGCACGCCGAGCACGCCCGCGACGAGGCGACCGCGAAGTACCACCATTTCGAGCTGGCCTCGGCCGCCTTCCAGATCGGCATCGTGCTGGCGTCCGCCACCATCATCACCGGCATGATCGCGCTCGCCTATGTCGGCGGCGCGCTGACGATCGCCGGCCTGTTCATGACCGCGCTCGGCCTGTGGTGGCCGCATCTGCTGCATTTGCATTGAGGTGTTGAGGCCGGGTTCTCACCGCGTCATTGCGAGGAGCCCTTGCGACGAAGCAATCCAGACTGCCTCCGGGGAAAGATACTGGATTGCTTCGCTGCGCTCGCAATGACGGAGGATAGAGCGGGGACGCCTGTCCCGGATTGCGCTGCGCTCCATCCGGGCTACGGACGGTCCTTGTGGTGGCGAAGATCACCGCGCCTGGTGCACGCTCTTCCTGAAGCGCTGGATCATACGCAGCGTGCGGTAGGACCAGCCTTCGCCGTTGCCGGCGATCAGCTCGCGGATGCGGCGCTTGATCGGGTCGACCAGCTCCGCGGCCTTAGCGCGGATCTTCAGCACCAGGGCGTAGATCCGCCCGAACCAGCGCATCTCCAGAAGCTTGGCGCGCGTGACGTCGAACACGAAGGCGGTGACGCCGACGCCGACAAGCTTTCCGAACACGATCGTGAAGAACGCACCGGTCCAGTATTCATGCGCGAGCAGCCACAGCCCGACCAGCTTGAGCGGAAACAGCGGGACGACGGGCACCGCAAACACGAGCAGCGTCATGGCCGGCGAGAGCGCATCGACGCGCTCCGTCAGCCAATGCTTGAAGCGCGCCAGCGGGATGGCTGCGACGATCCTGGCGACGATCGGCTCGAGATGATCCCACAGCCAGGCTTCGATCAGGAAGATGATCGCAAGCAGGACCCAGACCGGTTGAAGAAGGCGGCGCAGCATGTGTTTCCCGCCCGGTTCGGCGCTGGGCGCGTCGTTACATATGGATGGCTCGCTTGCCGACCGCAAGCGCGGCTTCCTTGACGGCCTCCGAGCGCGTCGGATGGGCGTGGCAGGTGCGCGCGAGATCTTCCGCACTGCCGCCGAATTCCATCAGAACACACGCTTCATGGATCATTTCGCCGGCTTCGCGGCCGATAATGTGCACGCCGAGCACGCGATCGGTCTTCGCATCCGCGAGAATCTTCACGAAACCGTCAGTGGTCTGGTTGACCTTGGAGCGGCCGTTGGCGGTGAACGGAAACTTTCCGACCGTGTAAGCCACGCCCGCCTGCTTGAGTTCCTCCTCGGTCTTGCCGACGGAGGACACTTCCGGCGTGGTGTACACGACGCCCGGGATGACGTCGTAATTCACGTGACCGGCTTGGCCTGCGATGATCTCGGCAACCGCGACGCCTTCGTCCTCGGCCTTGTGCGCCAGCATGGGGCCTGCCACGACGTCGCCAATGGCATAGACGCCCTTCAGGCTGGTGGCGAAATGCGGATCGATCTGCACCCGGCCGCGCGCGTCCAGCGCGACGCCGGCTTCCTTGAGGCCGAGACCGTCGGTGTAGGGCACGCGGCCGATGCAGACGAGCACGACGTCGGCTTCGATGGTCTCGGCGGCACCGCCGGAAGCCGGTTCGATTTTCGCGAGCAATGCCTTGCTGTTCACCTCGACGCCGGTCACCTTCGACCCCAGCTTGAATGCAAATCCCTGCTTTTCAAGAATACGCTGGAATTGCTTGGCGATCTCGCCGTCCATGCCGGGCAGGATGCGATCGAGGAATTCGACCACCATGACTTCGGCTCCGAGCCGGCGCCACACCGAGCCGAGTTCGAGCCCGATCACGCCGGCGCCAATGACCAGCAATCGGCCTGGCACCTTGTCCAGCGACAGCGCGCCGGTCGAGGACACGATGCGCTTCTCATCGATCTCGATGCCCTTGAGGCGCGCGATGTCCGAGCCGGTGGCGATCACGATGTTCTTGGTCTCGACCACCTGCGACTTGCCGTCGGCGGAGACCTCGACCTTGCCGGTGCCGAGGATCTTGCCGGTGCCCTTGAGCACGTCGATCTTGTTCTTCTTCATCAGGAACTCGACGCCCTTGACGTTGCCGTCGATGCCCTGCTGCTTGAAGTTCATCATCGCGGGCAGATCGAGCTTCGGCGCGGAAACGCTGACGCCCATCTTGGCGAAGGAATGGCCGGCTTCCTCGAACATTTCGGAGGCGTGCAGCAGCGCCTTCGACGGCATGCAGCCGACATTGAGGCAGGTGCCGCCGAGGGTCGCGTTCTTTTCGACCACGGCGACCTTCATGCCGAGCTGGCTCGCGCGTACCGCGCAGACATAACCGCCCGGTCCGGTGCCGATGACGACGAGATCGTAGGTAGCCATGAGAGAAAGTCCCGTAAGGTTAGCGCGTGGTGAGGATGCGTCAGCGCGGCGCGTCAGCGTCCGCCGGACACATCGAGAATGGCTGAGGTGACGTAGGAGGCCTCGTCCGAGATCAGCCAGACGATGGCATTGGCGATTTCATCGGCGGTGCCGACGCGCTTCATCGGCACCAGATGGGCCAGGCGATGGGCGCGGTCGGGCTCGCCACCGGCAGCGTGGATGTCGGTGTCGATCAGGCCGGGACGGATCGCGGCGACGCGGATGCCCTCGCCCGCGACCTCATGGCCGAGGCCGACGGTGAAGGAATCGACCGCACCCTTGGACGCCGCGTAGTCGACATAGGTGTTGGGCGAGCCGAGCCGCGCTGCGACGGACGACAGGTTGACGATGACGCCGCCCGTGCCGCCGTGCTTGGTCGACATCCGCTTCACCGCCTCGCGCGCGCAGAGGATGGAGCCGGTGACGTTCACCGCCATCACGCGCTGGATGCGCTCGGCCGACATCTCGTCGACGCGCACGCCGCTCTTGCCGACGATGCCGCCATTGTTGACGAGCGCCCCGAGCGTGCCGAACCTGTCGGCCTCCTCGAACAGATTGAGGATGTCGCTTTCCTCGGCGACATCGCATTTCACAGCGATGGCCTTGCCGTTGCTGGCCGCGATCTGCGCGACCACCTCGTCGGCCGCCTGCTTGTTGCTGGCATAGCCAACCACGACGCGAAAACCGCGCGCGGCCGCCGCAAGCGCGGTCGCCCGCCCGATGCCGCGGCTGCCGCCGGTGATGACAACGACTTTATCCGTCACATCAATCCCCACGAGTTCGAGCGCACTACGACGTCCTGCCCTCAAGAGCCGCCAAGCGATCAAGCACGGACTTGTCCGTCAAGCTGATCAAATGGAACAGAATGAAGGGCGTGAGAAACGGGATCAGGCACAAGGCCGCGAAGCCGACCCCCTTACCTTTCCTGCGACTAATCGGAATCGCAAAGAAGAAAAAGATAAGGGTGGTCAGCAGGAGCGGCACCATGGAGATGAGCGCATGCGCGAGCGACGGCTCCCCCATCGTCGCCTCCCTTAGAGGTCCAGCACCAGGCGCGCCGGATCTTCCAGGCTCTCCTTGACGCGGACCAGGAAGGTGACGGCTTCCTTGCCGTCGATGACGCGGTGATCGTAGGACAGCGCCAGATACATCATCGGGCGGACCTCGATCTTGCCGCCGACGACCATCGGCCGCTCCTGGATCTTGTGCATGCCGAGGATGCCGGACTGCGGCGCGTTCAGGATCGGGGTCGACATCAGCGAGCCGTAGATGCCGCCATTGGTGATGGTGAAGGTGCCGCCCTGCATCTCGTCGATCTTGAGCTGGCCGTCACGGGCGCGGCGGCCGAAATCGGCGATGCTCTTCTCGATGTCGGAGATCGACTTGTGGTCGCAGTCGCGCACCACAGGCACGACCAGGCCCTTGTCGGTGCCGACGGCAACGCCGATGTGGTAGTAGTTCTTGTAGATCAGGTCGCTGCCGTCGATCTCGGCGTTGACGGCCGGGATGTCCTTCAGCGCCTGCACGACGGCCTTGGTGAAGAAGCCCATGAAGCCGAGCTTGGCGCCGTGCTTCTTCTCGAACGCGTCCTTGTAGTGTGCGCGCAGCGCCATGACGTTGGTCATGTCGACCTCGTTGAAGGTCGTGAGCATGGCGGCGGTGTTCTGCACGTCCTTGAGCCGGCGCGCGATGGTCTGGCGCAGCCGGGTCATCTTGACCCGCTCTTCGCGGGCGGCGTCATCGGCCGGCGAGGGGCTGCGGACCTGCACGGCGGCGGCGGGCTGGTTGACCGGCGTCGGCGCCGAGGCGGCGCGCTCGATGGCGGCCAGCATGTCGCCC
Source organism: Bradyrhizobium sp. BRP19 (assembly GCF_020194195.1). NCBI lineage: Bacteria > Pseudomonadati > Pseudomonadota > Alphaproteobacteria > Hyphomicrobiales > Nitrobacteraceae > Bradyrhizobium > Bradyrhizobium sp. BRP19. The sequence goes on along the minus strand of NZ_JADYVZ010000021.1, from coordinate 30,295 downwards.
TTGGTGACGCGGCCGTCCTTGCCGGAGCCCGGCACGGTCGAGGCGTCGATGCCGGTCTCGGCGGAGAGCTTGCGCACCGACGGCGCGAGCGGCGCATCGGCCGGCGGCGCCTTCGCGGCAGCGGGAGCCGGCGCGGGAGCGGCGGCAGCAGCTGCAGGCGCCGCAGCCTTGGCCGGCGCGGCGGCGGGCTTGGCTGCGCCGGCACCATCGGTGATCTGACCGAGCAGCGCGCCCACGGCAACGGTCGCACCATCGGCAGCGATGATCTCGCTCAGCGTGCCGGCGGTCGGCGCGGGGACTTCGATGGTGACCTTGTCGGTCTCGAGCTCCACCAGGGGCTCGTCGACGGCGACGGGGTCGCCGGCCTTCTTGAACCAGCGGCCGATGGTGGCCTCGGTGACGGATTCGCCGAGCGTCGGCACACGAATTTCAGTCATGGTCTCTTCCTCAAGGGATCGCAGGTAGCGGTCATGAATTCATACGTCATTGCCCGCGAAGACGGGCAATCCAGTACGCCGTGACTTTCGTGATCAGAACGAAAGCCGCGGAGTACTGGATGCCCCGCCTTCGCGGGGCATGACAGAGTCCTAAAAAAACTTCTCAGCTCAGTGCTTCGTCCAGGAACGCCTTCAGCTGAGCCTGATGCTTGGACATCAGACCCGTTGCGGTCGCGGCGGAAGCGGCGCGGCCGACATAACGCGGACGCCGGCTCGCGCCGTTCACCTGGTTCAGCACCCATTCCAGATAGGGCTCGATGAAGTGCCAGGCACCCATGTTGCGGGGCTCTTCCTGGCACCACACCATCTCGGCCTTCTTGAAGCGCGACAGCTCGGCCACCAGCGCCTTCAGCGGCACCGGATAGAGCTGCTCGACGCGCATCAGGTAGATGTCGTCGATGCCGCGCTTCTCGCGCTCCTCGTAGAGGTCGTAATAGACCTTGCCGGAGCACAGCACGATGCGGCGGATCTTCTCGTCGGGGACGAGCTTGATGGCCTCGTTCGGCAGCATCTGGGCGTCATCGTAGAGGATGCGGTGGAAGGTCGTGCCCTTCGCGAGTTCGTCGAGACGCGACACCGCCCGCTTGTGACGCAGCAGCGACTTCGGCGTCATCATGATCAGCGGCTTGCGGATCTCGCGATGCAGCTGCCGGCGCAGCACGTGGAAGTAGTTCGCCGGCGTGGTCGGGTAGACCACCTGCATGTTGTCTTCCGCGCACATCTGCAAGTAACGCTCGAGGCGCGCCGAGGAGTGCTCCGGCCCCTGGCCCTCATAGCCGTGCGGCAACAGGCAGACCAGACCGGACATGCGCAGCCATTTGCGCTCGCCTGACGAGATGAACTGGTCGAACACGACCTGCGCGCCGTTGGCGAAGTCGCCGAACTGGGCTTCCCACAGCGTCAGCGTGTTCGGCTCGGCGAGCGAATAGCCGTATTCGAAACCGAGCACGGCTTCTTCCGACAGCAGCGAGTTGATGACCTCGTAATGGCCCTGCTCGTGGCCGAGATGGTTGAACGGCGTGTAGCGGCTCTCGTCCTCCTGATCGATCAGGACCGAATGGCGCTGCGAGAAGGTGCCGCGTTCCGAATCCTGTCCGGACAGGCGGACGTGGTGGTTTTCGTTGAGCAGCGAGCAGAACGCCAGCGCCTCGCCGGTCGCCCAGTCGATGCCGTTGCCGCTCTCGATCGCCTTGGCGCGGTTATCGAGGAAGCGCTGAATGGTGCGGTGAACGCGGAAACCGTCCGGCACCTTGGTGATCTTGCGGCCGATGTCCTTCAGCGTGGCGATGTCGACGCCGGTGACGCCGCGCCGCGCATCCTCTTCCTGGTCGGCGATCTTGAAGCCCGCCCACTTGCCGTCGAGCCAGTCGGCCTTGTTCGGCTTGTAGGAGGTGCCGGCCTCGAACTCGGCATCGAGCCGGGCGCGCCAGTCCGCCTTCAGCTTGTCGACCTCGCCCTCGGTGACGACGCCTTCTGCGATCAGGCGCTTGGAGTAGAGCGTCAGCGTCGAGGGATGGGCGGCGATCCGCTTGTACATCACCGGCTGGGTGAAGGCCGGCTCATCGCCCTCATTGTGGCCGTAGCGGCGGTAGCACCACATGTCGATGACGACGGGCTTGTGGAACTTTTGCCGGAATTCGGTCGCGACCTTGGCCGCGAACACGACGGCTTCCGGATCGTCGCCGTTGACGTGGAAGATCGGCGCATCGATCATCTTCGCCACATCCGACGGATAGGGCGAGGAGCGCGAGTAGCGCGGATAGGTGGTGAAGCCGATCTGGTTGTTGACGATGAAGTGCACGGAGCCGCCGGTGCGGTAGCCCTTCAGGTCGGACAGGCCGAAGCATTCAGCAACCACGCCCTGGCCGGCGAACGCGGCGTCGCCGTGCATCAGGAGCGGCATCACGGAGATGCGCATGTCAGGGGGATCGCCGTGCTGGTCCTGCTTGGCGCGGACCTTGCCGAGCACGACGGGATCGACGATCTCGAGATGCGAGGGGTTGGCGGTCAGCGACAGGTGGATGCGGTTGCCGTCGAACTCGCGGTCCGAGGAGGCGCCGAGGTGATACTTGACGTCGCCGGAACCTTCGACCGCGTCGGGATTGGCCGAGCCGCCCTTGAACTCGTGGAATAGTGCGCGATGGGCCTTGCCCAACACCTGGGTCAGCACGTTGAGGCGGCCGCGATGCGGCATGCCGAGCACGATTTCCTTCACGCCGAGATTGCCGCCGCGCTTGATGATCTGCTCGAGCGCGGGGATCAGGGCTTCACCGCCGTCGAGGCCGAAGCGCTTGGTGCCGGTGAACTTGGTGTCGCAGAACTTTTCGAAACCCTCGGCTTCGATCAGCTTCTGCAGGATGGCCCTGCGGCCTTCGCGCGTGAACGAGATCTCCTTGTCGGGTCCCTCGATGCGCTCCTGGATCCAGGCCTTCTGCGCCGCGTTGCTGATGTGCATGAACTCGACGCCGAGCGTCTGGCAGTAGGTGCGCTCGCAGATCGCGGTGATCTCGCGCAGAGTGCCGTATTCGAGGCCGAGCACGTGATCGAGGAAGATCTTGCGGTCGAAATCGGCTTCGCTGAAGCCGTAGGTGCGCGGATCGAGCTCTTCGCGGTTGCGCTGGGCTTCGATGCCGAGCGGATCGAGCTTGGCGTGGAAGTGGCCGCGCATGCGGTAGGAGCGGATCAGCATCAGGGCGCGGACGGAATCGCGCGTCGCCTGAAGCAGGTCGGCGGAGGAGATGTCGGCCCCCTTGGCCTGCGCCTTGGCGGCGATCTTGCCACTGACCGTCTTCTCGACCTCGGCCCAGTTGCCGTCGAGGGCGGAGGTCAGATCGTCCTTCGGGGTCAGCGGCCAGTTGTCGCGCTCCCAGGACGGGCCTTCCGCGTTCTTGCTGATGTCAGCCGGCGCGTCGTTCAGGCTCTTGAAGAACTCCTGCCACTCGGCATCGACCGAGGACGGGTCCTTCTGGTAGCGGGCGTAGATTTCGTCGATGTAGGTGGCGTTGGTGCCCTGCAAAAAGGATGACAGGGCAAAGGCTGCGTTCGCGTCCTGGCGAGACATACTTGAGTTCCTGGCGATTTCGGTTCGCGCATAACAAACGGCGCTGGCGCCGAGCTCCCCCGACAGGGCTCGACGCGACAGGCACCCTTTACCCTATTTGCTGCGAAACTTCGCCCGGAAAAGCACGAAGAACTGAATTAGCCTTTCAACTTTTCGGCAAGCGTGTGGCCGAGGCGGGCGGGCGACGGGGACACTGTAATCCCTGCGGATTTCATCGCCTCGGTCTTGGAACCGGCATCGCCCTTGCCGCCGGAGATGATGGCGCCGGCATGACCCATGCGGCGGCCGGGAGGGGCGGTGACGCCGGCGATGAAGCCGACCATCGGCTTCTTGCGGCCACGCTTGGCCTCGTCCTTGAGGAACTGGGCGGCGTCCTCCTCGGCGGAACCGCCGATCTCGCCGATCATGATGATCGATTCGGTCTTGGGGTCGGCGAGCAGCATCTCCAGCACGTCGATGAACTCGGTGCCCTTGACCGGGTCGCCGCCGATGCCGACCGCGGTGGTCTGGCCGAGGCCTTCCTGGGAGGTCTGGAACACGGCTTCATAGGTCAGCGTGCCCGAGCGGGAGACGATGCCGACCGAGCCGGTCTTGAAGATGTTGGCGGGCATGATGCCGATCTTGCACTCGCCGGCGGTCATGACGCCCGGGCAGTTCGGCCCGATCAGGCGCGACTTGGAGCCGAGCAGCGAGCGCTTGACGCGAACCATGTCGATCACAGGAATGCCCTCGGTGATGCAGACGATCAGCGGGACCTCGGCGTCGATGGCTTCGCAGATCGCGTCGGCTGCGCCCGGCGGCGGCACGTAGATCACCGACGCGTCGGCGCCGGTCTTCTCACGTGCCTCGCGCACGGTGTCGAACACCGGCAGGCCCAGATGCGTCGAGCCGCCTTTGCCCGGCGAGGTGCCGCCGACCATCTTGGTGCCGTAGGCAATCGCGGCCTCCGAGTGGAAGGTGCCGTTCTTGCCGGTAAAGCCCTGGCAGATGACCTTGGTGTTCTTGTCGATCAGGATGGACATGAGGTCTGCTTTCGCGAAACTAACAGAGTGAGTGGGTCAGTGGATGCGACGGTAGACGCCGGTGAGGACGTCGGACCAGCCTTCCGCGTCCGGCGAGAATTGAATCTTCAACGAGTAGGAATCCTCATTGATGATCTCGTAGACGTGGCGCGCATTGCCGCGGAGCGAGCCGCGCACCAGCGTCAGGGTCTTGCCGGCCCACCCGCCTGAGGCGGGCGAAGGCGGCGTGTAGCCGAGCGAATCGTACCAGAACAATTTGTAGGTCCGGTCGTCGCGGTCGAAGGTGAAGATGCCGTGGGTGGCGAAGACCTGCTTGCCGTCGCGCATCTGGATCGAGTCCTGGATCAGATAGAACCCGTTGAGATCCATGCGCGCGACGGTGCGCGAGGTCGCCGGCCCGCCCGCCGTCCAGCGCGACGGGAAGACCATCTCCTCACCATCCCATTCGCCGGCGAACGCGGCGAGGCGCGCATGCTCGGGGAGCGGAGATGATGCGGCGAGATGGTCCTGGGCCATGGCGCTAGCCTCCCTTGACGGCCTTCACGATCTTCTGCGCGGCGTCGTCGAGATTGTCGGCGGGCACCACGTTCAGTCCGGATTCACGGATGATCTTCTTGCCGAGCTCGACGTTGGTGCCTTCGAGACGGACCACCAGCGGCACGCTCAGGCCGACCTCGCGAACCGCAGCCGTGACGCCCTCGGCGATCACGTCGCACTTCATGATGCCGCCGAATATGTTGACCAGGATGCCCTTCACGTTGGGATCGGCGGTGATGATCTTGAACGCGGCCGCGACCTTCTCCTTGCTGGCGCTGCCGCCGACGTCGAGGAAGTTCGCCGGCGCCATGCCGTAGAGCTTGATGATGTCCATCGTCGCCATGGCGAGACCGGCGCCGTTGACCATGCAGCCGATATTGCCGTCGAGCGTGACGTAGTTGAGATCGTATTTCGACGCCTCGATTTCCTTGGCGTCTTCCTCGGTCAGATCGCGCAACGACACCGCGATCTCGGGATGGCGGAACAGGGCGTTGTCGTCGAAGGACACCTTGGCATCGAGCACGCGGAGCTCGCCCTGCTTGGTCACGACCAGCGGATTGATCTCCAGCATCGACATGTCCTTGGCGACGAAGGCCGCGTAGAGCTGCGCGGTGAGCTTCTCGGCCTGCTTGGCGAGGTCGCCGGACAGATTCAGCGCCTTCGCGACCGTGCGGCCATGATGGCCCATGATGCCGGTCGCCGGATCGACCGAGAAGGTCACGATCTTCTCCGGCGTGTTGTGCGCGACGTCCTCGATGTTGACGCCGCCTTCGGTCGACACCACGAAGGAGACGCGCGAGGTCTCGCGGTCGACGAGGATCGAGAGGTAGAATTCCTTGTCGATGTCGGAGCCGTCCTCGATGTAGAGGCGGTTGACCTGCTTGCCGGCAGGTCCCGTCTGCACGGTGACCAGCGTCGCGCCCAGCATCTGCTTGGCGAATTCGTTGACCTCTTCCACCGACTTGGCGATGCGGACGCCGCCTTTGTCGCCCGCGGATGCTTCCTTGAACTTGCCCTTGCCGCGCCCGCCGGCATGGATCTGGCTCTTCACCACCCAGACCGGGCCGGGAAGCTGTCTTGCGGCGGCGTCGGAGTCCGAGGCCTTGAGAACCGCTACGCCGCGCGAAATCGGAACGCCGAATTCATGCAGCAGCGCTTTGGCCTGATATTCATGGATATTCATATGGTCGCTCCCTGAACCCGCGGGCGGTGACCTCATGGGCCCACCTCAGTCTTGTGGCTGGCATACCATATACCACAGGAACTGCAACCCGGATTCTTTGACAATCGAGATCTGCCGAGACCGGAACCCCACCCCGGTCAGCCGGGGTCCGGAAGTGAAACCGCCGAAGACCGGGTTTCGATCTTCGGCGGGTATTGCTTTGCCTTAGCGGCCGAGAAGATCGGGTGCGATCTTCTTGCAGGCATCGACCAAGCCCTGCACGGCACCGACCGACTTGTCAAACGCCTCACGGTCCTTGCCGGCGAGTTCGATCTCGACCACGCGCTCGACGCCCTTGGCGCCGATCACGACGGGCACGCCGACATACATGTCCTTCACGCTGTACTCGCCGTTGAGATAGGCGGCGCAGGGCAGCACGCGCTTCTTGTCCTTCAGATAGCTCTCGGCCATCGCGATCGCGGAGGCGGCAGGGGCGTAGAAGGCCGAGCCGGTCTTGAGCAGGTTGACGATCTCGGCGCCGCCATTGCGGGTGCGGTCGACGATCTCGTCGAGGCGCGCCTGTGAGGTCCAGCCCATCTTGACGAGGTCGGGCAGCGGGATGCCGGCGACGGTGGAGTACTTCACCAGCGGCACCATGGTGTCGCCGTGGCCGCCGAGCACGAAGGCGGTGACGTCCTCGACCGAGACGTTGAACTCGTCGGCGAGGAAGTAGCGGAAGCGGGCCGAATCCAGCACGCCGGCCATGCCGACGACCTTCTTGTGCGGCAGGCCCGAAGCCTTCTGCAGCGCCCAGACCATGGCGTCGAGCGGGTTGGTGATGCAGATGACGAAGGCGTCGGGGGCGTACTTCTTGATGCCGGCGCCGACCTGCTCCATGACCTTGAGGTTGATGGAGAGGAGGTCGTCGCGGCTCATGCCGGGCTTGCGCGGCACGCCGGCGGTGACGATGCAGACCTTGGCGTTGTCGAGCGCCTCATAGGAGTTCGCGCCGGTGTAGTGGGCGTCGAAGCCGTCGACCGGCGAGGACTGCGCGATGTCGAGCGCCTTGCCCTGCGGCACGCCCTCGGCGATGTCGAACATCACGACGTCGCCCAGTTCTTTCAGGCCGATGAGATGAGCCAGCGTTCCGCCGATCTGGCCGGAGCCAATCAAAGCAATCTTGTCGCGCGCCATGTGAACCTGTCCTTTAGACACGTAAGGAGGGGAAACTGAGACGGGTGGTTATCCCTTTCGTCTCCCCCGTTCAAGTCGCCCAATGCCCAATTGTCGGGCTTGCCGAGATAGCAGCCAGCATACCCCGGCCGTCATTCCGGGGCGCGCGAAGCGCGAGCCCGGAATCCATAACCACCATCCGGAGTATGGATTCCGGGCTCGTCGCTTTGCGACGCCCCGGAATGACGGCGGGGATAGGACTTAAGTCTCGACCAAGCCCTTGGTCGAGCCGCTGGCGGTGGAATCCTTGCGGCCGTGAGGCAGCGCCAGATAGGATTCCGAGCTCATTTCGATCAGGCGCGAGGCGGTCCGGTTGAACTCCATGGCCTCGGTGCCATCGGTCGCGAGGTAGAGCGAGATCGGATTGGCGTCGGCCGAGGCCATCAGCTTCACGGCGTTGTCATAGAGCGTATCGATCAGGGTGATGAAGCGCTTGGCCGCGTTGCGCTGGGAGAGGTCCATCACTGGAATATGGTCGACCAGGAGGGTGTGATAGTCGTGCGCCAGCCTGAGGTAGTCGGATGCACCGAGCGGCTGCTCGCAGAGGTCGGCGAAGGAGAATCGCGCCACGCCATGGGCCGAGCACGGCACGTGCAGAATGCGGCCCTTGATCGAAATGTCACGCGAGCGGCATTTGGCGCCGCCCGTCATCCGCTTCCAGGCCCGATCGAGCGCGGCGTCCGCATCGCCATCGGCCGGTGTCAGCCACATCGGCACGCCCTGCAGCTTCTCCAGGCGGAAGTCGGTGCGCGCATCGAGCCGCGCGACGTCCATGTGGTCGGTGATCTGCTTGATGAAGGGCAGGAACAGCGAGCGGTTCAGGCCACCCTTGTAGAGATCGTCGGGCGCGACGTTGGAGGTCGCGACCACGACGGTGCCGAGCTCGAACAATTTGGCGAACAGGCGGCCCAGGATCATCGCGTCCGCGATGTCGGTGACGTGGAATTCGTCGAAGCAGAGCAGCCAGCTCTCCTCGAAGATCGCATTGGCCGTCAGAGCGATGACGTCGCTGTCGGCGATCTCGCCGCGCGCGATGCTCTGGCGATAATCGTAGATGCGCTCGTGCACGTCCGCCATGAACTCGTGGAAATGCGCGCGGCGCTTATGCTCGACCGATGAGTGCTGGAAGAACAGGTCCATCAGCATGGTCTTGCCGCGGCCGACCTCGCCGTGGATGTAAAGCCCGCGCGGCGCCTCGTCCTTGTCACCAGAGCTGAACAGGCGGCTGAGCAGGCCCTGCTTGCGGGTGGGCTTGTAGGTCGAAAGCCGCAGGTCCAGCGCCGCATAGGCCTCGGCGACCTCGGCCTGCGCGGGATCCGGCTCGATCGCGCCGGACGCGATCTCGGCCTGATAGGCCTCGCGGAATGAGGGATTTGGGGTGGAGAGCATGGCTCTTTACCGCCAGAGACGGACGGAAATTGCAAGCCGTGAAATGGGGTCAGAGGTATGCGCGTTTCTTCTCCCTCGCCCCGTTCTTACGGGGGCGCGACGAGCTTCGCTCGCGCTGGGAGGGTCGGGGTGAGGGGCTCTATCCGCGTATGAGATCCATCGAAAGACCTGCCCCCCCTCACCCGGATCGCGAGAGCGATCCGACCTCTCCCCGCAAGCGGGGAGAGGTTAAGAAAGAAATTACTCACACAGCTCGTAGGCATCCTCGACCACATACGGGCCGCCGCCGGTGGACGCGCGCGAGGAGAACAGCACGAAGCGTTCGGCCATGAACGCCTTGCTCGGGAAATAGCCGCGCAGCGAGAGATAATCGGCGACGTCGCGGTCGGAGGCATCGTGCAGCCTCGCAAGCGTGACGTGCGGAATGAACTTGCGTCCCTCCGGGTCGAGGCCGATCCGCTGCATCATGCGCTCGAGCTCGGCCTGCAATTCCATCAGCGGCTTGCTCGGCGCAATCGTGGCGACCACCGCGCGGGGCTTGCGGCCGCCGAAGCTGGTGAGCCCCTGCACCTTCACCTCGAACGGCTTGCGGTCGACGCGAAACAGCATCGAAGCGATCTCGTTGGCGGAAGCCCCGTCAATGTCGCCGATGAAGCGCAGGGTGACGTGATAATTTTCGGGATCGATCCAGCGGGCGCCGGGGAGGCCACCTCTCAAGTTGGAAAGCGACTGGCCGATTTCGGCCGGAATTTCCAGACCCGTGAACAAACGCGGCATCGTTTCGCACTCCCGATGCTTGGGTACGGTGCTCGAACAGCGAGAACCATATCCAAATTAGAGCCGGCGACGAATCACCGGTACCCTGATTCCTATCGCAGTTGTGTGACTCTGCGAAGCACACCGCGCCTCACCCCGGTAAAACCCTGGGAATTAGGGTTAGCGCTGCCTGGTTTCAACGCCGTTGCTCAGCGATCGTGCCAATGAATGCCTCCACCATGGGCATGATCCTGCCGACGATGATGTCGACGCCATCAGCGGTCGGATGAATGCCGTCGGCCTGGTTGAGCTTGGCCTCGGCCGCGACGCCTTCGAGGAAGAACGGATAGAGCGGCACGTCGAATGTCTTCGCCAGATCCGGATAAATCGAATTGAAGCGCGCGGCGTATTCGGCGCCGTAATTCGGCGGCGCCAGCATGCCGCAGAGCAAGACCGCAATCTTGCGCGCCTTGAGCCGCTGGACGATGTCGGTCAGCGCGGCGCGCGCCACCTCGGGATCGATGCCGCGCAGCGCGTCGTTGGCGCCGAGCTCGACGATGACGCCGTCAGTTCCATCGGGCACCGACCAGTCGAGCCGGTCGCGGCCGCCCGAGGTGGTGTCGCCGGACACCCCGGCATTGGTCATGTCGACCTCTATGCCTTTGGCCCGCAAGGCTTTTTGAAGCTTTTGGGGGAACGCCTCCTGGGCCGGAAGGCCAAGGCCCGCGCTTAAGGAATCGCCGAGGACGACCAGCTTGACCGGTTTTGTCGCACCCGCCCAAGCGGGGTTCGCCATCGTCATGACGGCGAGCATCAACACGGCTATGTGCATGAACAATCCGTAACGCCTCTCGACCCCGCGTGCGGACTTGCCATATGACCGGACCATGGACACTCGCATCGACCCCTCTTCGCTCGCCGCTACCGCGGACACCATCGCCATCTCCAACGTCAACCTCTCATTGGGCACGGGCGCGGCACGCGTTCACATCCTCAAGGATATCAGCCTGCGGGTCGGCCGGAGCGAGACGATCGGCCTGATCGGCCCGTCAGGCTCGGGCAAATCCACGCTGCTGATGGTGATGGCGGGGCTGGAACGTCCTGATAGCGGAGAGGTGGTGGTGAATGGCACGCCTTTCAATGCCCTCGACGAGGACGCGCTGGCGCGCTTCCGCGGCCGCCAGGTCGGCATCGTCTTCCAGTCCTTCCACCTGATCCCGACCATGACGGCGCTGGAGAACGTTGCTGTGCCGCTCGAACTCGCCGGCAACCCCGATGCCGCCAAGCGCGCGGCAGAGGAGCTGCAATCGGTCGGGCTCGGTGACCGCCTGCATCATTATCCGACGCAGCTCTCCGGCGGCGAGCAGCAGCGCGTCGCGCTCGCCCGCGCGCTGGCACCCGATCCCGCGATCCTGGTCGCTGACGAGCCGACCGGCAATCTCGACGAGACCACCGGTAAGCAGATCGTCGATCTGCTGTTCAGCAAGCACGCCGAGCGCGGCATGACCTTGGTGCTGGTGACGCACGATTCCTCGCTCGCGCATCGCTGCGATCGCGTCATCCGCCTGCGCTCCGGGCGCATCGACACGCAGTCTGCGCCCGCATGAGCGCCGTGGCCGAATCGTTCGCGAAACCCAACGCCGTCGCGCTGTCGCTGCGCTACGCCTTGCGCGAATTGCGCGGCGGCCTGCGCGGCTTCTATGTCTTCATCGCCTGCATCGCACTCGGCGTGATGGCGATCGCCGGCGTCGGCTCGGTGTCGGCGAGCCTGAGCGACGGTCTGGCGCGCGAAGGCCGCACGCTGCTCGGAGGCGACGTCTCCTTCGTGCTGTTCCAGCGCGAGGCCAAGCCGGAAGAGGTCGCGTTCCTGCGTTCGCGCGGCACGCTGTCGGCGGCTGCGACCTTGCGCGGCATGGCGCGTTCGGCTGACGGCAAGCTGGCGCTGGTCGAGATGAAGGCGGTCGATAACACCTATCCGATGCTGGGACAGCTGACGCTGGCACCAAAGCTGCCGATGGCCGATCTGCTCGCCGAGCGTGACGGCGCGTTCGGTGCCGCCGCCGATCCGACGCTGCTGGCGCGGCTTTCGCTCAAGACCGGCGACCGCGTCACGATCGGGTCCGCAACGTTCCAGATCCGCTCCACCGTCGAGGCCGAGCCGGACAAGCTCGCCGGCGGCATCGGCTTCGGGCCGCGCTTTCTGATCAGCGAGGCGGCCTTGCGCGCCACCGGCCTGATCCAGCCCGGCAGCCTGGTGCGCTGGATCTACCGGGTCAAGCTGCCGGAGGCCGCGAACAACGAGCGCGCCACCGAAGCCTTCATCGCGGATGCGCGCAGCGCCGCGCCGCAGGCCGGCTGGGAGATCCGCAGCCGCTCCAACGCCTCGCCGCAGCTCGAGCGCAACATCAACCGCTTCACGCAGTTCCTGACGCTGGTCGGCCTTGCCGCGCTGCTGGTCGGCGGCGTCGGCGTCGCCAATGCCGTCAAGAGTCACATCGACCGCAAGCTCGAGGTGATCGCTGCCTTCAAGGCCGTCGGGGCCACCGGCCTGGACGTGTTCGGCATCTACCTGGCGCAAGTGGTCCTGCTGGCCGCGATCGGGTCCGTAATCGGCCTGGCGCTCGGCGCCGCGATGCCCTTTGCGATCGTTGGCCTGTTCGGCAAGCTGTTGCCGCTGCCGGTGGTGCCGGCCGTGCACACCGACGAGCTCGCGCTGTCCTTCCTCTACGGCCTCCTCACCGCGCTGGCCTTCGGCCTGTGGCCGCTCGCGCGCGTGCACGACGTGCCGGTGGCCGCGCTGTTCCGCGACACCATCAGCTCCGAATGGCACCGGCCGCGCGCGAGCTATCTCGTGTTCATGGCCGTCGTGATCGCACTCCTCATCGTGGTCGTGATCGGCCTGTCGTTCGACAGGCGCATCGCCGCGGTGTTCGTGGCTTCCTCGGTGGTCGTGTTCGCCTTGCTGCGCGGCATCGCCGCCCTGCTGATGACGATCGCACGACGGCTGCCACGGACGCGACTGCCGATGCTGCGGCTTGCGATCGCCAACATCCACCGGCCGGGCGCGCTGACGCCGTCCGTCGTGCTGTCGCTGGGACTCGGGCTCGCCGTGCTCGTCACCATCACCCAGATCGACGGCAATCTGCGCCGGCAGTTCCTGGCAGCGCTCCCCGACCAGGCGCCATCGTTCTTCTTCATCGACATTCCGAGCGCGCAGGCCGAGCAGTTCGATGGCTATCTGCGCCAGATCGCCCCCGGCGCCAGGATCGAGGACGTGCCGATGCTGCGCGGACGCATCGTTGCCGCGCGCGGGGTGCGCGCCGAGGAGCTCAAGCCGACCACGGATTCCGAATGGGTGCTGCAGAGCGACCGCGGCCTGACCTACACCGCCGAGCTGCCGAAGGGCTCCAAGGTGGTCGAGGGCGAATGGTGGCGCACCGATTATTCCGGCCCGCCGCTGGTCTCGTTGGAGAAGAAGATCGCCGACGGGCTCGGCCTCAAGCTCGGCGATGAGGTCGTGGTCAACGTGCTCGGCCGCGACATTCCGGCGAAGATCAGCAATCTGCGCACGATCGACTGGCAGGGTCTCGGCATCAATTTCGTCCTTGTGTTCTCGCCCAACGCCTTCAAGGGCGCGCCGCACACCCATATCGCGACACTGACGGAAGCAGGCGGAAAGGCGGGCGACGGCAAGATCATCAAGGAGGTCGCCGACGCCTACCCGATGGTGACGAGCGTGCGCGTGCGCGAGGTGATGGAGACGGTCGGCTCTGTGGTGACCAATCTGGCCCTGGCGATCCGCGGCGCCAGCGCCGTGACGCTGATCTCGGCGATCCTGGTGCTGGGCGGGGCGCTCGCCGCCGGCCACCGCCACCGCGTCTATGATGCGGTGATCCTCAAGACCCTGGGTGCGACGCGGCTGCGGCTGCTCGGCGCCTATGCCCTCGAATACCTCCTGATCGGCCTTGCCACCGCGGTGTTCGGGGTGATCGCGGGCAGCATCGCGGCCTGGCTGATCGTGACGCGGCTGATGACGCTGAGCTTCGTCTGGCAGGCCGGCAGCGCCGCCGGCGTGGTCGCCGCCGCGCTGGTCGTGACCGTCGGGCTCGGGCTTGCCGGCACGCTGCTGGCATTGAACAAAAAGCCGGCGACGGTGTTGCGAAATTTGTGACAAAATGTAGCGGCGGATCGAGCTGCCCGGAATCGGCCCGGTTTCCGCGATTAACCACGCTACCCCGTCAGCTTCGCGTCAGGATTGACGCCGAGGGCGACATTCAGCCGCGCGTGGAAGGTTGCGGCGAATGTGTTAGTTTCCCACATATCGGATGGGTTCGGAGTCCCGATTGTGAGCCAAAATTCAGTCGGCTGGCAGCGGTCTCCGAGATAGAATTTGACGAACCGGCGGCATGGCGACCCTCGTGCCGGACCGGACCAACCAACGGGAATTCGACCATGTCGGACCTAGACCGTAACTACGCTTCTCCTTTCGGCAGGGCCGCCGGGCGTGTTGACGCCGCGACGGTCGATGCCGGCCTGCGCGCCTATATGCTGCGCATCTACAACTACATGAGCATTGGCCTGGCCATCACCGGCCTTGCCGCGCTCGGCGTCTACATGGCCGCCGTGACCGACGTTCCGACGGCGGACGCCGTCCGCGTCGGCAAGGTGTTCCTGACGCCGTTCGGCTACGCCATGTTCGTCAGCCCCCTGAAGTGGCTGTTCATCCTGGCGCCGCTCGCGATGGTGTTCGTGATCTCGGCGGGCATCAATCGTCTGGCGCCCTCGACCGCCCAGATCCTGTTCTGGGTGTTCGCGGCGCTGATGGGCATCTCGCTGTCGTCGATCTTCCTGGTGTTCACGCACACCTCGATCGTGCGGGTGTTCTTCATCACCGCGGCGACCTTCGGTGCGCTGAGCCTCTACGGCTACACCACCAAGCGTGACCTGACCGGCATGGGCTCATTCCTGTTCATGGGCCTGATCGGCATCGTTCTCGCCAGCCTGGTGAACCTGTTCCTGGCCAGCTCGATGCTGCAGTTCATCGTGTCGGTGGTCGGCGTGCTGGTGTTCTCGGGCCTGACTGCTTGGGATACCCAGCGGCTGAAGAACGACTACATCTACGGCTATGCCTCGGCCGGCGGTGACGTCGCAGAGCGTTCGGCCATCACCGGCGCACTGTCGCTGTACCTGAACTTCATCAACCTGTTCACGCTGCTGCTGCAGCTCCTCGGCCAGCGCGAGTAAGCTCTGAGACGAGAGAACGGACACGAACCCCGGCCGGAAAGGCCGGGGTTTTTGTTTTGAGGGTACGGCCTCTCCCCGTCATTGCGAGGAGCTCGCGACAAAATTGCGCAGCAATTTTGCGCCGATGCGACGACGCAATCCAGAGCCCCTCCGCAGATGCATTTCTGGATTGCTTCGCTGCGCTCGCAATGACGGGTGTGGAGGCAGCGCAGCCTCTTCCGGCCCCTCAGGGAACGCTCTATCCTTCCCCCATGTCCGCACCCGATATCAGGCCCACCACCGAGGCCGACCTCCCCGCCGTCACCGCCATCTACCAGCAGGCCGTCCGCGAGGGCACGGCGACGTTCGAGCTGGAGCCGCCCGACCTCTCGGAAATGACGCGCCGCTATCGCGCGCTGATCGACGGCGGCTATCCCTATTTCGTCGCCATGCTGGACGGCCGCGTGGCCGGCTATGCCTATGCCGGCGCCTACCGGCCGCGGCCCGCCTATCGCTTCACGGTGGAGAACTCGATCTATCTCGATCCGTCCTTCCACCGCCGCGGCGTCGGCTCAATGCTGCTGGAACGGCTGATCGTCGAATGCGAAGCGCGCGGCTTTCGCCAGATGATCGCTGTCATCGGCGATTCCGCCAATGCCGGGTCGATCGGCGTGCACACAAGGTGCGGCTTCAAGATGATCGGCACGCATCCCAGTGTCGGGCTGAAATTCGGCCGCTGGCTGGACACCGTGATGATGCAGCGCGACCTCGGCGAGGGCGCAAGCACGGTGCCGGGGAAGTAGTTCATCCGTCATTCCGGGGCGATGCGCAGCATCGAACCCGGAATCCATTGGACGGCAGGGGCGGTGGAGGGATGGATTCTCGGGTGCGCAATTGCGCACCATAGCTCGCGACTTCGTCGCGCCCCGGAATGACGATCGATGGTTCGTCTACACCACCGCCAATTTGCGATCGATCACCAGCAGCACCCGCTCGAGCTCGTGGCCGCGACGCAGGATCAGGCCGGTCGCCGAGATCACGCTGTACATGCCCTGCTTGCGCGCCAGGCGCGGGTCCTTCTCGATGCGATAGATCGGCACTTCCGAGGCGCGGCGATAGACCGAGAACACGGCGCGGTCCTTCAGGAAGTCGATGGCATAGTCGCGCCATTCGCCGTCGGCGACCATGCGGCCGTAGAGATTGAGAATCCGGTGCAGCTCGAGCCGGTTGAACGTCACCCGGTTCGGCTGCGCATGCGCCGCGGCAGGACGCGCCGCCGCGCGCTGCTCGCTCGGATCGGCATCCTCCGACGTCAGACTCATGGGAAGCGCCTCCTCATCGCACGGCTACCCGCGTCCGCCAAGATCGTCCCGGAACCGCGTTCGTGACAATTGCATGATTGCGCCAACCGTTCCGCATCGCAAGGGGCTCGACCCATCGAATCGGCGTCGCATCAGGACACACGCAAGGGTGGAACTCCGTCGCGGCAAACCGTCACGGGATCGTTAGCAGGAATCATAGTATCGCCGCTTTTCCGCCAACCGCCTGCCGCCCTGCACTGCGAAAAGGGTGACGTGCGTTGACCCGGTCCTTTCGGTTCCGGATTCCTCAGCCCCCAGCCCCCCGGGGTCGAACAGGATCGGGTCTGTACGCACGACAAGGAGGGCCAACGCAAGTTGGTCCTTTTTTGTTTGTGCCGAGATGTTTCCGGTCTGCCGTCATTCCGGGGCGCGCGAAGCGCGAGCCCGGAATCCATTTACCATCACACAAGCTGAGAAATGGATTCCGGGTTCGCGCCAAGAGCCGCGCCCCGGAATGACGAGCATCAATTGCTGAGACGTTCTGCCTGCTTCAATGCAGCGACGTGTAGGCCGCACCCAGCATCGGGCCCGGCCTCTCGCGGCTGCCGTCCTGGACGTAGACCACCGCGCCGTCGACGCCGTCGCGCGTGAGGTTCTCGATCGGCACCGTCCAGCTCTCCGGACGGCCGGTCCAGTCGCCGACCTTGAGCAGGCTGCGCACCACGTTGTGATAGGTGACCTGCTGCCCCTTGTTCTCGCCGCGGGTGATCGCGATCGGCACCGACTTCGCGATCGAGCAGATCCAGACCTCTCCGCGCGAGACCGTGGGCTCCTTGCTTGCGGCTACCGACACGTTGATCTGCTTGCCCGAGAGCGACATCGTCACCGGCACGCTCATCACGCCAGTGCCCTTGTCGGTCTTGCCGATCGCGTTCTCGATGCCGGTGCGATCGCTGCCGATGACATGGGTGGAGCCGTTGACCACGACCTGCGGCGTGTAGACCTCGCGGTCGCCGCGCATGCGCGAATAGGCACGCTGCCGTGCAGAGAAGCGCGAATCCGCCAGTGTGTCCTTCCAGCCGAGATAGTCCCAATAATCGATCGGCATGCTCAGCGCGATGACGGAGGGGTCCTTGGAGAGATCGCCGATGATCTGGTCGGCGGGCGGGCAGGAGGAGCAGCCCTGCGAGGTGAACAATTCGACGACGGCGCGGGGTTCAGCCTCGGCAGGACGAATGACGGCGATGATCGCACATATGCCGAGAGCTCCCGACCAGAGGGCGCCGGACCAACGTGGAATCAGATGGGAAGCCGTCATTGTCGTCATGTCGAACGCCGCACACCGTTGCTCTCAGAGGGAAATCTTATCGCCGGATGGTCACCGTAGTCTTACGGGGCGCGGTACATTCATCCATCCGGGCCACCGTCCAAAGGGAGGTTTTCCGCCGGGCGGGCCCATCTGAAGCGTACCGCAAACGCGCGAAGGCGGCCTTTGATAGGCCGCCTTCGTTAAGGCTTCTACTCACTTCGCAGTGAGCCATCATTCACAAATCCGCGTTTACGCCGCGAGCTTGCGCAGCACGTAGTGCAGGATGCCGCCGTTGCGGTAGTAGTCGAGCTCGTCCAGCGTATCGATGCGGCAGAGCAGCGAAACGCGCTGCAGCGAACCGTCGCCGGAGACGATCTCCGCGGTCAGCTTCTGGCGCGGCTTGAGGTCGCCGACGAGGCCGCGGATGGTCACCTTCTCGTCGCCCTTCAGCCCAAGCGACTGCCAGGAGGTGCCTTCCTCGAAGGTCAGCGGCAGCACGCCCATGCCGACCAGGTTGGAGCGGTGGATGCGCTCGAAGCTCTGGCAGATCACGGCGCGCACGCCGAGCAGGCGCGTGCCCTTGGCGGCCCAGTCGCGCGAGGAGCCGTTGCCATACTCGGCACCGGCGAACACCACCAGCGGCACCTTCTCTTCCTGGTACTTCATCGCGGCGTCGTAGATCGACATCTGCTCGCCGTCGGGCCAGTGCTTGGTCAGGCCGCCCTCGGGGATGTTTCCGTCCGCGCCCTTCAGCATGAAGTTCTTGATGCGGATGTTGGCGAAGGTGCCGCGCATCATCACTTCATGGTTGCCGCGACGCGTGCCGTACTGGTTGAAGTCGGCCGGACGCACCTGGTGCTCGCTGAGATATTTGCCGGCGGGCGAGGTGAGCTTGATCGAGCCGGCCGGCGAGATGTGGTCGGTGGTGATCTTGTCGCCGAACATGGCGAGGATGCGCGCCTCGACGATGTCGGTGACCGGCTCCGGCTCCTTCTTCATGCCTTCGAAGTAGGGCGGGTTCTGCACATAGGTCGAAGACATGTTCCAGCGATAGGTCTCACTCTCGACTGTCTTGATCTTGCGCCAGTTGGTGTCGCCCTTGAACACGTCGGCATACTTCTTCTTGAAGATCGACGCGGTCACGAACTTCTTCATGAAGGCGTTGATCTCCTTGGTCGTCGGCCAGATGTCCTTCAGGTACACCGGCTTGCCGTCCTTGCCCTCGCCGAGCGGCTCGGTGGCGAGGTTCTTGGTGACGCTGCCCGCGAGCGCGTAGGCGACCACCAGCGGCGGCGAGGCCAGGTAGTTCGCCTGCACATCCGGCGAAACGCGGCCTTCGAAGTTGCGGTTGCCGGAGAGCACGGCGGCCGCGACGACGCCGTTGTCGTTGATCGACTTCGAGATCTCCTCAGGCAGCGGACCGGAATTGCCGATGCAGGTGGTGCAGCCGAAGCCGACCAGGTTGAATCCGACTTTGTCGAGATCGGGCTGCAGACCGGAATTGGCGAGATATTCCGCGACCACCTGGCTGCCCGGCGCGAGCGAGGTCTTCACCCACGGCTTTGCCTTGAGGCCCTTCGCAGCCGCATTGCGCGCGAGCAGGCCGGCACCGATGAGCACGCTCGGGTTCGAGGTGTTGGTGCAGGAGGTGATCGCGGCGATCACGACGTCGCCATGGCCGATGTCGAAGTTCTTGCCTTCGACGGGGAAGCGCTTGGCCGGCTCCTCGGCCTTCTTGTACTCGCTGGCGAGCGCGAGCGAGAAGCCGTCCGCGACGGTGGGCAGCGCGATGCGGCCTTCGGGGCGCTTCGGCCCGGCCATCGACGGCACGACGTCGCCGAGGTCAAGGGTCAGCGTTTCCGTGAACACGGGGTCGGGCGACTTGGCGGTGCGGAACAGGCCCTGCGCCTTGGCATAGGCCTGCACCAGCGCGACGCGGGCCGAGGCACGGCCGGAGGTCTTGAGATAATCGAGCGCGGCGGCATCGACCGGGAAGAAGCCGCAGGTCGCGCCGTATTCGGGCGCCATGTTGGCGATCGTCGCCTTGTCGGCGACCGAGAGGTGGTCGAGGCCGGGGCCGAAGAACTCGACGAACTTGCCGACCACGCCGAGCTTGCGCAGCATCTGCGTCACGGTGAGCACGAGGTCGGTCGCGGTGACGCCTTCCTTCAGCGCGCCCTTCAGCTTGAAACCGACGACGTTGGGCAGCAGCATCGACAGCGGCTGGCCGAGCATGCAGGCTTCCGCCTCGATGCCGCCGACGCCCCAGCCGAGCACGGCAAGGCCGTTGACCATGGTGGTGTGCGAATCGGTGCCGACCAGCGAATCGGGATAGGCCACCTCGAAGGTGCCGGTCTTCTTACCGACGGTCATCTTCTCCTTCTTGGTCCAGACCGTCTGGGCCAGATATTCGAGATTGACCTGGTGGCAGATGCCGGTGCCGGGCGGCACGACGGAGAAGTTCGAGAAGGCCTTCTGGCCCCACTTCAGGAACTCGTAGCGCTCCTGGTTCTGCTTGTATTCCTCGGTGACGTTCTTGCCGAAAGCCTTGTTGTCGCCGAAGAAGTTCACGATCACGGAATGGTCGATGACGAGATCGACGGGCACCAAGGGGTTGATCTTCTCAGGCTCGCCGCCGAGCTTCTGCATCGCGTTGCGCATCGCGGCGAGGTCGACCACCGCGGGCACGCCGGTGAAGTCCTGCATCAGCACCCGCGCCGGGCGGAAGGCGATCTCATGCTCCAGCGACTTCTTGCGCAGCCATTTCGACACCGCGACGATGTCTTCCTTCTTGACCGAGCGGCCATCCTCGTTGCGCAGCAAATTCTCGAGCAGGACCTTCATCGAGTAGGGAAGTTTCGAAATTCCCTTCAGACCATTCTTCTCGGCGGTGGGCAGGCTGTAATAGACATAGGTCTTGGCGCCGACCTTGAGAGTCTTTTTGCATTTGAAGCTGTCGAGCGAGGTCATGTAGGAGATCCCAATTGCTAGTTATACCCGGCAGGGTATTTTAACACCGTCAGCGTATCAGGCTGGGCCGCTTGCAGGGGCAGGTTGAGTTGCTGCATCAAGTAGTTCCGGGCTTATAGAAGCTTTCTAACCGCGCCGCCACAGCCACTATCGTGCCGCAGCAATTCGCGAGCCAAAAATTCCCATGCGCTACCCCAAGATTTCCTGAGGCCCGGCTGTGAGCGGACTGAACCAAGGCGACATGCGGCTGTCAGGTCACGGGCTGAGATGCGTGCGGGGCGGGCGCGAGGTGTTCGCCGGGCTCGATTTCGCGGCCGGGTCGGGCGAGGCCGTGGCTGTGATGGGGCGCAATGGATCGGGCAAGACCTCGCTGCTCCGGCTGATCGCGGGCCTGCTCGTTCCGGCCGGCGGGACGATCGCGGTGGAGGGAGGCGATGGCGAGCTGACCCTGGCGGAGCAGTGCCACTATCTCGGCCATCGCGATGCCCTGAAGCCGGCGCTGAGCGTGGCCGAAAACCTGACGTTTTGGGCTGATTTTCTCGGCGGCGAGCGTTTCGATGCCGTCGAGAGCCTTGCCAAGGTGGGGCTCGACCACGCCATCCATCTGCCCGCCGGATTCCTGTCCGCGGGACAGCGCCGCCGGCTCTCGCTGGCGCGGCTGCTGACGGTCCGCCGCCCGGTCTGGCTCCTGGACGAGCCGACCAATGCGCTTGATGTCGCCGGTCAGGACATGTTCGCCGGCCTGATGCGCGAGCATCTGGCCGGCGGCGGCATGATCGTCGCAGCGACGCATGCCCCGCTCGGGATCGAATCGCGGGAGCTGCGGATCGGGGGTGTGGCGTGAAGTTCAGGCACCCTCAGTTTTCCAAGCGGCCGGGCTCGGCTCTCTCCATTCCCTCCCCCCACAAGGGGGAAGGGAGCGCAGTGTGCCTGTGGCTGTCGGATGCGTTCCCAGAAGCTGGAAGCCTCTCATGACCGCCCTTGCCGCCCTCATCCGCCGGGACATCAGGATTGCGCTTCGCGTCGGCGGCGGGGCGCTGATCGGGGTGCTGTTCTTCCTGACCGTGGTGGTGCTGATGCCGTTCGCGGTCGGGCCGGATCTGGCGCTGCTGTCGCGGCTGGGACCTGCGATCCTCTGGCTCGGCGCCCTCCTAGCCAGCCTGCTGACCCTCGACCGGCTGTTCATGGCCGACCATGAGGACGGCTCGCTTGACCTGATCACGATGAGCCGGACGCCGCTGGAACTCGCCTGCGCCGCCAAGGCGCTGGCGCATTGGCTCGCCGCCGGCCTGCCGCTGATTGTCGCAACCCCCGTGCTCGGCCTGTTGCTCAACCTCGACATGATCGCCACGGCCGCGGTGGCGCTGACGCTGCTGGCGGGCACTCCGGCGCTGACCTTCACCGGCATGATCGGCGCGGCGCTGGCGGTGACGCTGCATCGCGGCGGGCTGTTGATGGCGGTGCTGGTGCTGCCGCTGTCGATTCCCGTGCTGATTTTCGGCGTTGCGGCCTCGCAGGCGGTGATCGTCGGTCCCATGACCTTCGGCGCGCCGTTCTCGATCCTGTGCGCACTGTCGCTGGTCAGCCTCGTGATCGGCCCGTTCGCGGCCGCAGCAAGCCTGCGGCATGGCCTCGACTGAGATGGGCTCGACGGACCTTGACCCGGATCAACTTTCGCGACGGGCTTTCGTGCTGATTGCCTGAGCGGCCCCCGGTGATTATCAGGATACCATGACGCTGATCGACCTCGCCAACCCCACGCGGTTCCTCGCGCTGACAGCGCGGGTGTTGCCGTGGCTGGCGGCCGCGACAATCATCCTGCTCACGATCGGTCTCTATCAAGCTGCGCTCGCGCCCGACGACTATCAGCAGGGCGCGACCGTCAAGATCATGTTCATCCACGTGCCCAATGCCTGGCTGTCGATGTTCGTGTGGGGCGTGATGAGCATCGCATCGTTGGGCACGCTGGTGTGGCGGCATCCGCTCGCCGACGTCGCCGCCAAGGCCGCAGCTCCGATCGGCGCCGCCTTCACCTTCCTCGCACTGCTCACGGGCTCGCTCTGGGGCCGGCCGATGTGGGGCACCTATTGGGAGTGGGACGCGCGGCTGACCTCGGTGCTGATCCTGTTCCTGATGTATCTCGGCCTGATGGCGCTGTGGCGCGCGGTCGACGATCCCTCGCGTGCGGCGCGCGCCGCCGCGGTGCTGACCCTGGTCGGCGCCATCAACCTGCCGATCATCAAGTTCTCGGTCGATTGGTGGAACACGCTGCACCAGCCCGCCTCGGTGATGCGCATGGGCGGCTCGGCGCTGGACAAGTCGTTCCTGATTCCGCTGCTGGTGATGGCGGTCGCCTTCACGCTGCTGTTCGTCACGCTGCACCTGGCCGCGATGCGCAACGAGATTTTGCGCCGCCGTGTCCGCTCGCTGCAGATGATGCAGGCCAGCCGGATCGCGTTTTCGAGCGAAGTGGCCGCCGGTTCGCGTGAAGACAACGCGTCCAACGAAGCTGGGGCTGCATGACGATGTCGCTCGGTCCTTATGCCTCTTTCATCGTGGCGTCTTACGCAGCTGTCGCCCTCGTGGTCGCGATCCTGATCGGCTGGGTCATGCTCGATTATCGCAGCCAGACGCAGCGCCTGCGCGAGCTGGAGCAGCGCGGCATCACCCGCCGGTCGGGCCGCAGCGCGACGGAGCCGCGATGAGCGATCAGCCTGCCTCCGCTTCGCCGCAGCGCCGCACCTTCCTGGTGATGCTGCCGCTGATCGTCTTCATCGGCCTAGCGCTTTTGTTCTGGTTCCGGCTCGGGAGTGGCGATCCCTCGCGGATTCCGTCCGCGCTGATCGGCCGGCCCGCACCGCAAACCGTGCTGCCGCCGCTCCAGGGATTGCAAGAGAATGGCACGCAGGTGCCGGGACTCGATCCGGCTGCGTTCAAGGGCAAGGTCAGCCTCGTCAACGTCTGGGCGTCCTGGTGCGTGCCCTGCCATGACGAAGCGCCGCTTTTGACCGAAATGGCAAAAGACAAGCGCTTCCAGCTGGTCGGCATCAACTACAAGGACGCCGCCGACAATGCGCGGCGCTTCCTCGGCCGCTACGGCAACCCGTTCGGCCATGTCGGCGTCGACGCCAACGGCCGCGCCTCGATCGAATGGGGCGTTTACGGCGTGCCGGAGACCTTCGTCGTCGGGCGCGAGGGCACCATCGTCTACAAGCTGGTCGGGCCGATCACGCCGCAAAATCTCAAGGCCGTGCTGATGCCGGAGCTGGAGAAGGCGCTGAAGGCAGGAAGCTGATGCCGCGCTCGTACCACACGCTCAACTGTCATCGCCCGACTTGATCGGGCGATCCAGTATTCCAGAGACGCCAGTCGTATACGGAGAAGCTGCGGCGTACTGGATGCCCCGGTCAAGCCGGGGCATGACAGCGGTATGTGGAGCGACGCTTCGCCTGTCCTTCGCCTAACCCTTGCTCACATCCCCCGCCTCGGCCTCGCTTCTCTCCAGCGAGACCGGCGCGAGATGATAGCGCTTGGTCAGCGGCATCTGGGCGATGGCGAAGATCATCGTGATCGGAGTGACGCCGAACACCTTGAAGTTCACCCAGAAATCCGTGCTTTGGGTGCGCCAGACGATCTCGTTCAGCACCGCCATTCCGGCGAAGAACAGCGCCCAGCGCAAGGTGAGGATGCGCCAGCCCTGCGGCGTCAGGTTGAACACCTGGTCGAACATCACGGCGATGAAGGAGCGGCCGAACAACAGGCCGCCGCCGAGGATCGCGGCGAACAGGCCGTAGATGATGGTCGGCTTGACCTTGATGAAGGTCTCGTCGTGCAGCACCAGGGTCAGCGTGCCGAACACCAGCACGATCACCCCCGTGACGATCGCCATGATCGGGATGTGGCGCGTCACGATGTAAGAGGCGGCCATCGCGACCGCGATGGCCACCATGAAGGCGCCGGTCGCGGCGAACAGATTGAACTTCGCGTTGACGAAGAAGAACACGAGCAGCGGACCGAGCTCGGTCGCGAGCTTGAACAGCGGATGCGGCTGGGTCTTGTCCATTCTCTCTTCCGTATCTCCCATCCTTCGAGACGACCGCTTCGCGGTCTCCTCAGGATGAGGACCTCATGTGTGGCACGACCTCATCCTGAGGAGCCGCGCAAGCGGCGTCTCGAAGGATGACGCTATTCGATTCCGGCGATGGCGCGGGCGAAGTCGCGCGCGGTGAAGGGCGCGAGATCGTCGACGCCTTCGCCGACGCCGATGAAGTGCACCGGCAGCTTGAACTTCTCCGCGAGCGCCACCAGGATGCCGCCGCGCGCGGTGCCGTCGAGCTTGGTCATCACGAGGCCGGTGACCCCGGCGGTGCGATGGAAGGCCTCGACCTGCGACAGCGCATTCTGGCCGACGGTCGCATCCAGCACCAGCAGCACGGCATGCGGCGCAGTGTCATCCACTTTGCGGATCACGCGCACGACCTTCTCGAGCTCGTTCATCAGCTCGGCCTTGTTCTGCAGGCGGCCGGCGGTGTCGATCAGCAGCACGTCGACATTCTGCTCCTTCGCCGCGGTGAGCGCGTTGAAGGCAAGGCTTGCGGAATCCGAGCCCTGCGCGCCTGCGATGACGGGCGTCTTCGTCCGCTCGCCCCAGACCTTGAGCTGCTCGATGGCGGCGGCGCGAAACGTGTCGCCGGCGGCCAGCATCACCTTGCGGCCTTCAGAGGCGAATTTCTGCGACAGCTTGCCGATCGTGGTGGTCTTGCCGGAACCGTTGACGCCGACCACGAGAATGACGAACGGCTTTTTTGCCGCATCGATCACGAGCGGCTTTGCCACCGGCGACAGCACCTTCTCGACCTCGGTGGCGACGACGTCCTTGACCTCGTCCGCCGAGATCGCCTTGTCGTAGCGGCCGGTGCCGACGGCATCGGCAATGCGCACCGCGACTGACGTGCCGAGGTCGGCGCGCAGCAGCACGTCCTCGATGTCGTCGAGCATGGCGCGGTCGAGCTTGCGCTTGGTGACGAGGTCGGCGACCGCGGTCCCGAGCGAGGACGAGGTGCGCTTCAGCCCATTGGACAGGCGGCGCCACCAGCTCAGCTTGGGGGTCTCGGAGGTGGTATCGTTCATGGTGGCGTGTTAGCCGTTCCGGCCCGTAAACGAAAGCCTTGACCGAAAGTCCTGCGATTGCTCGATGTTCCCCAATTGACCGCCGATGAGATCTTAGGCCGCGTGCTCCATCGCGACGGCCTGATGCTGGTCATCGACAAGCCGGCCGGCCTGCCGGTGCATCGCGGCCCCAAGGGTGGCCCCAATCTGGAGGATTCCTTCGACGCGCTGCGTTTCGGCCTGCCGCGACCGCCGGTGCTGGCCCACCGGCTGGACAAGGACACCTCGGGCTGCCTCGTGCTCGGCCGCCACCGCAAGGCGACGGCATCGCTGGGCCTTTTGTTCAAGCACGGCAAGATCGGCAAAACCTACTGGACCGTGGTCGAAGGGGGCCCTGCCGAGGACGAAGGCACCATCGACATGCCGCTCGGCCGACTCAATGCCGAACGCGGCTGGTGGCAGAAGCCGGATCCGGAAGGGCAGAAGGCGATCACGAACTGGAAGGTGATGGGCCGGGGCGACGGTTTCACCTGGCTTGCCATGGAACCGGTGACCGGCCGGACCCATCAATTGCGGGTGCATGCGGCCGCGAGCGGCTGGCCGATCTTCGGCGACAACATCTACGGCAACGGTCCGCGCTTCGGCGAGCCGCGCCTGCACCTGCATTCGCGCGAGATCGTGGTGCCGATCTCCCGGAACAAGGAGCCGGTCCGCGTGGTGGCGCCGGCCCCGCCGCATATGCACGAGAAGCTCCGGGCCTGCGGGTGGAACGGGGAGTAATCTCTTAGACCCTCATGGTGAGGAGGCGCGTCAGCGCCGTCTCGAACCATAGAGGCCCCGCAGGCGCATCGCGGTCGTATCCATCCTTCGAGACGCCCGCTTCGCGGGGCTCCTCGGGATGAGGAGCGGTGGTCGGTCGAGAAGCGGCTGTGCTCGGCTACCGTGCCATGGTTTACGAAACCTTCAGCGCTCGCCTCTAATGATAACGGTTGCTTAGAACAAGCTTCCGTAACCGCTCAGGACGAGCCGCGCGCGATGACCAATTCCGGGCTATCGATCATCGACGAGGTCGAATCCGCACTGCGGATCGGCTCGCCGGAAAAGGGCCTGGCGACGGCCCGGCGCGTCACCGAGCTGTTCCTCTCCTCCGCCGGCAATTTCGACGACGAGCAGATCGCGCTGTTCGACGACGTGCTCGAGCGCCTGATCGGCACCATCGAGCTGCGCGCCATCGCCGATGTGGCAGCGCGCGTGGCGCTGGCCGAGATCAGCGCGCAGCTGGCGCCGGTCGCGCAGGCGCCGCCGTCGGTGATCCGCCGCCTCGCCAACAATGACGAGATCCGCATCGCCGGCCCCGTGCTGCAGGAATCCGCGCGCCTCGACGACGGCGAGCTGGTGAAGATCGCATCAGCTAAGGGCGAGCCGCATCTGCTCGCGGTCGCCGGCCGCTGGTGGCTGAAGGAAATCGTCACCGACGCGCTGCTGGCGCGCCGCTATCCCAGCGTCAGCCGGCGGCTCGCCGCCAATCCCGGCGCCCGCGTCTCCGCAAAGGGATTTTCCGTCATCGTCGGCCAGGCCGAAAGCGATCCGGAGCTCGCGGTCAGCGTCGGCGTCCGCGTCGACCTCCCGTCGGAGCTGCGCCGCCAATTGCTGCGCTCGGCGACGGACGCCGTGCGCACCCGCCTGCTGTCGCGCGCCCCGCCGCATCTGTTCGAGGAGATCCAGAGCGCGATCGCCGCCGTCGCCATCGGCGCCGAGCGCGAAATGTCGGCGGTGCGCGATTTCGAAGGTGCCAAGCGTGCCATTGCAGGCCTGAAGGCTACAGGCCAGCTCGACGAGGCGACGTTGCTCGGCTTCGCCAAACAGCGGCGCTATGAGGAGACGGTGGCGGCGCTGGCGGCGTTGTCGGGATCGACGGTCGAGGTGATCCGACCGCTGATGCAGAGTCTGCGCGAGGACGGTCTGCTGGTGCCGTGCAAGGCCGCACAACTCAGCTGGGAAACGACCAAGGCCGTGCTCGAATGCCGCTTCGCGACCGGCGCGATGAAGCCGGCCGACGTCGCGCGGGCGCAGGGGCATTTTGCGAGGATGACGGCGGAGAATGCCAAGCGGACGTTGCGGTTCTGGCAGGTGCGGGCGTCGTAGTTTTCCTCTCCCCTTATGGGAAAGGGCAAAGAGCAGCTGCTTACGTCTTCAGTCGCTCGCCATCGCTGCCGGCTATCTTCAGCGACACCACACTCCCAACCCGCTCGCCCGCAATCGCCACCGGCAGATAATGCTCCGTGCGGCCCTGCCCCCCGCTCTCGATCAGCACATCGCGCGTTGCGCCGATCTCGGCTTGCAGGCGCTGCCGCAACGCTGCTTCACCGGCCGCACGCAGCCGTCGCGCACGCTCCTTGATCAGGCCTCCCGCCACCTGCGGCATCCGCGCGGCGGGCGTGCCGGGCCGCGGCGAATAAGGGAAGACGTGCAGGAAGGTCAGTCCGCATTGCTCGACGAGGTCGAGCGAGCGCGAGAACATGTCCTCGGTCTCGGTCGGGAAGCCCGCGATGATGTCGGCGCCGAAGACGACATCGGGGCGCAGGCGGCGTACCTGCTCGCAGAAGCCAATCGCATCCTGCCGCGAATGCCGCCGCTTCATGCGCTTCAGGATCATGTCGTCGCCCGACTGCAGCGACAGGTGCAGGTGCGGCATCAGGCGCGCATCCTCCGCGATGGCATCGAGCAGGTCGTCATCCGCCTCGATCGAATCGATCGAGGAGATACGCAGGCGCTTGAGCTCGGGCACATGGCGCAGGATCTGCTTGGTCAGCAGGCCGAGCTTGGGCGCGCCGGGCAGGTCTGCGCCGTAGCTCGTGAGATCGACGCCGGTCAGCACGATCTCGGCATGGCCGCGCTCGACCAGGGTGCGCACCTGATCGACCACCGCGCCCATCGGCACCGAGCGCGAATTGCCGCGGCCGAACGGGATGATGCAGAAGGTGCAGCGATGATCGCAGCCGTTCTGCACCTGCACGAAGACGCGCGGCAGGCCGCTCGCATAACCATCGACGAGGTGCGGCGCCATCTCCTTCACCGCCATGATGTCGCTGACGGCGATCTTCTCGCTGGCGCCAAGATCGAAAGCGTGGCGCGTCTCCCGCCACGCTTCGCCGCGCATCTTGTCGTCATTGCCGACGACGCGATCGACCTCGGCCATGCCCGCAAACATCGCAGCCTGCGTCTGCGCCGCGCAGCCGGTGACGACGATGCGCGCCTCGGGGCGCTCGCGCTTCAACTTGCGGATCGACTGGCGCGCCTGCGCCACCGCCTCGTTGGTGACGGCGCAGCTGTTGATGACGATGGTGTCGGAAAGCCCTGCGACTTCCGCCTTGCTGCGGATCACCTCGGCCTCGAAGGCGTTGAGGCGGCAGCCGAAGGTGACGATGTCGACGGCCATCAGGCGACCGGCGCGAACAGCGCCGGATCGAAGCTGCCCTCATATTCGAAGGTCGCGGTGCCCGTCATCAGCACGTGGTCGTCGCGCTCGCGCCATTCGATGCCGAGCTTGCCGCCGGGCAATGTGATCTCGACCTTGCGCTCGGCGCGCTTCAGCCGCGCGGCGGCGACCGCCGTGGCGCAGGCCGCCGACCCGCACGCCTTGGTCAGGCCGGCACCGCGCTCCCAGGTGCGGATCGTGATGTGCTCGCGATCGACGATATGGGCCAGCGTGATGTTGGCGCGCTCGGGAAAGATCGGATGGTTTTCCAAGAGCGGACCGAAGCGGCCGAGATCGTAGGCGTTGACGTCGTCGACCCAGAACACCGCGTGCGGATTGCCCATGCTCACCACTGAGGGCGAATGCAGAATGGGATTGTCGATCGGCCCGATCTGCAATTCGATGTAGCGGGTGTCGCGAAACTCTTCCGCCAGCGGAATGTCCTGCCAGCCGAACTTCGGCGCGCCCATATCCACTGTGTAGAGGTCGGGCGCCGGACCCTGCCAGACATTGAGCAGGCCGGCGGCCGTCTCGAAGGTCGCACTGGTCTGCCCGGTCTTCTCGAAGATGCGGCGCACGACGCAGCGCATGCCGTTGCCGCAGGCACCGGCCTCCGAGCCGTCATTGTTGTAGATGCTGATGAAGGCCTCGGTGCCGTCGAGCCGGGGCTTCTGCAGCACCATGAGCTGGTCGTAGGCCACGCCGCCGTTCGCGGACGCCACGGCGCGGGCATCGTCCGGCGTGACCTTGGCCGCCGACTCGCGCAAGTCGACAACGACGATCTCGTTGCCGATGCCGTTCATCTTGGCAAATGCGTGGTTGGCCAGCGCGCTCATGAAAATTCCCGAATTTCGCCTGCCTTATATGGCGATCCTCGGCCGCTTGGCCAGTGATTTGCCACCCGGGTCGGGACATCGGGCAAGTTGCCTGCCATGACGCATCTGTCATGGGACGAATTCGGCGCTCGCGTGTTAGAACGGCGCGGTTCGCGCGAACCGGGACGCGCGGACGGGTTAAGGCCTTGGTGGGTAAGGCCTTGATGAATTGAGGCCCCGACGAAGCGGGCCTCGGGGAGAATAAAATGAACACTTTTCGTCGCCTCGCTTTGGCCGCGCTGATCCCGGCTGCGGCCTTGTCGCATGGGCTGTCAGGCGCTCTGGCGCAGACCGCGAGCCCGGCGCCGGCCGCATCGGCAAGTCCCTCGCCGGCCCCGACGGCTTCGCCCGCCCCGGCTGCAAGTGCCTCGCC
>NZ_JADYVZ010000208.1:0-404 GCF_020194195.1 Bradyrhizobium sp. BRP19 | reverse complement strand
CACCAGCGCCGCCCACCATGCAGCATCCAGCCGGTGCAGCAGCCCGCGTGCGACAAACAGCATGATGAACCCGGCCACGCTGCCGATCATGTGCGAGGCTTCGACCACGAACAGCGGCACGTGCATGCGCAGGAGGTCTTCCGCTTCGTCGCTGGCAGGGGTGACGCCCGAGACCAGCAGCATTACACCCGCCACCATCGTCAGCGCGGCCAGCAGCCCTGGCGACAGCTTGACCGCAGCGCGGCCGAACGGCGCCCCGGCGCCCGAGCGCAACTCGAACGCGCCGAGCATGGCCGCAGCCACGACAAGCGGCAGCAAGAAATAGATGACGCGGTAGAACAGCAGCGCGGCCAGCACCTCGGCCGGCGGCGCCTGGCCGCTGCAGCCAAGCAGGATGACGGCCT
>NZ_JADYVZ010000207.1:0-404 GCF_020194195.1 Bradyrhizobium sp. BRP19 | reverse complement strand
CCGCATGACCGAGACCATCAAGGGTTCTGTCGTTTTCATCACCGGCGCAACTGGCGCGATCGCGCAGGCGCTGATCGCCGAACTCAAGGCCCGCGGCGCGGCGAAGATCTATGCCGCGGCGCGCGATATCTCCGCGCTCGCGGTGTCCGATGACCTGCTGCCAATCAAGATGGATGTCGCCAGTGATGAGGACGTCGCGCGCGCCGCAAGCCGTGCGTCTGGCGTTACGCTCCTGATCAACAATGCGGGCGTCAACCACAACACCGCCTTCATGCTGGCGCCGGATCTGGCCTTCGCGCGCGACGAGATGGAGATCAACTACCTCGCGCCGCTACGGGTGACGCGGGCCTTCGCGCCGATTCTGATCAAGAACCGCGGCGCAGTGCTGAACCTTCTCACCATCC
>NZ_JADYVZ010000206.1:0-405 GCF_020194195.1 Bradyrhizobium sp. BRP19 | reverse complement strand
GGCCAGAAGTATCGCGCGGCGCTCAGCATCTCCTATGGCGCCGGACTGCGCGGCTCCGAGGTCTGCAACGTCAAGATCAGCGACATCGACAGCGACCGGATGCTGATCCATGTCGAACAGGGCAAGGGGCAGAAGGACCGCAAGGTGATGCTGTCGCCGGGCCTGCGGGAGCTCTTGCGCGACTATTGGCGTGAAGCGCGGCCGCAGGGATGGCTGTTCCCCGGCAAGCCGAAGATCAACCCGATCTCGCCGCGGCAGCTCCGCCGCGCGTTCATGTCGGCCAAGCATATGGCGGGGATCACCAGGCCGGCGACGCTGCACACATTGCGGCACAGCTTTGCCACCCACCTTTTGGAAGCAAACACCGACGTCAGGGTGATCCAGGTCCTTCTCGGCCATGCCAGG
>NZ_JADYVZ010000205.1:0-405 GCF_020194195.1 Bradyrhizobium sp. BRP19 | reverse complement strand
CCGTACATGCGCAGCAGGAGATCGGCATATTCGGCGTGGGTGTAGTCGTCCCAGCCCAGCCCGTAATCGCGGAATGTGAGGCCCGCGATCAGGGCGACCGCGCTCAGTACGACGATCGCGAGATCATCGCAGGTCTTTTCCACCGAGCGCCGCGCGGGCGTTTCGATGGCAGAAGTCGTGATGGATGACATGGCTACTGGTGACCCGGCGTCCCTCGGCCCTGATGGCGCTTTAGGGCCTCATTCCCCGGCATCCATATAGCGCAGTTCCATTACCGAGTAATTGGGAATTGTGGCGTAATTTACTGATGCGTCGCAGCAATTTGGCATCAATTGGTAGCCGGTAAATTTACGGGGACCGTGGCCGGGCGGCCAAAGGAAGAGCTGGAGGCAGGGTATCTCATGG
>NZ_JADYVZ010000204.1:0-405 GCF_020194195.1 Bradyrhizobium sp. BRP19 | reverse complement strand
GGATCATCAAGCTCCTGAGCGAAGCCGGCGCCGGCCCCGAGCACATCGTCCGCCTGACCTGGTACCTGACCAGCCGCGCCGAATACGAGGCTGCAGGCGCCGGGATCGGCGCGGCCTGGAAGGAGACGCTAGGGCGCAATTTCCCGCCGTCCACCCTGCTTTACATCGACGGCCTGGTCGATCAACGCGCCAAGGTCGAGATCGAAGTCACCGCCTTCGTTCACGCGACATAGGGTGGCGCGAATGGCAAACCGCAAGACGGCGGCGGATTTCGTGACTGGCTTCGCCACGGGCTGGCCCGAACATCAGCCCGATATCATGGTGCTGTCGCTGACGACGCACAAAGGCGTGCAGGATTTTGCGTTCAACAAGGAGCAGGCCTTGCTGATCGCCAAGACCATCAAG
>NZ_JADYVZ010000203.1:0-405 GCF_020194195.1 Bradyrhizobium sp. BRP19 | reverse complement strand
GCAATATACGGCGCCCGAAGGGTCCGAACGCGACCGCGAGACCTATCTCGCCGCGATCGACAACATCGTCTATGGCGAAGATCCGAGCGAAGGCTTCGTTCGCGGCCGCCGCTTCCTGCATCCCAAGCTCGGCTTCACCTTCCAGGCGCCCGAGAACTTCACGCTCGACAACACCGCGCAGGCGGTGATCGGCGTGCGCGAAGGCGGCACGCAGGCGATGCGGTTCGACGTGGTGCGGGTGCCGGCCGAACAGTCGCTCGGCGAGTATCTGAACTCCGGCTGGATGGAAGGCGTCGACAAAGCGTCGACCGAGGACCTCACCGTCAACGGCTTCCCGGCGGCATCCGCCACCGCGCGTGGCGACCAGTGGCAGTTCAAGGTCTACGCACTGCGCTTCGGCAGCGA
>NZ_JADYVZ010000202.1:0-406 GCF_020194195.1 Bradyrhizobium sp. BRP19 | reverse complement strand
TTGGCAGCTTCTCTGCGTAGACTCCCCGAATCGCCTGAGCGATCCTTCTTGCTGGCGTGCTTTTCAGCGACCGTGCAGCGGACCAGCCTAGCCGATCCTACTGTGTCAGTCCCGGTTCGCATAAACTGAACCGCCCCGGGATTGCCGGAGGCCCCAACTCCTGAGAAGGTGGGGCCGTTATGAGCAAGACGACGACGAACAAATTTTCAACTGAGGTCCGTTCCCGCGCGGTACGGATGGTTTTGGATCACGAAGGCGAGCATCCGTCACGCTGGGCGGCGGTGTGCTCAATTGCCGCGAAGATCGGCTGCACGCCACAGACGCTCAATGAGTGGGTCAAGAAGGCCGAGGTCGACAGCGGCGCACGGGTCGGCGTTCCGACGGATGTTGCCGAGCGTCTGAAGGC
>NZ_JADYVZ010000201.1:0-406 GCF_020194195.1 Bradyrhizobium sp. BRP19 | reverse complement strand
TATCTCGGCCGTTTACTTCGAGACGTGTGCGGAATTGTCGACATTGTCGAATCCATCTCGGAAGCCCGGCAAGCACTCGGCAGCTTCAAGTATGATCTCGCAATCGTCGACCGGATGCTGCCGGACGGCGACGCGCTCGATATCGTCGCCTCCCTCGCTCAATTGCGCGAAAGGCCCGCCATCATCATGCTGACCGCCAAGGATACCAAGGAAGACGTGATCGATGGACTGAACGGCGGAGCGGACGATTACCTGAGCAAGCCCTTTGAGCCGCAGGAATTCCTTGCCAGAGTCCGGGCGGTTCTACGACGGCCTCGGCTGCTCGCGCCGCAGGCCATATCGTTTGGAAACGTCGAACTGGAGCTTGGCACGAACGAGGTTACCGTGGCCGGCCGGAAGGTCTCGC
>NZ_JADYVZ010000200.1:0-406 GCF_020194195.1 Bradyrhizobium sp. BRP19 | reverse complement strand
GTTCGCTGATCGCGCCAACTTCCGACAGCGCAAGCGCAATCTGGTCGGCGGCAAAGGCGATCGGTTCGGCGTGGAAGTTGCCGCCCGAGACGATCTCGCCGGTCTCGACCAATACCAGCGGATTGTCGGTGACCGCATTGGCCTCGATCGTCAGCGTGCGGGCCGCCTGCGTGAGCAGATCAAGCGCAGCGCCGG
The DNA here is from genome assembly GCF_020194195.1 of Bradyrhizobium sp. BRP19. Lineage (NCBI taxonomy): Bacteria > Pseudomonadati > Pseudomonadota > Alphaproteobacteria > Hyphomicrobiales > Nitrobacteraceae > Bradyrhizobium > Bradyrhizobium sp. BRP19. The sequence continues at coordinate 211 of NZ_JADYVZ010000200.1, read as the reverse complement.
CAACCTGCGGCTGGCAGCGCAAACAATAGGGATCCTGCACGCGCTCATCGCCCTCGAGGTGCGACTGGCGTATGTCGCTGCCGGCGAGCAGCGCCGTCAGGGCAGCAGCCGCATCGATCTGCCCGGCATGTCCGCGCAGTTGCTGGATTTCCGGACGGAACGGAGCGGTCGACGCCATGGCGGCATCGACTGAAAGTGCCCCTGTCACCAG
>NZ_JADYVZ010000199.1:0-408 GCF_020194195.1 Bradyrhizobium sp. BRP19 | reverse complement strand
CACCGCTACCATTGTCGGCTCCGGCGTGATCGGCGGCATGCGCCTGCCGATGGAGTTCGTGCGGCACCGCGTGCTTGATCTAATCGGCGACCTAGCTCTGCTGGGCGCGCCGCTGCTAGGCAAGGTCACAGCCTTGCGCCCCAGCCACGAAATGAATTACCGGCTTTGTGCCGCCCTGCTCGCCCGGCCCGATGCCTGGGAATGGGCATACCCCACACACTGACGAAGGAATCCGCGGTATGAGACTGGGCGACCAGTTGCGACAGCAGCTTGCTGCTAAGGCCCTGAAGCGGCAGCTTGATCGGGTCACGAAAGAAATGGAGACGGGAGCCGAACGGGCGGCAGTTGCGGCCCATACCGGTGAAGCGTCGGCAGCACAGCCGGTCAATCCGGCGGACTATGCGGCAC
>NZ_JADYVZ010000020.1:0-85614 GCF_020194195.1 Bradyrhizobium sp. BRP19 | reverse complement strand
GGGCGGACCACGAAAATCCACGCGCTGAGCGACCCTGACTGCAGACCTTGCGCATTTCATCTCACTCCAGGCCAGGACGCTGATATTGCCGCAGCGCCAGCCCTTTTGGAACTCGCGCCACCCATGTTTGCCCTCATTGGCGACAAAGGGTACGACGGCGACGGCTTTCGAGCCGAAATCGTCGATCGTGGTGCCAAGCCCGTCATTCCAAACAAATCCAACAGGGTCACTCTCCACAGCTTCAGCAAACGCGCCTACAAGGGGCGCAACGTCATCGAGCGCTGTTTCTGCCGCCTCAAGGATTTCAGGCGTGTCTCAACTCGCTACGACAAACTAGCCAGGAACTTCTTGGCTGCCATCCATCTCGCCGCCATCGTTGCCTATTGGATCAATTGAGTCCGAGCCCTAGTTTTCTACACCAATCGCATTCTCAACCCCGCCATTGTCATCATCGAGGTCTTCGTCAACGTTTACGTCCTCCTCATCAATCTGAAGGGCGTGCGGGTGGTTTGGAGACGAGTGTTTCCCATCTTGCTCGGGCTCTTGCCGGGCGTTGCGCTCGGCGGCTATGCCTTGACCTCGCTTCAGCCGGGCTGGATCAAATTCGCCACCTACACGATCATTCTGCCCCTGATCCTGCTGCAAGCTGCGGGTTGGCGCCGTCCTATCGGAGCAAGCTGGCTGATCGGCCTGCCATTCGGGTGGATGCTGGGCGTTCTCTATTCGCTGACGACAATCTCCGGGCCTCCCATAGCGATGCTGTTTAAACAACCAGGGCTTGGTCAAACACGAATTTCGCGCCGGCCTAGCGCTGGTTCGCGTGGTGGAATCGAGCGTTACCGCCTTCGTCTATTATCAGCTCGGCTTGTTCATTTACGAAAGCGGCAGCTTGCTCTATGTTTTTGTACCGAGTGTCATGCTTGGCGTCCCGCTGGGGTCCTACGTCATTCGCCGGCTTGATGCGGAGATATTCCGACGCATCTGTATGAGCTTTGATGCTTGGATCGTGGGCTTCGGCTTGTCACGGGTGCTGATTGAGCTCGATCTAGTGCAGAGCGCCTGGGCTTATAGCGTGATGGCGGCGGCGATACTGATCGATCTCTGCCTGCTATACTTGTTCTTTACAACGCACAATCCAATCTCATCTCGGCGAACTGCGGATATAAGCACCTGAACGATGCCGGCGGGCAACTCGGTATCGAATGCGCGCGCGTCCTGGACCTGATCGACGCCGCCCTCTTCGGCGGCGATGATGATGGCTTGCAAATCTGGTTGATTGCTCCAGACGGCCCAGCCCACCGCCGCCGGGAACCCGGGACACAGGACAGCCCTGATGCCGCCATGCTACTCGAAGTGGCTGTTGCCGGCGGCGACACGCTGGCCCAGAACAAACGAACTGAGGCCCAATGGCTGCGCGGGAACCATCTGGCGGCCGGAAACCAGGGACGAACGAATATCAAAACCATCGGGGCCGACATTAACCGCTTGCGCGTGGTAGCGGAGCTCGTTGTAGTGATCTCTTGAGACAGCGCCGCCACTCGTGATGAGAGCTTCCGATTGTGCAAAGTTGTCGGAAAAAGGACGGCCGTGTTAGCGCCAACTGCATAGAGGCCTGGGGCGCCGTCGGCTTTGTAGGCGTTGCGACAAGCATGCTGAGCGTTGCGATTTGGCTGTCGCAGACCAGCAAAAATCATTGCCCTCGTGTGGCCAGCTCATCCGGGAGAGATTGGCCGAAACACCGCCATCCCCAGGGGCTCGACGATCACCCCTACTTGTCGCTCTCCGTGTGACGCAGTTCAGCATTTGTGACGGCATCGCATTTGCAGGGATGAAGAACGTCAACTTGAGGCCATCATCGTCGAGCCGCGCGTCGCTTGCAGGCGACGCACGCAGGATGAGGGGCGCCGCGCCCGCGAGTCCGTTCTCTCAGGAGCGTCCGTGATACCATGTGCCAATTTGTCTGCCGGCCTGCTTGGGACACGCCTGACATTTTTTGTGGCCGGATTCGGCCTCGCGGCCTGGGCGCCTTTGGTGCCACTCGCCAAGGAGCGGCTCGCGGCGGATGACCGCATGCTTGGTCTACTGCTGCTCTGTCTCGGAACGGGATCTGTCGTCGCGATGCTTTTGACCAGCGTGTTGAACTCGCGGTACGGCAGCAAGCCCATTATCCTCGCGGGTGGACTTGGACTCGCGATCATTCTGCCGTGCCTTGCAATTTCCGACACACCTGTAAGGCTCGGTGCCACGCTATTTGCTTTCGGCGTTTCACTCGGCTCGATCGATGTAGCAATGAACATCCACGCGATTGAACTGGAGCGCGCCACGGGCCGTCTATTGATGTCCGGCTTCCACGCTCGGTACAGCATTGGGGAAGTCACCGGCTCTGCCGCGGTCACCTTGTTAGTCTCCCTGCAGTGTGGCTCGCTTCTCTCGACGTTGGTCTGTTCGGCATTAGTAACGATCGCGATTGTGACGGCCTGGCCGAGGTTGCTGGCGACGGGTTCGAGACAGCAGGGGCCATTATTTGTCTTGCCCCACCGCAGTGTGTTGCTCATAGCGGTGCTCGCGGGTATCACCTTTCTTGTAGAAGGTGCAATGCTCGATTGGAGCGCTTTGCTTCTCGTTGAACGAGATCTTCTCGCGGAGGCGCACGGGGGCATTGGTTATATGCTCTTCTCAATCGCCATGGCCGCAGGGCGTCTCAGCGGAGATGCCGTGGTGGCGCGAATCGGCGACCGTGCCACATTGATGCTCGGGACTGTACTAATGGTAACAGGCTTTTTGGCCGTGGTAGCCGCGCCCGTTGCGTTGATTGCTATGGCAGGGTTCCTGCTTATCGGATTGGGTATTTCAAATGTTGTACCCATACTGTGTCGACGCGCCGGCAAACAGAACGTGATGCCAGCAGGCATAGCGATAGCGGTCATCACGACAGGCGGCTACGCGGGTATACTCGTCGGGCCGGCCGGCATCGGGCTCATCGCACACATATTTGGCTTGCCAATGGCGTTCGGGATGTTAGGCGCGCTCATGTCCATCGTGATGCTGTCGGCGAGGATGATGACCGACCATCGCTAAGGCATTGGTCAAGAGGAAGGGAGCGCCGGTTCGCTCCGGCTAGTGATCGCCCGTCGGCGGTTGAGATTTAGAGTCGATGAGCTCTCAACTGCTGGCAGCACGTCTCGATCTGATCTTTCCTTTTCCTGCAAGTCGGCAGGGGTTCTTGGCGGCGAACTGAGGGCAGCTGTTGACAATGAACGTTCGTCAACTTGCGAAGCAAGATTGATCGTTACGTGAGCGGCGAGTCTGCTAGGACGGACGTTCACCGCCGGGCGATCGTGGGATCGCCCCTTATCCGGGAACAAGCGAATCACTCTGGTGCCGTCCGTCGCTGTCAGCCCGATACGCCCGATATGCCAGCTGAATGCCATCCTTTAGCGAAGTCGTGGCGCGCCAGCCGAGCCCAGACAGCCGACGCACGTCGAGCAGCTTGCGTGGCGTGCCGTCCGGGCGCGACGTATCGAAGCTGATCTCACCGCGAAAACCGACGGCGGCTGCGATCATGAGTGCGAAGTCGGCGATGCTGATGTCCTCGCCGCTACCAATATTGACCAGTTCCGACGAGGAATAGGTCTTCATCAGATGGATGCAGGCATCGGCGAGATCATCGACATAGAGGAATTCGCGGCGCGGCGTGCCGGTGCCCCACACCACGACGTTGCGGCTGCCCGAAATCTTGGCCTCGTGGAAGCGGCGGATCAGCGCGGCGACGACGTGGCTGTATTCGGGGTGATAATTGTCCCCGGGGCCGTAGAGATTAGTCGGCATCACGCTGATGAAATCGGCGCCGTACTGGCTGCGATAGGCCTCGGCCATCTTGAGGCCGGCGATTTTGGCGATGGCATAGGGTTCGTTGGTCGGTTCCAGCGGGCCGGTCAATAACGAATCCTCTCGCAGCGGCTGAGGCGCCAAGCGCGGATAGATGCAGGAGGAGCCGAAGAACATCAGCTTCTCGCACCCATTGGCATGCGCCGCCTGGATGACGTTGCTCGATATCGCCAGATTGTCGTGCAGAAACTCGGCGCGCAGCGTGTTGTTAGCGACGATGCCGCCGACCTTCGCGGCGGCGAGGAACACGGCTTGCGGCCGCTTCGCGGCAAACCAGGCGTTCACCGCGGCCTGGTCGCGCAAGTCGAGCTCGCTGCGCGGCACCGTCAAGAGATCGGCCTGTTCGCGTGCTAGCCGGCGCATCAGCGCCGCGCCGACCATGCCGCGATGGCCCGCAACGAAAACCGTCTTACCCTTCAGTTCAAACGACGTGCTTGCCATTGGTCGCATCCTGCTTGGCTTCAACGAGATCGCTGGCGACCATTTCCTTCACCAGTCGCGAGAACGGCGTCTTCGGAGCCCAGCCGAGCTTGGCGCGCGCCTTGCTGGCGTCACCGATCAGGAGATCAACCTCGGTCGGACGGAAATAGGTCGGATCGATCTGCACCAGGGTCTTGCCCGAGGCCTTGTCCACGCCGACCTCCTCGACGCCCCTGCCGCGCCATTCGATGCTGCGCCCGACCTCGGCAAACGCCACCTCGACGAACTCGCGGACCGACCGCGTCTCGCCGGTCGCCAGCACGAAGTCGCCGGGCTCGTCGACCTGCAGGATCCTGTGCATGCCATCGACATAGTCGCGGGCATGGCCCCAGTCGCGCTTGGCGTCGAGATTGCCGAGATAGACCGTGTTCTCGAGGCCGACCTCGATGCGGGCGACGGCGCGGGTGATCTTGCGCGACACGAACGTCTCGCCGCGGGTCGGGCTCTCATGGTTGAAAAGGATGCCGTTGCTGGCGAAAATGCCATAGGCCTCACGGTAGTTCACCGTGATCCAATAGCCATAAAGCTTGGCGACGCCATAGGGCGAGCGCGGATAGAATGGCGTGGTTTCCTTCTGCGGCACCTCTTGCACGAGCCCGTAAAGCTCCGAGGTCGAGGCCTGGTAGAACCGCGTCTCCTTTTCCATGCCGAGGATGCGGATCGCTTCCAAAAGGCGCAGAACGCCGATTGCGTCGGCGTTGGCGGTGTATTCCGGGCTCTCGAAACTGACATGGACGTGGCTCTGGGCGGCCAGGTTATAGATCTCGGTCGGCCGGATCTGCTGCACCAGCCGGATCAGATTGGTCGAATCCGTCATGTCGCCATAGTGCATCAGGAACGGCACACTGCCGGCATGCGGATCCTGGTAGAGATGATCGACGCGCGCGGTGTTGAACGAGGACGATCGGCGCTTGATCCCGTGCACGTCGTAGCCGAGACCGAGCAAATACTCGGCGAGATATGCTCCGTCCTGCCCGGTGACGCCGGTGATCAGCGCAACGCGTCGCTTTGAGTCCTGAACCGTCATGGTCTCTCGTAGTTTCGCCGGAAAGAAAAGCCCTGTGAAACGCGTGAAGTCTAGATGCGCAAGCCCGCTCCACCCGCAATTTGAGGAAAGCGATCGTTATGTCCAGTCATACACATCAGCTAGGAAAGCACACTATATACATTGTTTTAAATCGGACTGGATTGTGTGAACGCATTGATCTCCAAAACATCAAAGTCAATTAACGCTCGCATCCTGGCTTATATCTCTGACGATCCTAAGTAGGCGAGATGCATGCGATCGCGGTTGCGAGCGCAAGGGCGCGCTTGTCCGGGCTATATCTCCAACGAGATAGAAGCTGACCATCTGTGTTCCTATCTAACCTCAGGCGCAAGTACGCATACGCGTGGTCTCGTCACGGCTTGCGAGAGCGACGAGCTGGAGCCGCAGTCATCGATGCATTTGCCCGATGACGGGATGCAAGCAAGCGTACAGTCAAGCTTGCACGCCAATTCGTAGTCAAGAAAGTTAACTTCCGGACAGAACACCCGGTCTTCGCGGTCGATTCATCGCCCGTGATCAGCGCTGTTGCCAATGTCAAGCTCGCGGCAGGCAGTGGAGCGGTCGACACAAGACAAGATGAGAAAGAGTAGTAAACGTTGGTATAGATGCTCCAACGTTTCGATATCGAAAGTTTACGCTCGTACAATAGAGCTTCGCTGCCAATCGTCTAATCTCGATGAGCGTAACTTGCCTTGGTTCGAGTATGATGGGCCTCCTAAATCCAAGCCGGCAAAATGTTTCAGGTAGAACAGAACAATTCAAGCTAGAGCTGCTGCGCAGTTTGTACTCGATCGGCAGCCAAAAGCGGAATGTAGTCGGCCGAAGCGATGATGGCTGAAGGAGGTCTAACTCACGCTTGCGAATGCGGAGGCGATACAGGCGGCCGCGAAAAAGCCCGAACTTGACGCCTGTTACCATCGGGCAGGCGATTTCATGATCGGATTCCTGTAGGCGGGATCTCGGGCCCCTTGAACTTGGGCTGCATTGATCGATATGTGTGGAATTGTTGGCATTTTGGGGCGTGGTCCGGTCGTTGGCCAGTTGGTCGCGTCGCTCAAGCGATTGGAATATCGTGGCTATGACTCCGCAGGCCTCGCGACTCTCGAAGGTCTCCGTATCGAACGCCGGCGCGCTGAAGGTAAGCTGAGAAACCTTGAAGAGCAGCTGCGCTATTATCCGCCGTTGGGTCATACCGGCATCGGTCATACCCGCTGGGCGACTCATGGAAAGCCGACCGAGAGCAATGCTCACCCGCATGCGACAGAAAATGTCGCGGTCGTTCATAACGGGATCATTGAGAATTTCCGCGAGCTGCGAGCCGAACTGGAGCGGAATGGAGCCCACTTTAACTCAGAGACAGACACGGAGGTGGTGGCGCATCTCGTCGAATCTTATCTCAACAGGGGCTACTCGCCGCGGGATGCGGTACAAGCGTCACTGCCACGGCTGCGCGGTGCCTTCGCGCTGGCATTCCTTTTCAAAGCCCACGATGATCTTTTGATCGGTGCGCGTAAGGGGTCGCCCCTTGCGATCGGACATGGTATCGGCGAAGTGTATCTAGGATCGGACGCGATTGCGCTCGCGCCTTTGACCGACACCATCACCTATCTTGAAGACGGCGACTGGGCCGTGCTTACCCGCACGATGTGCGTGATTTATAGCGCAGACGGATCTGTCGTCCAGCGGGAAACATCAAAGTCTGGCGTATCGTCACTCCTTGTGGACAAAGCGAATTATCGCCACTTCATGGCCAAGGAAATCCACGAGCAGCCGACAGTGGCCGGCAAGACATTGGCGCATTATTTCGACATGGCGGCCGAGCGCGTCGCCCTGCCGGTCACATTGCCGTTCGACTTTAAATCCGTTCAGCGCATCTCAATTACCGCGTGCGGGACTGCAGGCTATGCCGGGCACATCGCCAAATACTGGTTCGAGCGGCTGGCGCGCTTGCCTGTCGAGATCGATGTAGCGTCCGAGTTCCGCTATAGGGAGGCGCCTTTGCGCCGGGGCGATCTCGCGATCGTCATCTCGCAATCGGGCGAAACCGCTGACACGTTAGCTGCACTGCGATACGCCAAGGACCAGGGCGTGCACACGATATCTGTGGTCAACGTCGCGACGTCGACGATTGCGCGCGAGAGCGAATCCGTTCTGCCGACGCTGGCGGGGCCGGAAATCGGCGTCGCCTCCACCAAGGCATTTATCTGCCAGCTGATGGTATTGGCGGCGCTTGCCGTCGCAGCAGGCAAAGAGCGCGGTAAACTGTCTGAGATCGATGAAACGAGGCTCGTGCGTGAGCTTATCGAAGTGCCGCGGTTGATTGCTGCGGCGCTGTTGATCGAGCCGCAGATCGAGAAGCTCGCGCGTTATATCGCCGATTCAAGGGACGTGCTCTATCTCGGTCGTGGCACATCGGCCCCCTTGGCGTTCGAGGGCGCACTCAAGCTGAAGGAAATAGCTTATATCCACTCACAAGGTTATGCCGCCGGCGAGCTCAAGCACGGACCGATCGCACTGATCGATGAGGCCGTGCCTGTGGTGGTGATCGCACCTTATGACGATGTCTTCGAGAAGACCGTCTCGAATATGCAAGAAGTTGCGGCTCGGGGCGGCAAGATCATCCTGATCACCGATTCGAAGGGTTCTTTGGAAGCGACGGTGGACACACTCATGACCATTGTGCTGCCTGAGATGGTCGCACGCTTTACGCCGATGGTCTATGCCATTCCGGTACAACTCTTGGCTTACCATACCGCTCTCGTAAGGGGCGCGGACGTGGATCAGCCGCGTAATCTAGCAAAATCGGTGACTGTGGAATGAGGCTACAGTGTTATGTCGGTCCTTGAGGCCACGAATCGCCTGGGCGAGCTCAGAAAGAGAACGATCCCGGTATCACAGGTCAATCATAGACCGATCCAGACCGATGAGCAGCAGTCAGCCCTGCTTGCGTCATCATCGTCTACCGACTAACGTCCTGGGAGCGAGCGTTACCTTCCTCTTGTTCGAGCCGAACGGTCGATAACAAGTGGAAATTCCGGATAATTGGAAGATCGAAGTCAGCTCTCGGTTACCAGCCCGCGATCTGCTTTGCAGGGCCAAATCAGCCTGAAGCCACAAAAGATACTCTCTAACTCATCCTCCCACCTCGCCGATGTCGACGAACAAGTCCGTGCACAACAGCTTCGGGCCGCTCCGTCGCAGCTTATTCACTGGCGGCGCATACGCGCGACAACTTACTTTTCCCGATTGCCAGCATCCGCGCGATGTCGGGCACGTCGAGCATGCACTTCGACCCCGGGGACGATTGCTCAGGATTAGCAGTCCAGTTTGTCCCTTCGATCGCGCGTGGCAGGGGTTCACGCAATCCGGTTGGGCCACACGCGCCACCGCGGTTCTCCGACCTGATACGTGTCATCAAATGGATCGTTAGATAACTGACATTCCCGCGCAAGGTGAGGGCCCAAAACCAAGTGCAGGGGGCGCCGCACCGGAAGGACGCGGCGCCCCTGGCTGTATATGCGGCAGGCGAGTTCTATTGGCCACTGTCTGATCCAGCGACAGTCACCCGCTCGTATAGCAGGATGGACTAGCCTTGCGACGACGTTGGATTAGCACGACCGCCAAATCCGGTTGGTGGGCCAGCGATCGCATCGGGTTCCTTCCGCGGAGCTGCAGATCGGGTTGCCAGAAGAACCGGTCCTCATAATCGGCACGGGAATTGCTGTCCCCTCGTCGAACGACTGCTGTCAACGCGCCCCTGGGAGTGTGGCGCCTTAGGGCAGCCTCACCATTTCTATCGTTTGAACCCTCGCACCGAGACTACGAGTGTGCAGCCGCAAATCTCAGAGCCACAACCTCAACGACGCAATCGTGGTGAGGTGGCTTACTAGGCTCCGTTCGCCACACGGCAAGGAGGAACGAGAGAAATGTGGCCGAAGTCGATCTTCACAATCAAGAAGTCTTGGATCCGCTGATTGGGCAATGCCAGCAACTGGTAAGGGAAGTGGCAATTCCCTACCACTGGGAGGTGCTAAACGATCGCAGTCCCGGGGCGATACCGAGCCACGCGGTAGAGAACTTCCGCGTTGCCGCCGGACGTGCGAGGGGCGAGTTTCACGGCGCGGTCTTTCAGGATAGTGACGTCGCAAAATGGCTTGAGGCGGCTGCATGGTCGCTATGCCAGACACCAAATCCAGAGCTGGAGAAAGCGGCCGATGAGCTCATTGAATTGATGGCGGCCAGTGGCGACGGCTATCTCAACACCTATTTCATACTGAACGCGCCTCAGGAGCGCTGGACCAACCTAGCGGAGTGCCACGAACTTTATTGCGCGGGGCACTTGATTGAAGCAGGTGTCGCGTTCTTTCAGGCAACTGGCAAACGGCGATTGCTGGAGGTCGTTTGCAGGCTTGCTGACCACCTCGGGACAGTTTTTGGCCCAGAGCGCGATCAGTTGTACGGCTACGAACGCGGCACGGAGCCGCACTTCTACGACATGCTCAATTCCCAATAAAGGAGCTCCTCGGAGGTGTTCGCGGCCTCTCATCAAACCTGATGAATGCCAATGGCACGAGCGTGCCGCTGTGTAGTTCGAAAGGAAGCCCTATGACAAGCCAAACGTGAGGGCGGCCACGTCAGGTTTTGGTAAGCCAGGCTCCCTATCAGCGCCGCTGGGCCTAACAAGCCTAAACTAGATGCGGAAATGTATGTCCGACGGGAGCACCAATCGCCATGTATAATCGGATCAATGGCTCGTCCTACTTCCAATCCTCTGACTATGCCGAAACTGATGAGCAAATGGACGCGGACATCTTTGCGGATGCGTTCGCAGATATGCGCTTAGCCGAATCTGGTTCCAGTAGCAGTTCATCTGCGGCAACAAGACCGTATTCGCTCGTTTCAACCCCTCCCATAAAAGAGTTCGAGGATCGTCAGTCATTCCGAAAAGCCGCGGAGGCCTATCATGGTGACGAAATCATGAAAATCGCCAACAACCCCCAAGAGTACTCCGACTTCGTGTCCGGCAAGGCAAGGCGAACTGCCGAAGTTGCCAAAGACTACGGGCGAACCCGAGATTCCGAGAAGGCGCGATACTTCAGCTACCAATTGGGCAACAAGAGTGTCGGACTTCTAAGAACGGAAGGCGGCGACAGCATGACCGAGTTCGACGTCGAAAGGTGGAAGAAGCTATTTCCTGGACGCACCGGGACTACCTCTACTGTGGATCTTCAAGTCGTTCATCCGCTTGTCGAGAACGCTGGCGACATCCTGCTCGAGCACCAGCTTCGACTAGACGGAAAACAGCCGCTGCTCAATTTGCGTCCGGCTAATTCGGAAGCAAGAGCCCGTGCGGCAAAGATGGGATTCGTCGAGGTTGACGCCGACAACATGGTTCTTGACCCAGCGAAGTCAGATAAGTGGGTAAGGAATAGCGACGGCGAATGGCAGCGCAAAGGTACTGCTGCGCGGTATCTTTCCAAAGCTGACGACAGTGAAGGTAGTGATACCGAGATCTCAGCGAGCCCCTCAACATACGACTATGAGGATGATTTTATGTGACAATGGGATCACCGGTGATTTGGCCCGATGGAGTAGACCAATCTAGCGTGCTCCGGGCTCCTCTGTGTTTATCGCCTTTTCGGCTGAGAGTTCCTCTGAGTTGGCTCAGAATACTGTCCGCAGAGTGCTTCTTGGCTTAGCGGTTGCTGATTTGTTTGAGCCTTGGAAGTAGGGGCTCACTGCGGAAGGCAATTGCGACAATGCTCGCTGCGGAGAGGACCTGGATGGGGTGCCGCCAAAGTGCGCCCGGCCGCCGAGGGCCGGGCGTGTTGTGCCGAGTCGTTGGACGGCTTGGAGCCAGAAGTTGTCTACAGATGACGCCTACGAAGTAGTAAGGGTGTGGGCGCCTGCCGCGAGTCGGTGGGCAAGGAAATGCACAGCGAAGCGGCGCCCGATGGGCAAGATGGCTGGCACGCGTCAACGGACATAACGACGCCGAGAGCACGGTCATCGTGCAGAGCACTTTCACCAGAAAAGCCTCAACAGAAGACACGCGGCGGTTGTCCTGGGCGAAGCTCCGTTATCATCGTCACTGCCGTCGGCTGCGAACAGCCAATCTCTTGCTTTGTCGATCGCTCTCGGCCAGCTCCGCTCTGCAATAGAACATATAGAAACGATCCAGACGAGTTAAGAAGGGCTCAGGGTCGTCGATTGCTTTGGGTGAGCATTACGTTGAACGTCGATCTGCAGAATGAGTCGAGCTGGCGTACCCTTCCAGCACTCGCAGCGATAAGGTTGTTCTGCACCAATGTAGCCGCCCGGCGATGGTCGCTAAAGTGTCGACAAGCGACAATTGGCCTCTCGCTCGCTTGATTTTAGAGCAAGTAGCATCTTTGACTCGAAGAGGTTGATCGGCGGCGAGATCGACGCGTGGAGCGTTTAGATCGGACACCAACCCAAGCCGCAGATGGATTGCATCAGATGTCGCGCCGGCCGTCATACGCGTTCAGTGCGGTGTCGAGGCATTCGATTAACGCTTGTCCTGCAAAGGGTTTGGCGAGGAAGCCAATCGCGCCGGCGCCCAGCGCTGACGTGCGCACGCGGTCGTTGGGGAAAGCAGTAATGAAAATGAATGGTGCGTCGTAGCCACGTGTCCGCATCTCTGCCAATAGATCCAGGCCGCTCATAGCCGACATCTGCACATCGGTAATGACACAGGATGTCTCGTCCAATCGCGGGGACCTCAGGAGTTCCTCGGCCGACGCAAATATTTGGGCGATGTAGCCACGCGACTTCAAAAGATTCTCTGTCGCCGCACGGACTGAGGCGTCGTCGTCAACGACGGAAATCAAAGGCGTGGACAAGACGATCCCTCCTGACGCGTGAATAGCGGCTGCAAGCATTAGCCACCTTCGGCGAAAAGTGGGCTCGACTGATGAAATTGTAAAATCATACTTGGGTTTGTTCAGGACGATTAGCGCGAATTCCCAGCGTCTCAGTCATTCTGATCAAGTCGGCCAGCGACCGTGCACGCATCTTTTTCATTACGTGTCCTCGGTAGATCTTGACCGTAATCTCGGCGAGCCCAAGCTCGGCGGCTACCTGCTTGTTCATCAGGCCGGCAGCGACCAGTTTCATCACCGCCTGCTCGCGCGGGCTTAAGGTCTCAAATAGAGACTGCAGGTTCGCGACCGTCTGCTGAGCCTCCCGTCTTTTGCGATCGCGTTCGGTCGCCGCAACCACGGCATCAAGCAGTTCTTGATCGCGAAACGGTTTGCTGAGAAAATCGACCGCTCCTTCCTTCATGGCCCTGACGGTCATGGGAATGTCGCCATGGCCGGTAATGAAAATGATCGGAATATGTATGTTCAATCTCGCTAGCTCGGTCTGGTAGTCAAGGCCGCTCAAGCCTGGCAGCCGGACATCAAGAACTAGACAGCTAATAACGTCCGGAATTGTGCTCTGCAGCATTTCGCGGGCCGATCCGAATGCAATGACGTCTAACCCTACCGACTGAAAAAGGTTCGTAAGTGAGCGACGCATGGAGATGTCATCCTCGACGACGAAGACGATCGCCCTTGTCGAGGCCTTGGCGTTGCTGCCTTCACCTGGCGTGTCAAATCGTCCTGTCACGAGACGGCCTCCTTATGCACCGGCAGGGCGAACTGGAAGGTCGCGCCCGGTCCATCTTTGTGGACCATCGACAGCCGTCCGCCATGAGCTTCCACGATCGACCGGCAGATCGAAAGACCCATTCCAAGACCACTCGATTTGGTGGTGAAGAAGGGATCCAAGACGCGGTCCGCGTCGTTCTCGGCGATGCCCACGCCGTAATCGGTCACGGCAATCTGGACGTGCCCCAGATCGTCCTTTGATGATTGAATCAGCAGTTCGCGCGTTCGGTCTGTAACTGCGTCCATAGCTTCGATTCCGTTCATCACCAGATTGATGATCACCTGTTGTAGCTGAATCCGGTCGCCGAGGATCGTAGGCAGCGCTGCGGCCAACTCCGTTCGTAACGTCACTCGGTGGCTCACCAGCTCTCGTGTTACCAGCGCAATGACGTCCTTAACGACCTCATTGATATCGAGCGGAACCATCTCAATCTCGCCTTTCTTCGCGAGTGCGCGAACACGACGGATCACCTCGCTTGCCCGGATTGCGTCTTCGATGATCCATTCCACCGAAGAGCGCGCGGCGGAAAGATTAGGAGCTTCGCGACCCATCCAACCGAGGCAGGCATCGGCGTTGCTGATAATAGCGGCGAGTGGCTGGTTGATTTCATGGGCGATGGAGGTCGTCAGCTCTCCTAACGTCGTTACACGCGTCACATGCGCAAGCTCCGCCTGTGCCTTTCGTAGTTCTTGTTCGGCTTGATCGGCGCGAATGGTAGCGGTGATGTCAGTGCTAACGCCACGGTAGCCGAGAAAATTGCCCTTTCCATCGAAAAAAGGCTTGCCACTCGTGCGGACGTAGATCGGAGATCCTGTCCGATTCACGGTACGGTAGACGAGATCTCGAAACGGAAGATGGGCTTCCAACGTCGCCCGATGCTGCCGCCACTTCTCGGGTTCCTCTTCGACGTCGCACGCAATGTCCCAGCGAAGCAGGCCCATCAATCCTGTCGCCAAAATTCCCGCAGCGCTGGTGTGCTCGGACAAGTGAGTGACCTGATGATCCGGCCCGGTCTCCCAGAGCCAGTCGGAAGCTGTTTCGGCGTAGTCGCGAAAGCGCTGTTCGCTTTCGCGCAGCGCGGCAAGTGTGTTTTCCAGGCGTTCCCTAGCTGCGTGTTGCTCGGTGACATCCATATGTGTTCCGATCAGCTCGCTGACGTTACCATCGCTGCCGACCACCACGTGCGCAACGGAGTGTATGCGTCTTATCCCGCCATCTGGTAGAAGGATACGGAAATCATATTCGAACCGCTCCTCCTCGTGTTCAATCGCCTGGCGCTGCACCTCCTGTAGCCGCGGCAAGTCGTCCGGATGGATGCGCGATCGAATGGTCTCGATCGTTACCGGCTCTTGTGGGCTCAAGCCAAACAGACGATCGACCTCGGCGGAGCGATACACGAAATCTAGACCGTAGACGTCCCAGGACCAACTGCCCGTGTGACTGAGATGCTGGGCTTCGGCCAGGTAGGCCTCGCTGCGGCGCAGCTGCTGTTCTGCTCGCCTCGCCGCCGTAATATCCGTAGCTGCCCCAACAAACTCGATGTCACCAGAGGCTGTCCTCGTCGCTCGTGCCTGCGCATGAATGTGCTTTACCGAGCCATCCGGCAGCAGAAGCCGGTATTCGTGCTCGAAATCGCTCGGGTCTCGCATCGCGCGATCGATAATTTCTCTAACCGAAGCCCTATCATCTGGATGAGTGCGCTCAACGACGAGCTGCGGCCCCGGTGGCACTGTCTGAGGATCCAATTGGAAGATCCGAAATGTTTCCTTTGACCAGAAGGCCTCGCCCGTAGCAGGGTTCCAGCTGAAGCTGCCTGTGTGACTCAACTCCTGCGCCTGGGCCAAATGTGCTTCGCTCCGCTGCAGGGCAAGTTCAGTCCGCCTTCGCTCCGTTATATCTTCGCAGGCGACAAGGATAATGGGCCGCTCATCCGCCCAGAGCATGGCTTTGGCGATTTCACGTACCCACAATACCGAGCCGTCCTTCCTGACCTTCTGGACGTCCCACGTGCGCGTTTGTCCGACATCCTCCAGGCACGTCCGAACGCATTCGCGAACGAAGGCGCGATCCTCCTCGAGAAATACCTCCAGCACGGATTGACCAATCAGTTCAGCACGAGCATAGCCGAGTTGTGTCGCGCCGAATGTATTGACGTCGAGGACAGTGCCGGCTTCATCGACCATGAAGTACATGGCCGGATTGTGCTCGAAGATGGCGCGCCACCGCTTTTCCCGATCCTCCAAATCGGCCGCACTCCGCTGAAGCTTGGCCGCAGCCACACGCGCAGCCTCGCTTTCCTGGCGCAGCTTTCCGATCAGGTGCGCTCCCACAATCGAGGCAATAAAGAATGCAACAACCACGGGCAGATCTTGGGGGTCATCGATTCGCAGGCTGAACGCCGGCGGCGCAAAATAATAAGCGAGAGCAGCAACGGCTACGATGCAAAGCGCGGACGACGCGATGAAGCTGCCCATCAACGAAAACAGTAACACCACTAACAAATAGGCGAACGCCGTGGGGGCGAAATGCGCGTGAAGGTACAAGCAAGACAGTGTTACCACCGCCAGCGTTATGGAGCCGAAGGTAAACTGAGGGGCTGAGCGCTTTAAACTGCTGATCTGGCTACGCATTTTGATACTGTCCGGCCTGTTCTCCGGCGGGAGAGCTATAACATTTTAGGCAAAAATGGGGCAATACTCGGCACCAGCACCTGCTGTGAGCGGTTCCGAGATCGATTGCTTGCTGAACTGAGCACGCGCGAAGAAAAAACGCATCACAGACATACGTATAGTCGTCCTAAACCTTTCAATATGGCCAACATGGCGCGCTGACACGCCTAGAATCGAAGCTGAGATGTCTACTTTCCTCCGCTGCCGATAACCTCCGGGCAGGCGCTTGAGGCTGCAGCCGAGGACAACTCCCTTACGCCAGCCGGACGAGGACAGCGGCTGCAGTTCGGCCAAGACGTTGAGCCGAAACAATCAGGCGCGCCTCGCCGAACCGGAAAGAACAGGGACAAGCTGCCGGCCGATTCATCTCGCCGTTGCGATCGGCATGCGGAAGAAAGCGCAACCGTCTCGTGCCGAGATACGAAGGCGAAGTTACGCGACTGCCTTGCATGCCCGAGGGCCACACGCCTAGTTGAGAGGACTTGTCTCCGGTCAGCCGTTGAGCGCGCGCGAACGACGCCGAACCGAACACTAGCCGTGTGCGAGCCGGCATGGCTCCGTCGAGGTGCAATCTAATCCATGCTGATCACACCCATCACGATCTAATGCGGCAGCACGGACCGTAACAAGGGATGACGAGTTGCGTCAGCAAGATCGCTACCACGTCGTTGGTTGAGCGAGGCCAGTGCAGTGACCGCGCGCATTGGCAATTGTAGGCGGAGCAACACCTAGGTCCGTCAGGCTGGACAAGTTCTGTCGCAGTCCTGTTATCTGGCACGGCAAAATGTCGCAGAAGCGTTCAGATGGCCGGGAGCTTGACGCGAAAGACGCGCTTGATAATGACCGTTAAAAAGCTCCGGCTCTTTTGCCCGGCTGGCATCTTTTCAGGGCGGCTGCCGGGGGGGGGCGAAGCGGGACAAGATCTGCGCACTGGAGATCGCCCTTGAAAGTTCCGGCTCGTGTCAAGTCGGCTGTGTCTTCGAACTACGAGAAATGTGGCTGCGCTTGCATTTGACGCGTCTTCGAATGGCTGTGGTTAAGATCCGGGACCTATCTCATCGTGCGTCGATAGTGGTGGAAACGTTGGGCTGGTTGAGCCGGGCCTGCAGCGTCGCGTGCTCCAGCTCGTCCTCCCACCAAGATATGAACACGGCGGCGATGCCATTGCCGGTGATGTTAGTAAGGGCGCGCACCTCGCTCATGAACTTATCGATCGAAAACACGATTGCCATGCCCGGCACCAGCGCTGGGTTGACCACCGACAACGTCGCAGCGAGCGTGATGAAGCCCGCGCCGGTGACGCCGCTTGCTCCCTTCGACGTCAGCATTGCAACGAGCAGGATGGTGAGCTGCTGGCCAAAGGTGAGCTCGACCCCGAGTGCCTGGGCAATGAACAATGTCGCAAGTGTCATATAGATATTGGTGCCGTCGAGGTTGAAGGAGTAGCCAGTTGGCACCACCAGGCCGACCACGGGCTTGGAGCAGCCCAGCCGCTCGAGCTTCTCCATTAATTGCGGCAGCGCGCTTTCAGAGGACGAAGTGCCGAGCACGATCAGAATCTCGTCCTTGATATAGACAATGAACTTGAAGATTGAAAAGCCGACGAGGCGCGCGATCAAACCGAGCACCACCACAACAAACAGCGCCGCAGTCGCGTAAAACAGAGCGATCAGACCGATCAAATTGCCGAGTGCTGCCGGCCCGAACTTGCCAACGGTGAAGGCCATGGCGCCGAAGGCGCCGATCGGAGCCGCTTTCATGATGATAGCGATTACGCCGAACACCGCGTGCGCGACGTCGTCGATCATGCCGCGCAGACGCTCCCCGCGCTTTCCGAGCGCCATCAACGAAAAGCCGAATAGAATCGCGAACAAGAGAACCTGCAGAACATCGCCGCGAGCGAAGGCGCCGACCACGGTGTCGGGAATGATGTTGAGAAAGAAATCGACGGTCTTCGAGGCTTCCGCCTGCTTCACGTAATTGGCGACCGCCGCAGCATCCGGCTTGAGCGCAAGGCCATGGCCGATTTGGACCAGATTGCCCATAACAAGGCCCAACAACAAGGCAAAGCTGGAGACGATCTCGAAATAGACCAGCGCCTTGACGCCGACGCGCCCGACTTTCTTCGCATCCTGAATATGCGCAATACCGGATGTAACGGTGCAGAAAATAATCGGCGCGATCACCATCTTGATTAGCTTGATGAATCCGTCACCAAGCGCCTTGACCCAGTCGTTGGTCGCGACGGACGGCCATAGGCAGCCGACCATGGCGCCAATCAAAATCGCAATCAGCACCTGCACGTAGAGAATCTTATACCAAGTTTGCGACGCGCGCGCGGGCGCCGCAGTTGACATGGTGGTCATGACGCTTCCTTCCCGAATATACTCGAATGTGAGCCGCCGCGACTTTGAGAGGCGACAGCGTCATACGAGACTCATTTTAGCCGTGTGCGATTGAAGACGGTTCCGAGAGTCGGCGCGTCGTTCCAAAGGCAGGCGAGTTGCGTTTATCCTTTCTCTTAAGCAAGATCTGCACCAGATGCCCAAAGTGCGCCGACTAAGCAGTGGCGGACAAACCGTCTGTCTCCGGCGGCATGGGTTTGAGTGCTCGGACCGCGTTCGCAAGGTCGAACAAAAAGTTCTAGCGTGACTCGTAACTTCATCGGCTGGGCGCATTAGCGGAGTCACGTCTCGGCCCCGAAGCTCTAGCGGGATCGATATACGCCGACTGCTGAGATGGATGCAACAGTACGTGACATCGGTAAAATTCATAGTTTGGATCGTAGGCATCCACGCGATGGAAGCCTGGCTTAGGAACTCGATTGCGCGGAAGAATCTTTGATCAATGCACTGCGCTGTCGCTAACGGCAAGGCTCGTTCACGGGCATTGTCTCCAGGCCTGTGCTAGCGCTGCGCATTAGGCAGGTTGGTCGGCAGGCGGCCTTCGCTCTCGGCTCCTCGTGCCTTTTGCCGCGTCGCAGAAGCAGCTTACAGCTAGATCGTTCCCGTTACTTACGGCAGTCTTGCTGAGATCCGTTCCATTGCCAGCGCGGCGAGTGCGGCGGTTGAGCCATCGACGAATCAAACAAGCATGTCTGGGGGCGTCAAAATCTGCCCTTCGTTGCGCGGCGTGTCGCTGTCTGCTCGGCAACAAAGATGCCAGAAATCTGACAGAGCGTTAGGTTCACGCCAGGGTGACGTCGCCGTCTATGCGAATTTCGCACGTTGAGCATTGAACGCGCCACAGTTCGCACGCGGCACAGCAATTGCTGATGACGAACGAGGAGCTTCCGCCGTCAGATGGATGGAAGTGACCCAGTCACAGGAGTTGCCGATCAGACTTGCGATGCTGCTGTTGCTCGCAGAAACGACGCGCGATGTGGCGGCCGCCACGAAGTGCCGCGCGACTAAAGGGCGATCCGCGCCACATCCCTGGACGAGCCGGACGTGCAGGCGCTCACTCCGCCGACACGGCGACCTGCTCGCACTTTTGGGCTGACCCACATGGATGTCTTTTCGGCAGAGATTTCGCAGTCAGTTGCGCTCACGATTGAGCTCGCCAGCGTGACGACCGTGATCCTCCTCCTGATTGGTGTCCCCCTCGCTTGGTGGCTGGCGCGCTCAAAGACTCTTTTGAGCGAGGCGGTGGCGACGATGATCGCCCTGCCGCTAGTGCTACCGCCTACGGCTCTCGGTTTTTGCGTACTCGTGTTGCTCGGCCCCAACGGACCGGGTGGCGTCCTCGCCTCTTTGTGGGGCGAGCGCACGCTCGCTTTTACCTTCGCAGGAATCGTGGTCGGATCGGTCCTCTCGGCGCTGCCGTTGGTGGTGCAGCCGATCCGTAACGCCTTTGTTGCGATAGGCGATTGCCCGTTGAAAACTACAGGGCGCGTTTCGTCGTTGTATGCCTTCATTACCATCAGCGGGCCGCTGGCGCGATTGGAGTTTGTTAAAGCTGCCGTGATTGGGTTTTCTCATACGATCGGCACATTCGGCGTCGTGATGATGATCGGCGGCAACATTCCTGGGCGCACCAAGGTCTTGTCAGCCCACGTCGTAGACTACGTCCAAGCGTCTCGCTGGCGCGAAGCGAGTGTGGTTGCCGGCGGCATGGTGATGTTCGCCTTTGCGGCTATCTTCACCTTAGCCCTCATCGACAGACACTGTGTCAAGAGAGGCATTGAACCGTCCTAGGCTTGCCCGCCGGACACATCCGATCACGACCGAGCAGCAGTATTGCAAGCCGGATCTGCAACCACCGCGCACAGAACGCTTTTACTGGCGGTCTCGCGAGCGAAGAACTCGTCTAGCGAGTTCACCTGGACCGGCGCCTACGGGACACAATTGTTCTGCGACCCAAAGGAGCATCTCGTCGTGGACGGCAGCGCCCGGCCGGATCGCGCTAGTGCTTCAATAACGAGATCGCCTCCGCTATCGAGAAGAAGCTCTTGTAAGCGGGTTTGGTATCGCGATGCGCCAAGACGATCGCGCATTGCTATCGATCGGCTCGCGCGATGAACGCTCCTGTAATAGCTCTGAACATCCAGGCTCTCGCCTAAAATATGCAGCGATGCGGTGCGGCGAGCCGCTTTGAATGAAGGCAGATCGGGTCGATCAGACCTAAAAAGCGAACGCTGCGTGCGCCTCGGGGCTCACATTGCGGCTTCTCTTCGTCGCTCGACAGCCGCTTTGGTACGGGCTGCTTGCGCAGTTGCGACTATGAGCGGCTTTAAGCGCCCCAGGGGCAGTGCGGTCCCCGTCAACTGCACCAATTCTATTCAACAATCGGCATGAGGCGTGAGTGTCGCATCTGCAAGAGCGAGCAGGACGTAGTCACCGTGCAGTGATGAACCATCGTGTCGCTCTGTTGAACTGATCACATCGATGTCCAAAACCGGACACCATTAGCATGACAGATCAATGGCGCAGCTCGTGGCTCGCTGGCTGGTTTCGACTGTCATCAAATCCAGAAGCGGTGGCGTGCCATCTGTCAAGTGTTTCGCTTCTGTGGCTTGTTTCTTGCTGAACGTCAGTAATTCGTTTCGGTCGACGACAACTCACATGGAAGGCTTAATGGGTGGTGCAACAGAAACGTTCTACAGCGTGATCAGACGTCAGGGTATCACGCGTCGTAGTTTCCACAAATTCTGCAGTTTGACTGCCGCGAGCTTGGGACTCGGTCCGCTCGCCGCAGGCAGAATTGCCAACGCCCTAGAGACCAAACCGCGTGTGCCCGTCATCTGGCTGCACGGGCTCGAGTGTACCTGCTGCTCGGAAAGCTTTATCCGCTCGGCCCATCCATTGATCAAGGACGCGCTGCTGTCGATGATTTCGCTCGACTATGACGATACGATCATGGCGGCGGCAGGACACCAGGCCGAAGCCATCCTGGAGGAAACTCGTGCCAAGTACAAAGGCAGGTATGTGCTCGCCGTCGAAGGCAATCCGCCGCTGAACGAGGGTGGCATGTTCTGCATTGACGGCGGCAAGCCGTTCGTTGAAAAGCTCAGGTACATGGCGGAAGAGTCCATGGCGGTCATCGCTTGGGGCACGTGTGCGTCCTGGGGATGCGTGCAAGCGGCCAAGCCCAATCCGACTGGCGCGGCGCCGATCGATAAGGTGATCACCAACAAGCCGATCATCAAGGTGCCCGGGTGCCCTCCTATCGCAGAGGTTATGAGTGGCCTCCTGACTTTCATGACCACGTTCGGAAAGCTTCCGGAGCTCGATCGCCAAGGCCGTCCCAGTATGTTCTATTCCGAGCGGATTCACGACAAGTGCTATCGGCGTTCCCATTTCGACGCTGGCCAATTCGTCGAAGAGTGGGACGATGAGTACGCACGCAAGGGCTATTGCCTGTACAAGATGGGCTGCAAGGGGCCAACCACCTACAATGCCTGTTCGGCCATTCGGTGGAACGGCGGCATTTCATTTCCGATTCAATCCGGCCACGGCTGCTTCGGCTGCTCCGAAGACGGCTTCTGGGATAAGGGATCATTTTACGACCGCCTCACAACCATCAAGCAGTTCGGCATCGAGGCGAACGCCGACCAGATCGGCATGGCCGCTGCCGGCGTAGTTGGGCTAACCGTCGCTGCCCACGCGGCGCTCACCGCCGCGAAGCGGTTGACCCACAAGCGGGATCGCGCAGCCCACAAAAGCAAATCGACTTGAGGAGGGGGCGACGGTGGCCGTCCAGACACCGAATGGGTTCAATCTCGATCGTTCCGGCAGGCGAATCGTCATCGATCCGCTGACGCGGATCGAAGGCCACCTGCGTGTCGAAGCCAATCTCGATTCAGACAATGTGATCCGCAATGCGGTCTCAAGCGGCACGATGTGGCGTGGCATTGAAGTTATCCTGCGCGGGCGCGATCCGCGCGACGCCTGGGCGTTCACCGAGCGGATTTGCGGGGTATGCACCGGAACCCATGCGCTCACCTCCGTGCGCGCGGTTGAAAATGCACTAGGAATTGCGATTCCGGAGAATGCCAATTCGATCCGCAACATCATGCAGCTGTGCCTGCTCGTGCATGATCACCTCGTACATTTCTATCACCTGCACGCGCTGGATTGGGTCGACGTGGTCTCCGCGCTCAAGGCCGATCCCAAGTCGACCTCCGCGCTCGCGCAGTCTGTCTCGCCCTGGCCGCTATCGTCCCCTGGCTATTTTAAGGATTTGCAGATCCGGCTCACCAAATTCTTCGGATCAGGCCAACTCGGTCCGTTCAAGAATGGCTATTGGGGGCATCCGGCCTACAAGCTGTCACCGGAAGCGAACTTGATGGCTGTAGCGCATTATCTAGAAGCGCTCGACTTTCAGAAGGAGATCGTCAAGATCCAGGCGATCTATGGTGGCAAGAACCCGCATCCGAACTGGTTGGTCGGCGGCGTGCCCTGCGCGATCAACGTCGACGGAACTGGTGCGGTGGGTGCGATCAATATGGAGCGATTGAACATCGTGTCCTCGATCGTCGACCGTTCGATCGAGTTTGTCGAGCAGGTCTACCTGCCCGACATTGCCGCGATCTGCTCGTTCTATAAGGACTGGCTCCATGGCGGCGGACTTTCGAGCAAAAGCGTGATGTCCTATGGCGACATCCCCGAAAACGCAAATGACTGTTCCGCCAAAAGCTTCAAGCTGCCGCGAGGGGTCATTCTTGGTGGCAATCTCAAGGAGATACTGCCGATCGACCATGGTGATCCCGAGCAGATCCAGGAATTCGTCCCGCATTCATGGTATAAATACCCCAGCGATTGCTCTGGACTGCATCCCTGGGACGGTCTCACCGAGCCGAGTTTTGAACTTGGGCCAAAACTCAAAGGCAGCAAGACAGATATTAAGGAACTCGACGAGGGCGGCAAGTATTCCTGGATCAAAGCGCCGCGCTGGCGCGGCCACGCCGTGGAGGTCGGGCCGTTAGCGCGATACATCATCGGTTATGCGCAAGACAAAGCCGAGTTCAAGGAGCCCGCCGAGAGACTGCTCAAGGGGCTCAATCTTCCCCTGAGTGCGCTGTTCTCGACGCTTGGCCGTACTGCGACGCGAGCGCTCGAATGCCAGTGGGCGGCGCATCAGATGCGTTATTTCCAGAATAAGCTGGTAATCCACATCAAGGCAGGCAATACGGCAACTGCCGATGTCAGCAGGTGGAAGCCGGAAACTTGGCGCAAGGAGGCCAAGGGCTACGGGTTCACTGAGGCGCCGCGCGGTGCGCTTGGGCACTGGATCAAGATCAGGGACGCCAAGATCGACAATTATCAATGTGTTGTGCCGACGACGTGGAATGGATCTCCTCGCGATCCCAAGGGCAATATTGGCGCCTTTGAAGCCTCCCTGATCGGTACCCCGATGGCCGATCCGCAGCGGCCCCTGGAGATCTTGCGCACGATCCATTCCTTTGATCCATGCTTGGCTTGCTCGACCCATGTGATGAGTCCTGATGGCCAGGAAATGGCTTCAGTCAATGTTCGTTAGGGGCATGCCGGACACGGCTCGGAAGCTCCTTGCCGCCGTCGATGCGGCACCGACTGAAGGCAGGATCGGCGGTGGCATCGCCTCCGCGCCGGTGCGACTGTGGCATTGGGTCAATGCCGCGACCATTCTGATGCTGAGCTTAACCGGCTATCTCATTGGAACCGGGACACCGGCGATGTCGGGAGAGGCAACCGGCAATTTCCTGTTCGGCTACATCCGCTTTGCTCATTTCTCGGCGGGATATGTGCTCAGTACCGGCTTTCTTCTGCGAATCTACTGGGCTTTAATGGGAAATGCGCATGCCATGCAGATCTTTTGGGTGCCGCTCTGGCGCAGGTGCTTTTGGCGCGAGGTCTACCACGAGATTCGCTCGTATGCGTTCCTTACAGTTGAGCCCGAGAGGCGCGTCGGGCGCAACCGTCTTGCTCAGCTCGCAATGTTCTTTATGTTTACGCAGACGATCACGTTCATGGTTGTCACAGGATTTGCACTTTATGGGCAAGGTGCAGGCACTGACAGCTGGCAGTACAAGCTGTTCAGCTGGGTATTTTCAATTTGGCCGAACAGTCAGGACGTCCATACCTGGCATCATCTCGGCCTGTGGGTGATCGTGACCTTTGCGCTGGTCCACATCTACGCGGTGATCCGTGAAGACTCATGTCGCGCCGGAGCATCTAGTCCATCGGGTGAGCGCGGGTCTCGCGATTGACTGGGAGGCGGATGCTCAATCCGGAAACCAAGAAGAGGATTCTGGTGCTCGGCATCGGCAATATCTTGTGGGCCGATGAGGGATTTGGGGTGCGGGTGGTCGAGGAGTTTCATCGCCGCTATGCCATCGATGACAACGTCACCGTTCTCGATGGCGGCACACAGGGGCTCTACCTCATTAGTTTTCTTGAGCAGGCCGATTGCCTGATCGTGTTCGATGCTATCGACTATGGATTACTGCCCGGGCAGTTGAAGCTTGTGCGAGATGACGAAGTGCCAAAATTTACCGCCGCCAAGAAGGTGAGCCTGCATCAGACCGGCTTTCAGGAGGTCTTGAGTGCGGCCGACCTGCTTGGCCGCCGCCCGCGAGAGCTCGCTCTCATCGGCTGTCAGCCGCTGGACCTGGAGCATTGGGGCGGTCCGCTGACTGCCCCGGTACGCTTTCAGATTGCGCCTGCGATTGAACTGGCTTGCAAACTCCTGGCGCAGTGGGACTCGCCGGCAAAACCGCGGACCGCGCCGCTGCCTGCATCAGAACGACTATTGGCGAACAATATCGACCATGCAAATTATGAGATGAGGACGCAGCCGATCTAGCGGCCCGCGAGTGACCATGTGCCTTGGATTGCCAATGACGATTCTCGAGACCGACGGCATCACGGCGCTGTGCGAGTATGGCGATAAACAGCGGCGCGTCTCGGTCATGCTGCTCTCGGACGCCGTGGTCGGCGCAAAGGTGCTCGTTCATATCGACAGCGCGGTGCGGCTTTTGGATGAAAATGAAGCAACGCTGATCTCGCAAGCACTGGACGGGCTTGAGGCCAGCCTCAACGGCCAGGACTGCGATCCCTTCTTTGCGGACTTAATCGGTCATGAGCCGCAATTGCCGGAGCACCTACGCTAGCGATTCCGCTTGCGGATATTGCGCCGATTGCTTGCTCACACATTGGCTTCCAGTCGCTCGTAACCTTTGCATGGAAAATGTCAGGCGCTTCGAGCCTCTGGTTCGAGGGGGAGACGCGGCCAGACGATGATTGGCATGCACCTTGCTAATAGCCTGTTAGCAGAACCGAAGATTTTCAGAAGGCGTGTGATGAAGTTGCAGCCGGCGCAGCGTGGTCTTTCGCGGCCCGCTCCATCCGAGGTGGGGGGCGTCAGCGGAGGTGCGTGCCTAGTCGCACACGCTCCCGTGAGGGCGGACGTGATGCCGCAGTCACCGGCCGATCTCCTATATTTGCTCCGAATCATCAAGCCCGCGTACTTCCGTCCTGAAATGGTCAACTCGTTTCGGCGGCGCATGCAAGGCGCAGTGCCTGCGGGCGGCGTTGGTGGCGAACTGGTCGGCCGGCTCGGCCTGCGCGGCCCGTCGAGCCCGAGCCTGCGCCGTCGGCGCAATACACTCCGCGTGATCGGCAAGAGACCGGTCCGTTTGGTCAGGATCAGCCGTATCTCGGTACCGATCGTTCGGCCACACGCCGGCAGCACTTGTGTCGGCAAGGGCATTGCTCCTCGAGACAGCCAACGGAGCATCGCATGATGAAAACAGCGCTCCGCGTTGCATCGGACGGCGCCGAGCGGGTGGCGAGCAAGCTTGCCATGGGCTCTGGGAGCCTCGATGTATTCCATGGCGGGTCGAGGAGTGCGCTCGCCAGCGGTTGGCGCGATGGCGACGGGCTTGCAAGGAACTATCCAAATGCCACCGCGCTCTTATCGAATGCCGCTGCTGCCGTTGCCAGCCAGAGAAGGGGCGCTCGGACGCAACAGTACGGACTCGCGAATCTCAGCGATCCCGAGCGCAAGCTGATTGGCGAAGTGCTCGGAGAAGGTGAGATTGCTGGCGTGGTTGCGCTGCCAGATGGCACTTTGGCGCAAATCCGGGAGTCCGTGCTTGCGGGAATCTGGCGCGTGCGCATCGGGACCGATCCGGCGCACGAATATGTCGAGGTCGGAGCGATTCCGCAAATTGTCCGGCGCGCCGCAAGTGACCTGACGTCCGCCGATATTGTGATCCGCGCGGCGCCGGACGGCGCGATGAACGTGCAACCCTTGCTCGCGGAAATACGCGAGCGGTCGCGCGTCTGGCGGTTTGGCATGCGCGCTCACGTCATCAATCTCACGTTGCTGCCGATGAGCGTTATCGATCTGGCATTCCTGCAGCTCAGCCTGGGCAATGGCCCGGTCCAGCTCATCTTCCGCGGTTACGGAACGTGCCGAGTGCAGGCGACCGGGATCAGGAATGTCTGGTCGGTGCAGTTCTTCAATTCTACGGACAACATCATCCTTGATACGCTGGAGGTCGGCGGCGTGCCGATTGTTGCGTTGGCTGCCGACGAGGATTTCCAGGACTCTGCCGAACGCATGCAGGAAATTATTAAGGCGTACGTCACATGAAGAGCTTGGAGAACGTTCGGCGTCCGGGGGGATCCCGTAGACGGCGCGTGCGCAGCGACCGCCGGCATACCTTGCGCAGGATGTTTGCGGAGCGGTGCGCATGAGCCTTGCTGCCCACAACAAGATCGATGTCACCGTATCGCTTGCTGCCGACGTAGTCGCCGCGGTCGAGATCCTGCCGCGAGTCCGGCCGCCGCTGGGGCAGCTGTTCGCTGGCAAACAAGCTTCGTCGCTGCTTAAGGTGCTGCCGCGGCTCTTCGCATTGTGTGCCGCTGCGCAGCAAACCGCACTGCTGTCCGCGATCGAGACGGCGCGCGACGAAGTGATCACACGCACAACAAAACAGCATCGTATTGCGCTTATCGTTACCGAGCGCATCGCGGACTTGCTAAGGGGCCTCTTTGTCGGACATCTTGCGCAAGACGTCATCAGTGCGGCGGCAGTCCGCTCCGTGATGCGGGAAATCTCAGCGCTTGTCGGCACCACCCAGCCACCCTGGGGCTCCACTCAATGCGAAGCAACGGTGCGGATTGTGG
This sequence comes from Bradyrhizobium sp. BRP19, assembly GCF_020194195.1. Classification (NCBI taxonomy): domain Bacteria; kingdom Pseudomonadati; phylum Pseudomonadota; class Alphaproteobacteria; order Hyphomicrobiales; family Nitrobacteraceae; genus Bradyrhizobium; species Bradyrhizobium sp. BRP19. The sequence continues at coordinate 58,240 of NZ_JADYVZ010000020.1, read as the reverse complement.
CTGCGCTGGCCGCGCTCGGCATACCGAATGAGGGTGGCGCGCTGACATCCGGTAGCCCATTGGCGCTTCGCATTGCAGCGCTTGATGAGATCGACCTGAAGTCAATTCCGGCGGAGCACTCGTTCCTGTCCGTTGCTGACGACCGCAACATCATTAAACGGCTGCTCGTGGATGACGCTACATTTTGCCATTGTCCCGATCTTGACGGACATGCGCCCGAGACGGGTCCATGGGCGCGCCAAATGGCGCGTGATCAACTCTCGCCGAGCCCCTCCGGAGCGGCCGAGCGGCTGAGGGCCAGAATTGCTGAAATCCTCCGGCTATGCGCCTGGCTCAAGGCCGGTGCTCAGATTGAGTCGGCGGAGCATGGGATTATCGAAAGATATAGGCTAGGGCCCGGCCGTGCAGCGGCCGCGGTCGAATGCGCCAGGGGGCGTCTCTACCAAGCGGTTGAGCTTGATCCTCAGGGCCGGATATCCCGCTTCGAATTCCTTGCGCCGACGGAGTGGAATTTCCACCGCCGCGGACCGCTTGTCCGCAGCCTGCAGGGCGCGGTGCTGACGGCTAGACGGCGTCGGGATGCAGTCCATGCAGTGATTGCATCGCTCGATCCGTGCGTCGGATTCACCCTCAATTTTCGCGAAATTGGCGATGCATGAAATGGCGATTTGTCTTGGCATCATTCAAATCATCGAGGAGGAGGCACGTCACCGATCGTTTTCGCGCGTACGGAGCGTCTGTCTAGAGATGGGAGCGCTGGGCCATGCTGCGCCTGAAGCGATCAGGTTCTGCTTTGCTGTCGTTGCAACGCGGACCGTTGCCGAGGGCGCGGTCCTTAATATCGTCGAACGGCCAGGCATTGTCTGGTGCATGAGCTGTTCGAAAAGCGTTGAAATTGCACGGCGCGGTGAGTGCTGTCCTCGCTGCGGCAGCTATCAGTTGCAGGTAACCGCGGGCGAGCAGATGCGCGTGAAAGAGCTGGAGATCGATTGATGTGTACCGTTTGCGGCTGCACCGACGGGACGCCGTCGACCGAACGCGCCAAGGCGCATGACGCGGAGAGCCACGCGCGTTACTATGTTGATATGCAGGACGATTTCGATCGCGGTTACCATCCGCATGGCGACCAAGGCCTGCAACGTTCATACCATGTTCGCGACAGTCATAGTCACGATCATCGCTTTGCCCATCACCAGGCTCATGGCGGGCAGGCGCTGCTGAGCGGCGGCGCCGGGCCGGCTGGCTTGAAGGCTGCGGGCATGAGCAGAGAGCGGGTCATTCAGATCGAGCGCGACATTCTTGGCAAGAATAATCGGATTGCGGCGGACAACCGCGCGCTCTTCGTAGCTGATGACCTGCTTGTATTTAATCTTCTGTCTAGTCCTGGTGCAGGTAAAACGACCCTGCTTGTCCGCGCCGTGTCCGAGCTCAAGCGCAGCCGTCCGGTCGGGGTCATCGAAGGCGACCAGCAGACCTCGAACGATGCCGAACGCATTCGGGCCGCCGGCGTGCCGTCCGTTCAAGTCAACACCGGCAAGGGTTGCCATCTCGATGCTGCAATGATTGGCGAGGCTCATCGGCGCTTGCCGCTGCTGATTGGCGGTATTCTCTTCATCGAGAACGTCGGTAATCTGATCTGTCCCGCAGCCTTCGATCTTGGTGAGGCCTGCAAGATCGTAGTCTTGTCGATTACCGAAGGTGAAGACAAGCCGCTCAAATATCCTGATATGTTTGCCGCTTCTTCGCTCATGGTGATCAACAAGATTGATCTAGCCCCGCTGCTCGATTTCGATTTGGGTAAGACGATCGAATACGCCAGACGCGTCAATCCGAAGATTGACGTGCTTGTAGTTTCGGCTCGTACCGGCGAGGGTTTTGGCGCGCTCTACGCCTGGATCGATAGACAGGCGAGGCATCAGAGGCCCATCGTAGAGGACACAAGGCGATGAACGCCGCAACCTCCTGCGACCGAACACGGCTACGCGTGCGCGTGAGTGGGGCCGTACAAGGGGTCGGCTTTCGTCCTTACGTCTATGGACTCGCTATGCGGTACGGATTGGCGGGATTTGTCATCAATGGCCCCGACGGTGTTACGATCGAGGTCGAGGGGCATCGGGCCTCGGAGTTTATCGCCACGTTGCCGCTCGAGGCGCCGCCATTGGCACGCATCGACCACATCTGCGTTCGGGAGACTGCGGCGCTCGCGGCGAAAGACTTTTCGATCGGCACGAGCGAAGGCGGCAAATTGTCAACGCAGATCGTCGCTGATGCTGCGGTCTGCCAGCAATGTCTCAGTGAGCTGTTCGATCCAGAAAATCGGCATTACCTTTACCCCTTCATCAGTTGCTGCCATTGCGGCCCACGCTACACCATCGCCGAACGGCTTCCCTACGATCGCCGCAACACCGTCATGAGGGTTTTTAGGCTGTGCGCCGCCTGCGCGGCCGAATATGGCGATCCGGAGAGCCGCAGGTTTCATGCGGAGGCGATCGCGTGTCCGACATGCGGTCCTCGGCTCAGCCATGAGATCAGCGCCATTGTCGCGGCAATCGCGGGTGGACAAATCGTGGCGATAAAGGGGCTGGGCGGATACCAGCTGCTTTGCGATGCGCGTAACCAGGACGCGGTGCAGCGTTTGCGCAGGAGAAAGCAGCGCCTTCAGAAGCCGTTCGCGGTTATGGTCGATTCGATAGAGCGCGTCAGCGAGATCGCGGAGGCGAACGTGCCCGAGCTTGCGCTGCTCGAATCCGTAGCACGTCCCATCGTCCTTCTGCCTTCGCGAAACAACCTGGCGCCCGACATAGCTCCTGGCTTGTCACGTGTGGGTGTCATGCTGCCTATAGTGCCGCTGCATCACCTCATCTTTCATGCGCTTCGCTCGGCAGGTGCATGGGCGGGGGCCGGCGCGGTCATCGTGGCTACCAGTGCCAATCTTGGCGGCGAACCGCTCCTGATCGACAACGCGCAGGCGCTGCGGCGGCTCGATGAGATCGCCGACCTTGTCGTGACCCATGACCGCGATATCCTGACGCGTGCTGATGACTCCGTGGTGTCAGTGGTGGCTGGCCGGCCACAATTCATTCGTCGTGCCCGTGGCTATGTTCCCGAACCCATCAGGCTTCCGAAGTCTGTGCCCCCCGTGCTCGCCGTCGGCGGCGCGCTGAAATCGACCATCACCATCACGCGGGACAACCAAGCGTTCGTCTCTCAGCATATTGGCGATCTGGATACGGCCGAAGGCGTTCGTGCGTTCGAGGAGACGATCCGACACCTCACATCGAGCCTTGACGTGGAGCCTGTCGTCGTCGCCCATGATCTGCATCCCGATATGGTTTCTACCCGGTTTGCGGAAGCAAATGGCCGCGAGCTGGTGGCTGTCCAACATCACCACGCACACGCTGCCGCAGTGATCGCCGAGCATGGCCATGCGGGACCTGCGCTTGCCCTGGTGCTCGATGGCCATGGCTTTGGTTCCGACGGCGGCAACTGGGGTGGCGAACTATTGTTGTGCGAAGGCCCGAGGTGCCGACGCATCGGGCACTTAGCGCCGCTGCAAATGCCTGGTGGAGATCGTGCAGCTCGCGAGCCCTGGCGCATGGCGAGCGCAGTACTACACGGGCTCGGCCGGGGTAATGAAATCGGGCCGCGCTTTGCGGCGCAACGGCGGGCTGGATGTGTGTCGGCCTTGCTCGATCAGCCGGGCGGGCCCACCACGACCAGTGCGGGCCGGTTGTTCGACGCGGCAGCGGCGCTGCTGGGGATTGCGAGTTTGCAGAGCTATGAGGGCGAAGCGGCGATGAAGCTCGAGGCGCTGGTGGGGCGGACTGCGATTCTCGAAGCCGGCTGGACGATCGACGGCGGCGTGCTGTCGCTTCGTCCGCTGTTTGCGCAGCTGATTGCACATGACATTGACGCCGTGGGCGGAGCCGGGCTTTTTCATGGCACCTTCGCTGCCGCCTGCGTTGACTGGGTCACACGCTCTGCGCGGACAACCGGCGTTAATACTGTCGTTCTGAGCGGCGGCTGCTTCCTGAACGCGGTGCTGGCGGATGAGATCCCGCGCGGTTGCAGCGCTGCCGGCCTTACCCCGCTCGTGCCACGGCGGGTGCCGCCCAATGATGGCGGTTTGAGCCTTGGCCAGGCCTGGATTGCCGCTCTGCAGATTGCTCAACGGTCGTCCGCCAGGGAAGGAACAGCCTGATATGTGCCTTTCAGTGCCGGCAAGGATTGCGAAAATTCTTCCCAACGACATGGCTACGGTGTCCATCGATGGCATCAGCCTGGAGATATCGATTGCTCTCATCGACGAGCTCGAGGTCGGCGATTGCGTCCTTGTCCATGTCGGCTATGCGCTGGCCAAGATCGATCCGACGGAAGCCAAGCGCACGCTGGAGCTCCTGCAGGAGCTAGGCAGTGCAGGAGAACGCCGATCATGAAATATGCCGACGAATTTCGCGACAAGGCCATCGCGCAGGGAATTGCGCGTGCGATTGGCGCCGAGGTCAGTTCGCAAAGAGCCTATCGGTTCATGGAATTCTGCGGCGGACACACTCATGCGATCTCCCGCTACGGCCTGGAGGATCTGCTGCCCGCGAACGTTCGCATGATCCACGGGCCCGGTTGTCCCGTCTGCGTTCTGCCCGCCAGCCGAATTGATATGGCGATCCGGCTCGTCGACCGACCAGAGGTCACTCTGTGCGTCTACGGCGACCTGATGCGCGCGCCTGGGTCGCAAGGACAGTCCCTGTTGCGAGCCAAAGCGCTCGGCGCAGACATTCGGATGGTCTACTCGACGCTCGACGCTATCCGGCTCGCCGAACAGGCGCCGAGCCGCGAGGTGGTCTTCTTTGCCATTGGATTTGAGACCACTACCCCTCCGACGGCGGTGATGATCCGGATTGCCGAGAAGAAGCGGTTGAAGGGCCTCAGCGTGTTCTGCAATCACGTGCTTACACCCTCTGCGATGCACAGCATTCTCGAGAACCCCAAAATCCGCGACACCGGCGGGGTTCCAATCGACGGCTTCATCGGGCCTGCACATGTGAGCACCATTATTGGCACGCAGCCTTACGAGCCTCTGGCGGAACAATTCGGCAAGCCCATCGTGATCGCGGGTTTTGAACCGCTCGATGTGATGCAGGCGATCCTGATGCTGGTGCGGCAGGTGAACGAAGATCGCTACGAGGTAGAGAACCAATACAGTCGTGCGGTGACGCGTGAAGGCAATCGGCGCGCCAAGGAGGAGGTATCGCAGATATTCGAACTGCGCGAGCAGTTTGAATGGCGAGGGCTCGGACTCGTCCCCAACAGCGGACTGAAGCTGAAGCAGGCTTACGCGCAATTCGACGCCGAGACGCGTTTTGCGATCCACGACCTGCGTATCGCAGACAATCCGGCATGCGAGTGCTGCGCGATCTTGCGTGGCGCCAAGCGGCCGGTCGACTGTAAGCTGTTTGGAACCGTCTGCACGCCGGAAACTCCCATAGGATCCTGCATGGTGTCATCAGAAGGCGCTTGTGCGGCGTATTGGGCCTACGGCCGAGTTCGCGATGAACAGTTGAGGCGGACGTCATGAGCGTAAAGGCTTATCAACGCAAGCTCGACATCGAGAACGGACGCGTTGATCTTTCCCATGGATCCGGGGGCCGTGCCATGGCACAGCTGATCTCCGGCCTTTTTCACCAAGCCTTTGGTAATGAATGGCTCGCCCGCTGCAATGATCAGTCCGCGTTTGACGTTGCGGCAGGCAGGATGGTGATGACGACCGACGGCTATGTGGTTTCCCCGCTGTTCTTTCCGGGCGGTAATATCGGGTCACTGGCTGTGCACGGCACGATCAATGATGTCGCGATGTCCGGCGCGCGTCCCCTCTATCTGTCGGCCAGTTTTATCATCGAGGAGGGCTTCCGGTTTTCGGATCTGAAGGCGATCGCGGATTCGATGGGCGCGGCAGCGCGCGGCGCTGGCGTTTACATCATTGCCGGAGACACCAAGGTGGTCGAGCGCGGCAAGGCCGATGGTTTGTTCATCTCTACGACCGGCATCGGGATTGTGGCCGATGGGCTCGATCTCTCCGCCGACAAGGCAAGGGTCGGGGACCGTGTGCTGGTGTCCGGTAGCGTCGGCGATCATGGGGTGGCGATCATGTCAAAACGTCAGAACGTCGCTTTTCAAACCGAGGTCGTCTCGGATTGCGCAGCGTTGCATAATCTCGTAGCGGTCATGGTTGCCGCCGGCGGTAGCAGCATCCGGGTGATGCGCGACCCGACGCGGGGTGGGCTTGCCGCGACCCTCAACGAGATTGCGCATCAATCTGACCTCGGGTTCCATCTGGAGGAAACATCCATTCCGGTGAAGCCCGCGGTTGCAGCTGCCTGCGAGCTCCTTGGTCTCGATCCGATCCATGTCGCCAATGAGGGCAAGCTCGTTGCGATCGTCGCGCCTGATTTGGCCGATGCCGTGCTTGCAGCCATGAAGGCGCACCCGCTCGGGTCCGATGCAGCTGATATTGGCGAGGCGGTGGCTGACGATCGGAAATTTGTGCAGATGGCGACCGGTTTCGGCGGCCGGCGAATCGTTGATTGGTTGTGGGGCGAACAATTGCCTCGGATCTGTTGAACACGTTGCGCATCGTCCAGTTTTTTGGAAACCAAATTTATGATCAATGGTCATTAGCCAAGAGCCATCAGCTTTGGAAACGATCCCTTCTATGGGCAAGTCTACCCAACCGGCACACTGCGACTCGGCTCTTCAAGAAGTTTCGGCGAGGCTGGATTTCGGTTGTTAGCTTTTTCACGAGCCGAGAACGCAATTCGAAACTTCATCGCGATCACGCATTTTCGACGGTTAAGCTCAGCGAGCATGGTCACTCGATCCGCTCGGCACCAGTGGGTTTGAAATCCTGCGAAGCTTGCCAAATATCGCTGAATTTCTGCGTCATTTTGACGGCTGCGTCGCAATATCCCTGCTCGCTTCCGATTAGAAAGGCGCTCCAGGTAGGGAGTTTTCAAATGAAGGTCGGAGTCCCCAAGGAAATCAAGGCGCACGAATATCGCGTCGGCCTTACCCCGGGAGCTGTCCGCGAATACGTGGCAGCGGGCCACCGCGTGATGATCGAGACCAATGCCGGCGCTGGCATTGGTGCAACCGACGACGATTATCGCAATGCTGGCGCAACGATTCTAACTTCCGCAGTTGAGGTATTCGCATCGAGCGAGATGATCGTAAAGGTTAAGGAGCCTCAGCCGTCCGAATGGTGTCAGCTGCGGGAAAATCAGATCCTTTTCACTTATCTGCATCTGGCCCCCGACCCGGATCAGGCCAAGGGCCTCCTGAAATCTGGATGCACCGCGATCGCCTATGAGACCGTAACTGATGCGCATGGTGGTCTTCCGCTGCTGGCGCCGATGAGCGAGGTCGCGGGTAGGCTTGCGATCGAAGCGGCGGGTAGCGCCCTGAAGCGGAGTGCAGGCGGACGAGGGCTGTTGATCGGTGGGGTGCCCGGTGTTCAGCCTGCCCGTATCGTGGTGATCGGAGGTGGTGTCGTTGGTACGCACGCGGCACGCATGGCGGTCGGTCTGGGCGCAGAAGTGACCATCATCGACCGTTCGATACGCCGGCTCCGCGAGCTGGACGAGCTATTCGAAGGACGCGTTCGCACCAGGTTTTCGACTATCGACTCCGTGGAGGAAGAGGTATTTGCGGCGGATGTGGTGATTGGTGCGGTGCTCGTTCCAGGTGCGAGCGCGCCGAAGCTGGTCCGCCGGAGCATGCTGAGCTCGATGCGCAAGAGGGGGGTGCTCGTGGATGTCGCTATCGATCAGGGCGGCTGCTTTGAGACATCGCACCCAACCACCCACGCTGATCCTACTTACGAAGTGGATGGCGTCATTCATTATTGCGTGGCCAATATGCCTGGGGCTGTACCGCTGACCTCGAGCCAGGCACTGAATAACGCGACGCTGCCGTTTGGTTTGGCTCTGGCCAACAAAGGTTTTTCCGCCGTGCTCGAAAATCCGCATTTGCGCGCGGGCCTCAACGTCCATCGGGGCCGACTAACTTACAAAGCGGTGGCCGAAAGCCTCGGGCTGCCCTTCTCACCGATCGAACAGGCTGCGGCCTGATCCCAGAGGCCCTTATGGGCGTTTCCTCCCTGACTTAGGCCACCCCTCGGGGTGGCTTTTTTTTGGCTCCATCGATCTGCTGACCGCCGTCGGCATAAGTGAAGGATCACCAGACGAGCGCCGGCTTCAGTCGCTCGCACGATGCGAGACAATGTACGTTCGCCCATACAGCGCATATGAATGCCGGTCTTGCCAGGTAATCGAAGGCAATTGAGAATGCGTCCCGCGGGTCCGCAGGGGACCCGCAATCACGGGCGACTTTATCTGGCGCGATCGCCGCGACCCTTTCTGGCTGGCTGTGGAACGCCGACCGGACCGGTGATGACTGCGCGGGCTGTTTATCGCGGTGCCGTCGCCGAGGCCGCCGGTGTCCCGTGACTGGGGCTTGGGGTCGACCTGATACACCGGCGGAGAACCTTGTGAAGTCGCGCGGCGCATCGATCATAGCCGCGGCACGACCACCTTAGGATGCATCGCAGGCTGGCTAACGCGGTTCACCTGATCGCTGACTGCCGAGAGATCGACCATGCGCAAACCACGGCATCGAGATCAAGCTGCTGTCATGCGCGTTGTAGGAATTGCGACACCGTGTCGAGGCGGCGACTTGCGTTATCGAAAATAGCCCAGACAAATCAAGGTTAACTGTCTGGCACAAGACTTGAAAGCAAGAAACTGTCGCGCAACTTTTGCTCATGGAATCGCAGTGATGGCCTACAAGATAATCGCATCCCAGTGCACCGTCTGCGGTGCGTGTGAGTTCGAATGTCCCAATGCCGCGATCAGCCTGAAGAACGATATATATGTGATCAATCCGACCCAGTGTACGCAATGTGAGGGGCATTTTGACGCGCCGCAATGCGTGGTCGTTTGCCCGGTGCCCGATACCTGCGTGCCGGCATAGGTGGGGTAGCCGATGAGAGGAGCTCCGGCGCGAAACATGATGAAGACGCTATCGTCAGCCGCCGCCTTTTGGATCCGTGTCCTGTTTCTCTCACTCGCTGGCCCAGAGTTGGCGGCGACTTGCACGATCCGCTCAGAGAGATTGCGGCGCTATCCTCGCCGGCGGGAGTTGTCGCTGCGTGAGTGGAGCGGGCAATGGTAGCCGTACAAGAGACGGTCGAGCGCGTGAAGCGCATCGACGTCGACCAGTATCGTTATGGGTTTGAGACCCTGATCGACTCCGAGAAGGCCCCGAAGGGGCTGTCGGAAGAGATCATAAAGTTCATCTCACAGAAGAAGAACGAACCCGCCTGGATGCTGCAGTGGCGGCTGGAGGCCTATCGGCGCTGGCTGACCATGCAGGAGCCGACCTGGGCCCGCGTCGACTATCCCAAGATCGACTTCCAGGATCTCTATTATTACGCGGCGCCGAAGCCGAAGAAGACGGTCTCGTCTTTGGACGAGATCGATCCGGAGATCCTGAAAACCTACGAGAAGCTCGGCATTCCCTTGCGGGAAGTCGCCATGCTCGAAGGCGTTGAGCCGAAGGTGGGCGAGGAAGATCCGGCCCGCCGCAAGATCGCGGTCGATGCGGTGTTCGATTCGGTCTCGGTGGCGACCACGTTCAAGGCGGAGCTGAAGAAGGCCGGCGTGATCTTCATGCCGATCTCGGAGGCGATCCGCGAGCATCCTGAATTGGTGCAGAAATATCTCGGCTCGGTGGTTCCGACCTCGGACAATTTCTATGCGACGCTGAACTCGGCGGTGTTCTCAGACGGCTCATTCGTCTACGTGCCGCCGGGCGTGCGCTGCCCGATGGAGCTGTCGACCTATTTCCGCATCAACGAGCGCAACACCGGCCAGTTCGAGCGCACGCTGATCATCGCCGACAAGGGCTCCTACGTCTCCTATCTCGAAGGCTGCACCGCGCCGCAGCGCGACGAGAACCAGCTGCATGCCGCCGTGGTCGAGCTTGTCGCGCTCGACGATGCCGAGATCAAATATTCGACGGTGCAGAACTGGTATCCCGGCAATTCGGAAGGCAAGGGCGGCATCTACAATTTCGTCACCAAGCGGGGCGACTGCCGCGGCGCCAATTCGAAAATCTCCTGGACCCAGGTCGAGACCGGATCTGCGATCACCTGGAAATATCCGAGCTGCATTCTGCGCGGCGACAATTCGCGCGGTGAGTTCTACTCGATCGCGATCTCGAACGGCTTCCAGCAGGTCGACAGCGGCACCAAGATGATCCATCTCGGAAAGAACACGTCGAGCCGCATCATCTCCAAGGGTATCGCCGCCGGCAAGTCGCAGAACACCTATCGCGGTCTCGTGACGGCGCATCGCAAAGCGACCGGCGCGCGCAACTTCACCGCCTGCGACTCGCTGCTAATCGGCGACAAATGCGGTGCGCATACCGTGCCGTACATCGAGGCGAAGAATTCGTCGGCGACGTTCGAGCACGAAGCGACGACCTCGAAGATCTCCGAGGACGTGCTGTTCTACTGCATCCAGCGCGGGCTCAGCCAGGAAGAAGCGGTGGGCCTCGTCGTCAACGGCTTCGTCAAGCAAGTTCTGCAAAGACTGCCCATGGAGTTCGCAGTGGAGGCGCAGAAGCTAATCTCGATCTCGCTCGACGGATCCGTTGGATAACGAAACCTCCCGCGAGCCCCTCGAATGCGGCTCGCCAGACGACGCATTTCAGGGGGCAGATCAGAATGGCGCTACTCGAAATCCGAGATTTGCATCTTGGTGTCGAAGACCGCGAAATCATTCGCGGGCTGCATCTTAGCGTCCATGCCGGTGAAGTGCACGCGATCATGGGGCCGAACGGCTCCGGCAAATCGACGCTCTCGCACGTCATCGCCGGCAAGCCGGGCTATGAGATCACCGGCGGACAAATCTTGTTCAGGGGCGAGAACCTCTTGCGGATGGAGCCAAATGAACGCGCCGCCAAGGGCGTGTTCCTAGCATTCCAGTATCCAGTCGAGATCCCCGGCGTGACCACCATGAACTTCCTGCGCGCGGCACTGAACGCCCAGCGCAAGGCGCGCGACCAACAGGAATTCTCCACCCCCGAATTTCTGAAAAGAGTCCGCGAGGTGGCCGGTTCGCTCAACATTCCCCGGGACATGATCAAGCGCGGCGTCAATGTCGGCTTCTCCGGCGGCGAGAAGAAGCGCAACGAAATTTTGCAGATGGCGTTGTTCGAGCCGAGCCTGTGCATCCTTGACGAGATCGATTCCGGCCTCGATATCGACGCGCTGCGTATCGTCGCCAGTGGCATCAACGCCTTACGTTCGCCGGAACGAGCGATGATCGTGATCACTCATTATCGGCGGCTTCTCGAGCATATCGTGCCGGACATTGTGCACGTGATGTCGAAAGGGCGGGTCATGAAGAGTGGCGGCAAGGAACTCGCGCTGGAGCTCGAGGCTTGTGGCTACGCCCAATTCGAAGACGCGGCCTGACGGCTCTAGGGACTTCCCGATGAAGCAGGTTTTGGTCAAAGCCGACGCCGAACGCGCAATGGGCAATGTTTTCGCTGCGGCGCGTGGACGGCTGCCTGGTGCAGGCCCTGTCCCCCAAATACGGGCGAGAGCATTCGAGGTCTACGAGCGTACCGGCCTCCCGCATCGGCGCATGGAGGATTGGAAATACACAGATCTGCGCGCCCTGATCAGCGAGGTGCTGCCACTCGCTCCGCGGCCGGATGCGGAGGCGCTGGTGCGCGCAAAGGTCTCGGTCAAGCAAGTGGCTGCCGATCAGGCGGTCAAACTGGTTTTGGTGGATGGCATATTCGCGCCGGAGCTATCCGATCTCGGCAGGCTGGAAAACGAAGTCGTTGTGCGGTCGCTGCGAGAGGTTCTGGAGAACTCGGCTACTGGGGGCATGGCCGGTCTGGTGCTATCGACGACGAGCGACTCGGCGATCGCGCTCAACGCCGCAATGGCGACAGATGGCTTGGTGATTACGGTCGCCGACGGCAATGCGGTGGAGCGTCCAATTCAAATCGTTCACGTCGCAACCGGACTGTCGGTGTCCACCTTTACACGTTGCTATCTGCAACTCGGTAAAGGAGCGCATGCGGCCATCGTAGAAAGTTTCGTCCCGGCTGAACGCGCGAGTGGCTATCAAGCCAACGATGCGATAATCGCCCTGGTTGGTGACGAGGCGAGCCTTTCGTATATCCGCGTGGCAGCTGCTGCCTCTGACGCCGTGAACATCTCGTCGGCGATCATCGCAGTCGGCGCCAGGGCTAAGCTCGACCTCTTCAGCATGACCTGCAGCGGCTCCATCAGCCGCTATCAGGGATTCATCACGCTGGCCGGCGAGGGAACCAAGCTCTCGGCGAATGGGGTTAATCTCATCAGGGACAAGCTCCACGCGGACACAACGGTCGTGGTCGACCACGCCATGCCACATTGCACCAGTCGGGAGAAGTTCCGCGCGGTCGTAGACGATTGCGGTCGCTCGGTGTTTCAGGGCCGAATTATCGTTCGTCCTGCCGCCCGGAAAACGGACGCCACCCTGACGACGCGAGCGTTGCTCCTATCCGACCAGGCCGAGGTCGACAACAAGCCGGAACTCGAAATCTTGGCCGACGACGTGACCTGCGGCCACGGAGCGACATCGGGTGCGCTGGACGACACTCTCGTATTCTATCTGCGCGCCCGGGGGCTATCAGAGAAGGATGCGCAGATGTTGCTGATTAAAGCGTTCGTTGGCGAGTCGATTGAGGAGATCACTTCCGAGAATCTGCGCGATTTTGTGACGGCGCAAGCTGAACACTGGCTAAAGGCGGGGCGATGAGCGCACATCCCGCCGTGAGCAATGGCATTTACGAGGTCAACCGTCTGCGTACAGACTTTCCTGCGCTCGCCATGACGGTGTACGGCAAGCCGCTTGTTTACCTCGATAACGCTGCATCCGCGCAAAAGCCCAACGCGGTGCTTGACCGTATGACGCAGGTGTACTCCAGCGAATATGCCAACGTTCATCGCGGCTTGCACTACCTCGCTAACGCGGCGACGGAGGCGTATGAAGACGCCCGTGCCAAGGTGGCGCGGTTTGTGAACGCGCATTTAAACGAAGAGATCATCTTCACCCGGAGCGCCACGGAGGCAATCAATCTGGTGGCGCAGACGTTTGGCCGTGAACGCATTAGCGCGGGTGATGAGATCGTTCTCTCGATTATGGAACACCACTCCAACATTGTGCCATGGCACCTTCTCAGGGAACGACTCGGTGCAGTGATCAAATGGGCCCCAGTGGATGATGACGGAAACTTTTTGCTCGATGATTTTGAGCGACTGCTGACCCCGCGCACCAAGATGGTTGCAATCACACAAATGTCGAACGTGCTCGGCACGGTGTTGCCGGTGAAAGACGTGGTGAGGATCGGGCATGCTCGTGGTATCCCGGTGCTGGTCGACGGCTCGCAAGGATGCGTCCATCTGAGCGCCGACGTCTGCGACATTGATTGCGATTTCTACGTCATGACGGGCCACAAGCTCTATGGTCCGACGGGGATCGGTGTGCTTTACGGCAAGTCTGAGCATCTGGCATGGATGCCGCCCTTCAATGGCGGCGGGGAGATGATCCGCGACGTCTCGCGTTCCGGCGTCATTTATGGTGATCCGCCACATCGCTTCGAAGCGGGTACGCCGCCGATCGTCGAAGCCATCGGTTTAGGGGCGGCTATCGATTACATCAACTCAATAGGCAAGGTGCAAATCCGCAGGCACGAGGGCGCACTGCTCGCTTACGCGCAGGAGAGGCTGACGGACATCAACTTCGTGCGCATGATCGGGACCCCGGCCGAGAAGGGGCCGATCATTTCCTTTGATATGAAGGGTACGCATGCCCATGATATTGCTACCGTCGTCGACCGCGCTGGTGTAGCGATGCGGGCGGGGGGCCATTGTGCGATGCCGCTGCTCAAGCGCTTCGGCGTGCTGGCGACGTGCCGTGCGTCACTCGGACTTTACAATACACGTGAAGAGATTGATGTGCTCGTGCGTGCGCTTATCAAGGCGCGGCAGCTGTTATCGTGATCGGCGAGCCTACGACGCCGGGTGGCGAGGCAGCTCGCATTGAGATCTGGAGCGTGAGGTCATGCACCTCATCGTCATCGTAGCACGTAAGCACCTGTAGATCTCAGCAGGCATAGATAGCATTGGCGAGCCTGTGTAGGCCACTCGGCCTTGCAGCCGGTCTTCCTGTTCGGCCGCTTTCGGCGAGCGCCGATTGCAGAGTATTCCGATCGCGGACACGCTCGAGTATTGGGCGGGCAATTTCACCCATAACCAGCCCTTGTTCCATTTCGAACAGGGCCAAGCCAAGAGTTCTCTGCCCAAAGCGTGATGTCGGGTTCGCAACAACACCCCCTATCACCGCACGAGGCGCGCTAAGCGATTTTGATTGCTCTGTTTTTTGTGCTCACGAGATGCTGGCATGCTGGTTGCAGAAGTCTTGGCAAGAAGCCGCCCTCACAACAGCTAACCTTTGAAGGACATCAGATGAGTCTCGCCACGACCCAGAGCATCGCAGAAATCAGGGCTCGCAACAAAGAGCTGATCGAGGAGGTGCTGAAGGTCTATCCGGAGAAAACCGCGAAACGGCGTGCCAAGCACCTCAACGTTCACCAAGCCGGCAAATCAGACTGCGGGGTGAAGTCCAACATCAAATCCATACCCGGCGTGATGACGATCAGAGGCTGCGCCTATGCAGGGTCAAAGGGGGTGGTCTGGGGACCGATCAAGGATATGGTTCATATCAGCCATGGCCCAGTCGGCTGCGGTCAGTATTCGTGGGGCTCGCGACGCAACTATTACGTTGGCACGACGGGCATCGATAGCTTCGTGACCCTGCAGTTCACCTCCGACTTCCAGGAAAAGGATATCGTATTCGGTGGCGACAAAAAGCTGGTCAAAATTCTTGACGAAATCCAGGAGCTGTTTCCACTCAACAACGGCATCACGATCCAATCGGAATGCCCGATCGGATTGATCGGTGACGACATCGAGGCCGTGTCAAGAGCGAAATCCAAGGAATATGGCGGCAAGACCATCGTGCCGGTCCGTTGTGAGGGCTTTCGGGGTGTGTCGCAGTCACTAGGCCACCACATTGCCAACGACGCGGTGCGCGATTGGATTTTCGACCAGCTCGAGCCGGATGGCAAACCAAAGTTTGAGCCGACGCCGTACGATGTTGCGATCATCGGAGACTACAATATCGGCGGCGACGCCTGGTCATCACGAATTCTGCTGGAGGAGATGGGCCTGCGGGTGATCGCGCAGTGGTCCGGCGACGGTTCTCTGGCTGAGCTCGAGGCAACCCCGAAAGCAAAGCTCAACATTCTGCATTGCTACCGTTCCATGAACTACATCTCACGCCACATGGAAGAGAAGTTCGGTATCCCTTGGTGCGAGTATAACTTCTTCGGACCTTCAAAGATCGCAGAGTCTCTGCGCAAGATTGCGGGCTATTTCGACGACAAGATTAAGGAAGGCGCCGAGCGGGTGATTGAAAAGTACCAGCCGCTGGTGAACGCTGTGATCGCAAAATATCGCCCGCGCCTGGAGGGCAAGACGGTGATGCTGTACGTCGGCGGGCTCCGTCCGCGTCATGTGATTGGTGCATACGAGGACCTCGGGATGGAAGTCATTGGCACCGGATACGAGTTCGGTCACAACGACGACTATCAGCGCACAGCTCAGCATTACGTAAAGGACAGCACGCTCATCTACGATGACGTCAATGGCTATGAGTTCGAGCGCTTCGTCGAAAAGCTCCAGCCTGACCTCGTCGGCTCGGGTATCAAGGAAAAGTACATTTTCCAAAAGATGGGTGTGCCGTTCCGGCAGATGCACTCCTGGGACTATTCGGGCCCATATCACGGCTATGACGGCTTTGCGATCTTTGCGCGCGACATGGACATGGCGATCAACTCGCCGGTCTGGAAGAAAACGAAGGCCCCCTGGAATCAAGCTTCGAGGGCGAAGCTCCTGGCTGCTGAATAAATCAACTTATCTCGCTCTTTGGGAAAGCCGGGGCGACACCAACCTCGATAGTGAAGGATTTCAACAATGGCGCAGAGTGCCGAACACGTGCTCGATCATCTCGAGCTGTTCCGCGGTCCAGAATACCAGCAGATGCTGGCTAAGAAGAAGATATTCGAGAATCCTCGCGATCCCGCCGAGGTCGAGCGTATCAAGGAATGGACAAAAACGGCCGAATATCGCGAGAAGAACTTTGCGCGGGAGGCGCTAGCGGTAAATCCGGCCAAGGCATGCCAGCCGCTTGGCGCCGTATTCGCCTCTGTTGGCTTTGAGGGCACGCTGCCCTTCGTCCACGGCTCTCAAGGTTGCGTGGCTTACTACCGCAGCCATCTGTCGCGGCACTTCAAGGAGCCTAGCTCCTGCGTCTCTTCGTCGATGACGGAAGACGCTGCCGTATTTGGCGGCCTGAACAACATGATCGACGGGCTCGCGAACAGCTACAACATGTACAAGCCCAAGATGATTGCGGTCTCGACGACCTGCATGGCCGAGGTGATCGGCGATGACCTCAACGCCTTCATCAAGACGTCGAAAGAAAAAGGCTCGGTTCCGGCAGACTTCGACGTGCCATTCGCCCACACGCCAGCGTTCGTCGGCAGCCACGTTACCGGTTATGACAATGCGCTCAAGGGCATTCTGGAGCATTTTTGGGACGGTAAGGCCGGAACAGCGCCGAAGCTGGAGCGCAAGCAGAACGGGGCGATCAACATCATTGGTGGGTTCGATGGCTATACCGTCGGAAACCTTCGCGAGATCAAGCGCATCTTGGCGTTAATGGACATCCAGCACACGATTCTAGCGGACAATTCTGACGTTTTCGATACTCCGACAGACGGCGAGTTCCGGATGTATGACGGAGGCACGACCCTGAAAGATGCGGCCAACGCGGTTCACGCCAAGGCGACAATCTCCATGCAGCAGTGGTGCACCGAAAAAACGCTGCCATTCGTGGCTGAGCATGGACAGGACGTCGTATCCTTCAACTACCCCGTGGGCTTATCGGCAACGGATGACTTTATCCTGGCGCTGTCACGCATCAGCGGCAAGGAGATTCCCGAGCAACTCGCGCGAGAACGTGGCCGCCTGGTCGACGCGATCGCTGACTCCAGCGCGCATATCCATGGCAAGAAGTTCGCGATCTATGGCGATCCGGATCTTTGCTATGGGTTGGCTGGGTTTCTGCTCGAACTCGGCGCCGAACCGACCCATGTGCTGTCCACCAACGGCAACAAGGCGTGGCACGAAAAAATGCAGGTGCTGCTTGCAAGCTCGCCATTTGGGCAGGGCTGCCAAGCCTATCCGGGCCGAGATCTCTGGCACATGCGCTCACTCCTGTTCACCGAGCCAGTCGATTTTCTGATTGGCAACACCTATGGCAAGTATCTGGAGCGCGATACTGGAACGCCACTGATCCGCATCGGCTTTCCCGTTTTTGATCGGCATCATCATCACCGCTCCCCCCTATGGGGCTATCAGGGCGGCTTGAATGTGCTGGTGAAGATCCTGGACAAGATCTTCGATGAGATGGACAAGAAGACAAACGTTCTTGGCAAAACTGACTACAGTTTCGATATCATTCGTTGATGAGCGACCGTGTGCCATCGCCAAAGCACTTGACGATGACACAAGCACACGAGGGTTGACCACGCAATTAGTTTGCGCTGAGAGGAAAAAGGATGAATTCACTAGCGGCCACGCTCCAGAATATTTTCGACGAGCCGGGCTGCGCCAAGAACGGCAGTAAGTCGGAGGCTGAACGCAAGAACGGCTGCACCAAACAGCTGCAGCCGGGTAGCGCTGCCGGCGGCTGCGCTTTCGATGGCGCCAAGATTGCGTTGCAGCCGTTCACCGACGTCGCTCACTTGGTGCATGGTCCGATCGCGTGCGAAGGAAATTCCTGGGACAATCGCGGCGCGGCGTCGTCCGGCGCGAATCTGTGGCGCACTGCATTCACAACCGATTTGAGCGAAACCGATATTGTATTCGGAGGCGAGAAGCGGCTCTGCAAAGCGATCAAGGAGATCATCGAGAAGTGCGACCCGCCCGCCATCTTCGTCTATCAAACCTGTATTCCGGCGATGATCGGCGACGACATCAACGCAGTCTGTAAGGCAGCATCTCAAAGGTTCGCAAAGCCGGTGATCCCGATCAATTCGCCGGGCTTCGTCGGCTCGAAGAACCTCGGTAACAAGCTCGCCGGCGAGGCCTTGCTCGAGTATGTGATCGGGACGCAAGAACCGGACTATACCACGCCGTATGACATCAACCTGATCGGGGAATACAACCTTTCGGGAGAGCTCTGGCAAGTGAAGCCATTGCTAGACGAGCTTGGAGTACGGATTCTCTCCTGCATCTCCGGGGATGGCAAATATCGCGAAGTCGCGTCATCTCATCGCGCGCGGGCGGCGATGTTGGTGTGCTCAAAGTCGATGATCAACGTCGCACGCAAGATGGAGCAACGCTACGGGATCCCGTTCTTCGAGGGGTCGTTCTACGGTATTCAAGATTCGAGCGAATCGCTGCGTCAGCTTGCCCGCTTATTGGTTGAACGCGGCGCGCCGACAGATCTGCTCGGGCGCACCGAAGCAGTGATCGCGCGCGAGGAAGCGTGGGCGTGGGCTGCGATAGAGCCGTACAAGCCGCGATTCGAAGGTAAGAAGGCCTTGTTGATTACCGGCGGCGTCAAGTCGTGGTCGGTCGTTGCGGCACTCCAGGAAGCAGGGCTTGAATTAGTCGGAACCAGCGTCAAGAAATCAACCAGGAAGGACAAGGAGCGCATCAAGGAGCTCATGGGGCAGGATGCCCACATGATCGAGGACATGACGCCGCGCGAAATGTATAAGATGTTGAAGGACGCAAAAGCGGACATCATGCTATCGGGCGGCAAGTCGCAGTTCGTCGCGCTGAAAGCGGCGATGCCCTGGCTCGATATCAACCAGGAGCGTTGCCACGCCTATATGGGCTATGTCGGAATGGTCAAGCTGGTGGAGGAGATCGATAATTCGCTCTCCAGTCCGATGTGGGAGCAGCTACGTCGACCGGCACCATGGGAAGCATTGGCCAAGGCGATGGTGCAGATACAATCGCCGATGGCCGCGATCGCCCGCGATCCGGCGCTCGCCGAAACCGCGCGCCGCGCGAGGAAGATCTGCGTGTGTAACAGAGTCGATTTGGGCACGATTGAGGATGCAATCTATGCGCACGGCCTGAAGAGCGTCGCAGCGGTCAGAGAGCATACCAATGCGGTCGGTGGCTGCTGCCAAAGACGCATCGAAGATATCTTGGTGTCCGAACCATCTGCCATGCGACAGGCCGCAGAATAGCGAGGCGTCATGGCAATCGTCACGGCGCCGACAAAAGCGTGCGCTGTCAACCCGCTGAAGATGAGTCAGCCGATCGGCGGCGCATTCGCGTTCATGGGGCTGCGCGGGGCGATGCCGCTTCTGCACGGCTCCCAGGGGTGCACATCCTTCGGTCTCACGCTCTTTGTCCGGCATTTCAAAGAGGCAGTACCGCTGCAGACCACCGCGATGAGCGAGGTCGCGACCGTACTCGGCGGCTATGAGAATCTCGAGCACGCTATACTGAACATCTATAACCGAACCAAGCCAAAGATCATCGGAATCTGCTCGACCGGTATCACCGAGACCAACGGCGACGATGTGGATGCCTACCTCAAGCTAATCCGGAGCAATCATCCGCAACTCGCAAAGTTGCCACTGGTGTATGTCTCGACGCCGGATTTCAAGGGCGCGTTCCAGGACGGCTGGGAAAAGGCTGTGGCGCGCATTGTGGAGGTGCTGGTGGAAGGGCCCAACGCCAGCGGCCTGCGGGATCCATCGAAGGTGAATGTTCTGCCGGGATGTCACCTCACGCCCGGCGACCTTGATGAACTCCGTGTCATACTGGAGGATTTCGGGTTGATCCCGTCCTTCCTCCCTGATCTGGCGGGATCGCTCGATGGGCATATCCCCGATGAGTTTACGCCAACGACCATCGGCGGCATCAGCGTCGACGAAATTGCGAGCATGGGCCGCGCCGGGTGGACGATTGCGATCGGCGCGCAGATGCAGCGGGCGGCAGAGGTCATGCAGGGCAAGACCGGCGTGCCTTTTCGTGTCTTCGAGCGGTTGTGTGGCCTGTGTCCGAACGACGAATTCATGACGTTCTTGAGCGAGATCAGCGGTCGCCCCATACCGTTGAAGTATCGGCGCCAGCGCGGTCAGCTCGCCGATGCAATGCTGGACGCGCACTTCCATATTGGCGGTCGCAAAGTTGCGATCGGCGCTGAGCCAGACCTCCTGTTCGATCTATCCGGCATGCTCCACGATATGGGCGCGCAGGTGACGGCGGCCGTGACGACCACTCAGTCGGGGGTGATCGAGCGGATTAAGACCAAGGAGGTACTCATTGGCGATCTCGAGGATCTGGAAGGGCTTGCCAAAACAAAGCATTGCGACCTGCTGATCACGCACTCGCATGGCAGGCAAGCGGCTGCTCGGCTGAAAGTCCCGTTCTATCGTACGGGTTTTCCGATGTTCGACCGACTTGGTGCGGGACACCAACTATCCGTGGGCTATCGTGGTACCCGCAATCTGGTCTTCGATATCGCCAATCTCGTGATCGCGCATCGTGAGGAGAACGATCGGCCTACGCCCGACAAATGGCGAACTGCGGCCGGATCGCCGCGATGCTCGGGATATCGCAGTTCCACCGGCGCAGCTGAGAGGTCGAGTGCATGAAGGTCGCGTTTGCCACTCAGGACCTGAAACGCGTCGATGCCCATTTTGGTTGGGCAAAGAATATCGCGATCTACGATGTCACGCCTAGCGGGCACGTGTTTCTCAAAGCGGTTGAGTTTGAGGGCGATCTAAAGGAAGACGGCAACGACGACAAGTTGGCGCCCAAGATCGACGCAATCAAGGATTGCGCAATCCTTTACGTCGGCGCCATTGGCGGTGCTGGGGCTGCGCGAGTGGTCGCCAACAAGATCCATCCTATCAAGGTGAACAAGCCAGAAAGCATTCTGGTGTTGCTCGAGAAACTCGAGCGCGTACTGAAGGGCACGCCACCTCCCTGGCTACGCAAGGCTATGGCAAAAGACCGACGGCGAACCTTCGAGTTCGACGAATGAGGTGATATGACCGCTAAAATAGAGCAGCAGGGAAACGCCGCCGACGCGCCGTTCCTCGTGGAGTTGATCAAGGTTTGGCGTGCTCAGGACACCAACGGAGCCTTGGAGGCGAGGAGCGATCTCGATCTGCTCGAACTCTATATTCTGGACAAGGAGAAACGGCGCGCATTGCCGATTATCGGTGATCCTGATCCCGATCCACTGTGGCGGCTTAAGCTTTTCTTCGATGCGGTCGCGCTCTCGATCGAGAGGGAGACCGGCGCGATGACCCAGCCGATTCTGGATCTGCATCATGAAGGATTCGCCCGCATGGTGCTCATCTCAGGCCGTCTGATCGCCGTGAACAAGCAGCTGCGCGATGTGTATCGCTTCGGATTTGATAGTTTGGTGAAGCTCGCGCAGCAGGGCGACAAATGTGTCAGCGACGGAATCGGCCTGATTTGGAAATTTCCGGAGGTGGCGAACTATTGGGGATATTCATGAGCGATCGTGAAACACTGAAGGCCGAACTAAGGAAAGTGTCCGCCAAGGCGATACAGGCCAAGCTGGATCTGCACGACCTTTCGGAAGAATTGCCCATCAACTGGACCTCGATCATGGTGGTCGCGCAGAAGACGTACGATGCTTATGCCGAACTTGAGCGCGAGAGTCTCGCCTTGAAGGCGCTAGAGAATACTTAAAAGGGGCAATGCATGTCGTTCCAAACACGAGACGGACGCGACTGGACGCCACAATACTTGATCACGATCGATGCAAAGAAATGCATCGGCTGTGGCCGCTGTTTCAAGGTGTGCGGTCGAGATGTCATGACTTTGAAAGGAATCGGTGAGGGAGGCGAACTTGTCGACCTCGACGACGAGGACGATGAGATCGAAAAGAAAATTATGGTTCTGAATGATCAAGGCGCCTGCATCGGCTGCGGTGCATGCGCCAGGGTTTGCCCGGCCAACTGCCAGACGCACACTTCGGCGGTACCTGAAGCAGCGTGAGCGAACACACTCGTCCTGTTGTGGCAGGCGAGATATACGTGAGGCAAGGCGCAATTGTGATCAGGTGAACTCAGGTGAGGACGGCATGCCAGAAGGATGTCGACCAAGCATCGAATAGCAAGATCGAGCGGCGAAAGCGTAAGCATTACCGGGCGATGGTTGGGGCCTCGGGCTATGTCATGCCGGCATAATATCCGTTGCTCACGAACCACTCGTCCCCAAGGTTCGCGTATTCGTAGGAGGCGAGCTGCGCCTCGCGCCGCACTAAGTGGATTGAAGCCTGTCATGATTGAGGCCGAGGAGTCTACTTTGAAAGGCAGTTAGCCACTACATCTGGCGATTTGATCCGAGCGGATCCTGTGCATGTCTGCTTGCGGATCAGGAGAAGCTTATGTTCCCGCCGCGCCGCCGATCGTGGACAATGGTGTCTGCCTAGATGGTCGATTCTACAGGGACGGGATGCGCCGGGAACACCTTAGTTGGTCTTTTGCACACGCCCAGCGGGGACGACATTTCGCTGCCCAGTACAGGCCGTTGCAATAGAGCACATGGGCATCGAGCGCACATCGCAAAATCAGGACGCGGAACAATTGGCACGCAGGTCTCTAATTCTCGTTGCGGGTTCATGGGTCGATGTACGTGGTCGGGCGGGGTAACCCATCTGCTAATAGGAACGTGCAAGTCATTATCATAAGCATCGGTTTCTTCGACGGATCGTAGCCGCCGATATTACGTGCGATTCCACCCACAGATCGCGGCTAGTCGCAGCTACGCGCAGACTGCGCGGGGTAGCCACGTGTAAACGCTGAGTGCTTTGGTCAGGTTGTGGTCAGCTAGGAATTCTATCCTCGCAGGCAGAGCCGCGCGTGGGCGAGCTCGATTGCGTGCAACTTTTCTCATAGGAGAGCGGTCTGATGTATGGCAGAATCGTTGGCTCATCCAGCCAGTTCACAACCGGTAATGACGATTCGTCAGAAGCGGGAGATAGTCCCCGATTTGCGGAAACAGTTGCAGGGATGGAACCAAGTGGGTCGTCATCCGAACCAGCGGCGTCATACTCTCTCGTTTCCGAACCGCCCATTAGAGAGATCCCCGACCGCGAAACCTTCAGGAGAGGAGTCGAGAGGTTCTTGCGCAGCGATATCATGCAGATCGCCGAGAACCCACAGGAATACTCAGATTTCGTCTCCGAGAAGGCTGAGCGCGCAGCAACCGTTGCTGGAAGTTACGCCTACACCTACGACGATCCAAATAAGCCAGCACGATTTTACAGCTACCGGTTGGGCGACGAAATTGTCGGGCTATTAAGAGCAGGAGGCCCGGTTCGGATCAAAGGAGACCAATTTCAACAACAGTTTGGGCGGAACGATATCACGTCCGTGGTAGATCTTAGGGTAACTCATCCGCTTGTCGAGAACGCTGGCGACATCTTGCTAGAACATCTACTGCGAGAGGACGGCGACCATCCGCTGATCATGTCGAGGCCGGCCTTACCAGGCATGGAACCCCGCCTTGCGGACATGGGTTTTGTTCACGTGGGCCGTAACCACTGGGTGCTTGATCCTCACCAAAATCCCGAAGTGTGGACGAAGAACGAGAATGACAAGTGGCAGCGTGTAGACAAGCCTACGAAGTATCTTTCCAAAGCTGGGGGCAGTGATGTCGGTCCTCAGAGAAGCTACGACTCGGATTCCTCGGACGACGGCGCTTCAATTTACCTGGAGCGCGCTCTTAGGCGAATGCCCCTCGAGTAAATTGGCTGCATAGCAGCACCGGGCCTGAAATGATGGGCTTTCGACCGTTCTATAGCGGACGCAATGGTCTTACTTCAAGGGGGCGACGCTCGCAGCGTCGCCCCGGCGGCCGAAACGACCGTCTAGCCCCTCTCCGAGGCTCTTACGATGCTCGCGGGGGATAGGCGATCCGAGGGGCCCTAACGGGGTTGCCACGGCCGTGGCCATCAACGAGCAGCAACGACCAGCCACCGCATGTAGCTATCCGGCAAATCGTGCAGAATGCTTGAAGCCGAAAGCTGTAGCTGGGCGGGCTTCATGGAAGGGCAGCACGGCCCAATCGTCGAACGAACTGGCCTAATTGTGCGTTGGTAATGGGGTGAGCTGCAATAAGCTTGCGCATTGGATTACCACAGACACGATCCGCTCAGGCACTTGCACACTTCTTGCACGTTGATTGCACAACGCAATGAAAAGCGCCTTGCAATAAGCGAGCATGAATGCAGCCAAATCCCATCTATGCAATTTGCGGCTTTAACGACATTCCGAGCCGCCAAGCCATGGGATTCCATCTTATGGTCGTTGAAGATGACGGCAATCACCGGCCGTGGTCCATCATTGTGGTGCGCTGGGGCAAAAAAGTGCTTGGCTATGTCAATAAATGCCCGCACAACAGCGTCAAATTGGATTGGGAGCAGAACCAATTCCTGGATCCTTGCGGCATCCGGCTGATGTGCGGCAAGCACGGTTCGACCTTCGAACTCGGCACCGGGCGGTGCGTCGAAGGTCCATGTCAGGGTAGAGCGCTCACGCCGATCGCGTTGGCAGTTCTGGATGGTGATATCTGTGTCCTCGGCGTGCGTCTTGTCGAAGACGATGCATCGCCAAACAACTGAAGACCGCCTCAGACCGGGCGGTTCTCGTTGCGGTTTTTCACCGGCTCCATCCTCTTTAGCCCGCCGTCGTAAGAGATCTCCTCATAGGACAGATCGAGATCCTTTGCGGCATCGAGGAGGTAATCAAGCTTGCCGCCCGGATCGAGCTTCTTGATGTCGTCCTTGTTGAGCCCGACCAGCTCCATCATCTCCTTCCAAACGGTCGATTCATCGCAGGGCAAGACGTGAAAGTTGATATCACCGAACTTGATTCGATATTTCGCCAGCAAATCGATGTTGTTGCAAAACATGAAGTAGCTGCCGGTTGGGCTTAAGGCGCCGTCAAGGACGGTCGCGACGTCAGCAAGATACGCGAAGGAGTGTAGGTAGCCGGCCAGCACCGGAATAGTGCGTTCTCCGTCCTGCGCGATCGTCAGAACCTGCTCGATCGAATAGTCCGGCGGTCGCTTCTCGTCGGCGACCTGAGTCTGGAACTTCAGTGCGACGTCGCCACGAAAGCCGAACCGGCCCGGCTTGGTAGTCGCGCCTTTGAGTACGGCGTTGAGCAGGCGGCCCTCCTTCTCAAATCTGCCGAGTGCGGTGTTCTCGATTGCAGTCATTAAATTCGTCCTCGATCTAAGCTCTTCACCGACGCCTTGGCCGGTGCCAGATGCGATGCAAATTGCTTGCCGTTGCATGCGTAGCTGCCCGCGCGTAGCTTAGAAAGAAAACGCGTCAGGGGGCCGCGCCTAGTCGTGTCAGGAACCCAACACCGGTTCCAAAGTCAACAGGCGCGGTCCGAAAAAGTGCGCATCATCAAGCGCCTGCGCGCTGGCACGTGACTTGCCCTTAACAGCTAGATCCAAGCTGATGAGGGAAAGCCGTGATCAACCTGACGGACAGCGCAGTGAATGCAATCAAGAGCGCGATTTCATCGTCGGCGCACCCGACCGGCGGTCTGCGCGTCATGATCGAAGCAGGCGGCTGCAATGGATTTAAATACAAGATGGGCCTGGCCGAGGAACCGAAGCCTGACGACACCGTGATCGAATGCGACGGGTTGAAGGTGTTCGTCGATAACAAGAGCCGTGAGCATCTGGTCGGCACGACCATCGATTTCGTGATGGCACTGGAGAGTTCTGGCTTTACCTTTCACAACCCGAACGCCACCGCGAACTGCTCCTGCGGAAAATCGTTCAGCTGATGAAAAAAATCGTTCAGCTGATGAAGAGGACATATCGAAGCATGCCGGCCGAACAACTGAGGCAATCGTCGTCCACTGCGACAGACCTAAAGCGTCGCATTCGCGGGGCTCTCGAAGAGATACGCCCCAATCTGCCACGCGATGATGGCGACTGTCAGCTGATAGGCATCGATGGCAGCAGCAGGATCATGGTCACGCTGACCGGTGCCTGCACGGTTTGTAGACTTCGCGGGTGACGCTGGAAGGCATTCAGGCGCGGCTGGTTGATCAATTCGGCGAATTGAATCTGGTCCCCGTTGCTGCTGCAGGCGAGGCAATGGATGAGCGAGGAATAGAATGCCGATCTACCTCGATAACAATGCAACGACCCGGACCGATCCATCCGTTGTACAAGCCATGTTGCCGTTCTTCACCGAGCAATTCGGCAATGCCTCGTCGACGCATGCCTTTGGCGACGAGGTCGCGGTCGCTGTGAGGCAGGCCCGGCATAGCTTGCGGGGCCTGTTAGGGAACGCATACGATCAAGAAATCGTTTTCACTTCGGGAGGGACCGAGGCGAATAATGCCGCGATCCTCTCTGCGCTTGCGACGCAGGAAGACCGAGACGAGATTGTCACCACCTCGGTAGAGCACTCCGCCGTTCTTGCGTTAACCAAGCAATTGGCGGCAAGAGGAGTCAAGACGCACATCGTACCCGTAGATTCCCGCGGCCGGCTCGATATCGAGGCGTTTCGCTGCGCGCTCGGGCCACGCACAGCGATCGCCTCGGTTATGTGGGCCAACAACGAGACCGGAACGATATTCCCTGTAGAGTTTCTGGCCGGGTTGACCCGTGAGGCGGGCGCGCTGTTTCACACCGATGCAGTCCAGTCCATCGGTAAGGTGCGCGTAAACCTAAAGGACAGTGCGATCGACATGCTGTCGCTATCCGCGCACAAACTGCACGGCCCCAAGGGAATCGGCGCGCTATATTTGCGCAAAGGGACAAAATTCCGGCCGCTGATCTGTGGCGGATCACAGGAACGAGGACGCCGCGGCGGGACTGAGAATATTCCCGGCATCGTCGGCCTGGGAAAGGCTGCCGAGCTCGCGGCGGAGCGGCTCGAACCGGAGCGCGTTCGCATTGGCGCGTTGCGCGACCGCCTAGAGCAGGGAATTTTGCACAATGGCGAGTGCGTTGCGCTCGGCGATATCAGCAATCGGTTAGCGAACACGGCCACTATTGCCTTCGATCATCTCGAAGGCGAAGCCATCGCCCACCATCTCAATCGGGCCGGTATTGCCGTGTCGCTCGGATCAGCCTGCAACTCCGGCTCAATGCAGCCTTCGCATGTTCTGCGTGCCATGCAGGTGCCGGCGTGGCGGATGCGCGGCGCGGTGCGCTTTTCTCTGTCACGTGAAACCTCGTTCGCGGAGGTCGATGAGGTCGTGTGCGCAGTGTCCGACATCGTGGCTCGCCTGCGCGCCACCTCCTGCGTCACAGCCAAGGAGTTGACCACGTGAAAATCATGATCCGCCGGTCTCCGGACGCGGGCCTGTCGATATACGTGCCAAAAAAGGATCTCGAAGAGCCAATCGTGGAATCCGAGCACGAGACGCTATGGGGCGGCTGGATCAAAGTAGCTAATGGCTGGGTGCTCGATTTGCCCGAGATGGCGAGCGACACACGGCTACCGATCACAATCAACGCTAAAAAACGGGGCGAGAACGGGGACGATCCCTGAAGGCGCCCCCGAAGATCGACTTTGTCGATGCGGCCGATGCAAAAGCCACGCTCGTGGACGAGGGCCGCGAGCATTGTTCCCCATCTCGGTCCTGGCCTCGCCGAATTGTGCAGATCCGATATGTCGACCACGCCAGAGGCGTTGCCCGGCTTCTTCGAGCGAGGTTCCGCTGCCGCGGCCGGCTAGGGGCAATGCGTTGGCGTCGGCGCGACAAGTCGAGATCAGCAAAGATCGGTCCGCCGTGACGGCATTGATGGCGCGGGCTTTCGCTCGGCCAGTTCAGCCGACGCGGTCGCGCCATCATCTTGCGTCCCTGTCGCTGCGAGTCATAGTCGACATCTGGTATGATGCCGCCATGCGCCCGGCGCTGGATAAGCGCGATGGATGGGTCGAAGTGCAGGGTATCACCCGCGTCGGCATTGGCGAAAATCGCTGGTATCGCCTTTACGATTCGCTTGGCCGAGAGGTCGGCAGTGCCGTGGCCGTCAGCTGGGCGACGGGGGTGCTGTACAAGTCGCATGGCAGCGTGCAGCCGGCCAACACCTTCCTTATCTCCGACGCGGACTACGTCAGGCGTTGACCGAAATCGACATTCAGACGCCAGTTCCGGACATCCATCAAGGAAAGGCGAACAGACCTTTCTCTTGATCGGCTGTCGCTTCAACGAACAGCTGTTGCGTAGCTATGCGGCGGTAGATCATCAAGCGCTCGGCCAGCACCCACTATGCCATCGTTGATGGGGACGCGCTCTCTCGCAACGAGCTCCGCTTTCTACTCGAGCAACGCCTGACACCGCTTGCGATTGGGTTCCCTTGCACGGTTGAGATACTGCTCACCCATTAGTGGCCTTATGAAGCCCGGATCCCCCAGCTCGTATCGTGGGAGCCGCAACGCGAGAAAACCCGTTCAGATGGAGCCGGTTCCGGCGAGCTTAGCGCGAGCATGCGCAAGCCGTGGAGCTCTGCGTGAGAATGACGACGTATCTGTCGCATCGTCAACAAGCGCATCATTGCTCTTCTTTCGTGCGCCAGCGACGATGGTTTCCGCTAACTCCTTGGCGTATGGCTGCAATTTCATCGTCTGCGCCATGGCATGCAAGTTGCTATCCAGCTTCTTGAGGCTCGCTCACGGATCGTCCTGGGGGGGCGATGATGCCAGCAGGGAAAAATGAAAATGAACGCGGAAAGTATGTCAAAGCTGCAGTGGATAGCGGCAAGATGATGCAGCCCGCCCCCGAGCATAAGCGCTGCCGCGCTTCGGCCAAGACCGGACAGGCGAGCTGCGGCTCGCACGCAGGCCAAGGCGATCTGCCGACCGAAATCTGGGAAAAGGTCAAGAACCATCCCTGCTACAGCGAAGAAGCGCATCATCATTACGCCCGTATGCATGTCGCGGTCGCGCCTGCCTGCAACCTCCAGTGCAATTACTGCAACCGAAAATACGACTGCGCCAATGAATCGCGTCCGGGTGTGGTGAGCGAGAAGCTCACGCCTGAGCAGGCGGTCAGAAAAGTGCTCGCGGTCGCGACCAGCATTCCGCAGATGACGGTGCTTGGCATCGCTGGACCGGGCGATGCTCTGGCCAATCCAGCAAAGACGTTCAAGACGTTCGAGCTGGTCGCCAAGGCCGCTCCCGAAATCAAACTGTGTCTGTCAACGAACGGACTCGCACTGCCGGACTATGTTGATACCATCGTCAAGTCCAAGGTTGACCACGTCACCATCACCATCAACATGGTTGATCCCGAAATCGGAGCCAAGATTTATCCGTGGATCTTCTTCAACCACAAGCGATACACGGGTATTGACGCGGCAAGAATACTCACCGATCGCCAACTGCAAGGTCTCGAGATGCTTAGCGAACGAGGTATCCTGTGCAAGGTCAACTCGGTGATGATCCCAAACATCAACGACGACCACCTGATCGAGGTCAACAAGGCGGTGAAGTCGCGCGGTGCCTTCCTTCACAATATCATGCCGCTGATCTCCGCGCCCGAACACGGCACAGTATTTGGCCTCAACGGTCAGCGCGGACCGACGGCGCAAGAATTGAAGGCGCTGCAAGATGCTTGTGAAGGAGAGATAAAAATTATGCGCCATTGTCGCCAGTGCCGGGCCGATGCGGTCGGTCTGCTCGGGCAGGACCGCAGCGCAGAGTTCACCACCGATCAGGTCATGAAAATGGACGTCGAATATGACCTAGAGATGCGCAAGGCATATCAGGGCAGGGTAGAGCATGAGCGTGCCGCCAGAGTCGCGGTCGCCCAAAAGGAGCTTGCGGAATTTGCCGGGGAGATGAGCGCGATCACTCTTCTAGTGGCCGTCGCAACCAAGGGCTCGGGGGTGATCAACGAGCACTTTGGGCATGCAAAGGAATTCCAGGTCTACGAACTTTCTACATCCGGCGCCAAATTCGTCGGCCACCGCCGCGTGGACGTTTACTGCCAGGGCGGTTATGGCGAGGAGGACAGGCTTTCCGCCATCATGCGTGGCATCCATGACTGCCATGCGGTCTTCGTCTCCAAGATAGGCGGCTGCCCGAAAAGCAATCTGATCAAGGCAGGGATCGAGCCGGTCGATCAATATGCCCATGAGTTCATTGAGAAGTCGGCGATCGCCTGGTTCAGATCCTATCTGGATAAGGTGAAACGCGGGGAGATCCAGCACGCGCAGCGCGGCGACGCCGCGATCCCGCAAGGATCTCTGATCTCCGCAGGCTAAGGGGGATATATGCCATTCAAGATCATCGCCTCGCAGTGTACGAGCTGTTCAGCCTGCGAACCCTTATGCCCGAACGTTGCTATCTCGGAGAAGGGGGGCAGCTTTGTCATTGAAGCGGCGAAATGCACTGAATGTGTTGGCTATTTCGACGAGCCGCAATGTGTCGCCGCCTGTCCGGTCGACAATACCTGTGTGGTTGACACGTCCTTTCCTCGCTACCAGGCGCCAGTCTAAAGTGTGAACCCCATGAACGGCACGCCAAGAGCGGGTGCTGAAAACGTCGCAAGCTTCGTGCTGCGCGTTGGCGGCGGCGCGGACGCCGACGTTCGGTCCTCCATCACGGACGACGACTGCGCTGGCTTGCCCTGCGATCGTGCTGTTGCTGGTCGGCAGCACGGCCCTGGCGGGCATTTCATTCTGCGCGGCGGTCCAAGGCGTTTCGCGATTCCGAGAGCGGCCTTCCTACCCAGCGCTGCTGTCGTCGATGAGACTGACCACGCCGCGCGAGTATGAAGTGATGCAGGATCTCGCCTGCCGTGGGCGAGGCAGCTTCCTACATCTCTAGAGGGAGCGATGCATGAGGAGCGGTACATGAACAGCATTGTTCGCGACAGCGACGTCGTCGAGCTCAGCGACCCGCCCGTCTTCAGCTTTGGCCAAAAGCTGCGAGCCAATCGCACCATCCGCAATGATGGCACCTATCGCGGCAAGGAGATTGGCGACGTCTTAGTCAAGAAGGGGGAGGTCGGTTATGTCGTCTCGATCGGCACGTTCCTGCAGCAATTCTACATCTACGGCGTTGAGTTTTTGGAAAGCGGCTACCGCGTTGGCATGAAGCGCAAGGAGCTAGAGCCGGTGGACACGTGCGAGGAGATCGATGATCTGCCATTCCCGGAGGAGTCATGACTCAGCCCGGCGTTCCGAAATATCAGCGGGGCCAGCGGGTCAAAACCGCAGTCGACCTCATCAACGACCACTCATATCCCGACATGGAGCCCGAGGGAGTCTTGCTCGCGGCCGGAGCGACCGGCGAGATCATCAACGTCGCGATCCATACCGAAGCGAACGTGCCGATCTATATTGTCGATTTTGGTGAGCAGATGCTCATCGGCTGTCTTGAAGAAGAAATCACAGTGCTTTGAATGGAGGCTTCGCGATGAATGCCGCGCTGATGAGAACGGTAAAGGCCGGGCTGGTGCCTCACCCCAACGAACTCGATCGCAAACGGATCGAGCGCGGCTTGAGCTCGCGCAAGCGTTATCTCTACGTCTCGCCGAACGTGACGCCGGTGAGGGGCGGCTACCTCGTCGAGAGCCCCTGTTGCTCGCGCAACATCGACAAGGATGGCGCTCTCATCGATGTCGCACTGATTCATTATGATGCCGTGAGCGGGATCTGGAAGCTGTTTCGCAAGAACCACGCGCGAGGAACCTGGGAATTTTACAGCCTTTACCATCGGTTGACTTCTGCAATCGACGAATTGAATGCGGATCCGGAGCGTCTGTTCTGGCAATGACGCCGCGCCTTTGACGAGTCATAGAGGAGCCACGATGGCGCTCACCGCGGAGGAATTGATCGAAATCGAGCGGCTGCTTGCAGCCGATCGCGCCGAGATGGGTCCGTTTGTCGAGCTGCGGCACCGCTTTCCACAGCTTGCTTGGGTGCGCTGTGATGCGTCGGATGTGGCGGATCAGCCGTTCCGGCAGTTTCCGCGTTTCGACCTTCATCTGATCGATGGATCAGATCACTGCGTGCAGATTACGGCCGATCCGACGCGGGCGACCGGCATCGTATGGCCAAAAGGAATGTGCGGCGGTGAGCACTGAACTAGCAGAGTATCGGCTTGATGGTGCGCACACTGTGGAGGAGAATACATCATTCATTCCACTGTTCGATTCCGATATCACCTTCTCTGAGCTCTCTGCCGTGGAGACGCTGCTGTGTTCGCCGCAAATTTCCAACGGGCGGATCACTGAGGCGTTTGAGCACGCTTTCGCCGCCTATCTTGGTCGCAAATATGCTGATGCGGTCTCGAGTGGTACCATCGGGCTCCTGCTTGCGCTGAAGGCGCTCGGCATCGGCCCGGGGCAGGAGGTTTTCGCCTCGCCCTACTCCTTTCGCGAAACCGCGCATGCCACCAGTCTCGCGGGCGCACGAGTGGTATTTGCAGATGTCGATTATTGGTCGGGAGCATTAGTCCCAGCGAAGGCCAAAGAGCGCATCACGGCCAACACGCGGGCGATTGTCGCCGGCAATCCTAACGGTCATCCCGCGCCGTGGTCGGAACTGCGTGCGGTCGCGCAGCGCCATCAGCTGCTGCTTTTGGAGGATTACACCGAGGCGATTGGATCGAGCTACAAGGACGGATTGAGCATACGTCGCTTGTGGCAGCGTTGCCTGGTGCGGATCGTGATCCACACAAATGCGGGAGCACGCCGTGCGGTTGGAGGCACGCACTCGTGTTAAGTCCGCGCGAGAAATGCTCCAAGCGGGTGAAGAATACCTGCTCGATAGTACAAAAGGCGCGGCGTCTAAGGCGCGGCTTGAGCCCCCACGCGCCAAGGTGCCCGAGTCGAGATCGTCGGTGTACGGTCGGGATCCTTAGAGTTGCCAAAACAGGTGATCGGTATGAGCTCGCAAGAAGTCATCATCCACGTCCGCTTCGGTCCGGACGGGAGGGTGATCCAGATCAGTGAGCGTCCGGCGAAGCTCACGCCGATCCAATGGTTTGATGTCCTGAACGCCCGTGCCAGCTCGGCTTATCGGCCGCTCGCTCGTGGCCGCGGGATTTTTCGGCTGAGCCGGACTGCGATCGAAGCCTTCAAGCAGGAAACTGCGAGGCCGGGATGAGCGAACCGATAATCGGCGACCTGATGAGCGATAAGACCGAGGTTTTTGCCGTCTGCCCGGCCGATGCCCTCGAGCGGAGTGGGGCCATGGGCTTCAGCCTGTCGCGGATCGATGATAGGGGCGAGAGCCGCCCGTTTCCAATTATTGTGGTGCGCACCTTCGGCAACGACTATTTTGGTTACGTCAATCGTTGTCCGCATGAGAGCGTCTGGCTTAACATCGGCACCGGTGCGTTTTTCTCGTCAGACCGTTCCTTTCTCAGATGCGGCCGGCACGGCGCAAGATTCGAGATCGACACTGGGATGTGCATCGACGGCCCCTGCGATGGACAATCGCTTGAGCCGGTACCGCTCGCCGTGATCGAAGGTGACGTCTGCCTGTGCGGCGTCAGGCTGCTGGAGGACGATCGGTCTGCCGACCCGTTCGCGGACAGCGACGAAACCATGGATATCACGATCCATCCGGACTAACGGGCCTATCGCTTTGTTATGCTCAAGCTGCTTGAGGCGCCTTGCCGTCGGATGAAGCCGTCGTACTCGTGAGCGTTGGCAGATGCGTGTCACGGCTGTTGATTTGTGAGACAAAACGGGCACCTTGCGCGGATTGCGGCCCTGCCACTCCGCGACCTCCGTCGCACCAAGAAGCTGCCCTTGCACTAGCTCGCCAAATCGAGCGGGCAGGCAGGACATGCTTCCTACTGCAGGCGATATGTTGGAGAGGGAAATGCCCCCGGCGGCTGGAAGTTCGCCGAGGGCATCGTCTGGGCTGGGAGAATGTGGGGCCCAGACTGACAGGACCGTTTGGGGAGGAGGAATGACGATCCTGTGTCAAAACTCTTTGGCCGGCGGACGCAGCTGGCGTTATTGCCTGCGCTGCAACTGCCATGCCACTCCGTTCGTGCGAGGCCCTTAGCGGATGTCAGCTAGGACCCGTTAGGAGCAAATGCATGTGAGCAGGTGCTCGTTGTTCGTCGCAAATTTGCCGCTGCAAGCGCGTCTTGACGTGTATCGTGGGAAGCCTGCGGGCCGCTGCGTTGCCGGTTTAACGTTCCTGCCAATCGGGATTGCGGCCGGCTTGGTCTGCAGCCTCAAAGGTGGCTCAGCAATCATCGCTGTCTCGTTGGGCTCTTGCGACAGGCGCTATCTGTTGAGCAAACGATAGATCGGCAGCGACGGAACACAGCAGCAGGCCGAGGCGGGAGGTCAAATGCTATGCGAGTTTTGTCGTGTCCGAAACAGAAGCGAACGACGTTGTCGCAACCTGCGCAATAATTGTGAGTCGCGCCGCGAAAAGGAAGGGATCGTTGGACAAACGAACGTTACGCATCTGGTGTGCAACTTGCTTTGGAGAAGTTGAATGATGAGCAAGTGATGCGGGAGTAAAAAGGTCGCGATGATGGCAGAAGAGGTTGGAATTGATCAAAGAGGCTGATCCGGACGCGAAGGTGTCTATCGCTGATCTTCAGCGATGACAACCACTATGGCACCCGCTCATTTCGCCAGCATTGGCAAGCGCGAGTGGGAATCAGTAGCATCAAAGTCTTCGATGCAGCGTTTAATCGTAAGAGATTGTGGGAGCGACGTGCTCGCACCTTGTCATCTTTTCAGATGAAGCCCATTGATCACAGGACAGGCGCATGAACTCAGAAGCCGAATTCGAACTTCCTCAACTTTATAGGCATCATGTCTTTGCCTGCAACATGCAGCGTCCGCCAACTCATCCGCACGGCAGCTGTGGCGCCTTTGGCGCGCAAGCCCTGTGGGATCGAATGAGCAAGGCGGTCGAAGCGCAAGGCCTCAACGATATTGGCTTCACGATGGCAGGCTGCCTTGGCTTTTGTAACGCTGGTCCCTTGATGGTAGTCTATCCCGATGGAGTGTGGTATCGCGCGACCACGCCTGAGGACGTTGACGAAATCGTAAACTCCCACCTCAAGCAGGGCAAACGTGTCGACCGCCTTGTGATGGTGCTAAAGCGAAGCTAGAGGCTTCGCCCAGCGGCCACGTGCCCGGGCTAGCAAGCATGGACGGCTTGTCAGTCCATGAGCTGGCCGCCCGGAGCTAGGATCGTCTGAGGTTGAGCGGAGGCCTCACGCTCTGGGTCTGCGAACAGCAGGTCATTGACCTCGGCGCGGGTGTTGCCT
Source organism: Bradyrhizobium sp. BRP19 (assembly GCF_020194195.1). Lineage (NCBI taxonomy): Bacteria > Pseudomonadati > Pseudomonadota > Alphaproteobacteria > Hyphomicrobiales > Nitrobacteraceae > Bradyrhizobium > Bradyrhizobium sp. BRP19. Next base: position 22,742 of record NZ_JADYVZ010000020.1, on the reverse strand, counting down.
TTTTTCTCCGGGCCGATCGGCAAATGGCGCCTTTTGCAACGCGAACAAGAATATGAACACATGCTGGGTCGATCTGTTTGTGTACCGTCACTCCATGCCGCGCGATCCGTAGCTTACAGCGAGAGCAATGCTGCGAATGGCTCCCCGCTTCTCGTGAGATGACGCGTCCTTGACGCGTCATCTCGCTCCCTGCTTGCACAGCGGTGAGGTTAGGGGACGCGCTCGATGAGCTCGTACGTCCGGAATGATCAAACGGATTCCCCATTCTGCTCCTGTTCTAGCGTCAGAACCTGTAAGTGACGCCGCCGCTGACGAGCCATGGATCGATATTGGCGCGCCCGGTGACGGCAATCGCATTGTTTACGGTCGCGGAGTACTCCGGCCGCAGCCACAGCTTCTTCACGTCAAAGTTGAGGCCCCAGTGACGATCAAGCATGTAATCGAAGCCGAATTGGACCGCCGCGCCGAATTGGTTGCTGATGTGCAAATCCGTCACCGCAAGACCGGCGGGCGACGTATTGGCTGCCGATTGGTTGAAGAATGCGGTGTAGTTGATGCCCGCACCGATATAGGGTTTGAGCGCGCCGAATTCGGTGAAGTGATATTGCAGGGTCAGTGTTGGCGGCAACAGCCAGGCTTTGCCGATATCGAGGCCAGTGAGCGCGCCATTGCCGCTGATGTGATGGCTGGTCACGCCGAGAATGAGTTCGGCGGCAACGTTTTTTGTGAAGAAATAGGTGATGTCGAGCTCGGGTACGGCTTGATCGCTGATCGAAAGGCCAGAACTTGGTGAGGACAGCGAGGGGGCCCCGGCGATGCTGACCGAGCTGCCTGCGGTATCCGGCAAAACGCCAAGCACGCGCAGGCGGATCATCCATGGATTGAAGGGTTCGATCGGAGGCGCTTTATAGTAGACCGGCGTCCGACCCAGATCCGCAGCCTGTACCGAGATGCTGGCCAACGAGGTCGCGAGCGCGAGGAGCGATGCCCTCGTCAGAACTGTCCTTGTTCTCATCGAATTCTCCATTCCAAAATCGGCGCGAAGAGCCGCGCGAGATCTCTGTGACACTGGGGAATGGCGGAGGATTTGATACCGATCAAATGGGAGCGGCCATAGCGCAATTATGCCGCTAAGTTGCATAAGGATCACGGCCGCGAAGCGTTGTGATCTGTTCTGATCGTTATTCAATTGAATAGAGCAGAATGTCTTCAAGAAACCGCTTCTCGCCTTGGTGCTGTGATCCAATCCGTGCCGCGGAGGTCATGCGCGATAAAGGCGGCAACTGCGGCGGCCTCTCACACACTACACAGGCGAGAAGCGCGGCATTCTAGCGCAATAGAGGCGATGCCCCTTACGGAGCAGTCACTCGTGCGAGCGTCTCAGGGAAGGTCCCGTCGCTTACTACCGGTGAAGGAAGCCGGAAGTGGGAAACGGCATCTCTGCCTCGCTTGATAGCGGTGGGTACCCTCCGCCCGTTTCTCACGTCTGCGGACAACGCGTACGGTTTGCTTCGTGCAAGCATCCGCCGAGATCATCTTGCGTGTTGCCGCCAAGCAGGGACAGCACGGGCTCATGATCGAGTCCGGCACATCGTGCCCCGTCTACGTCGATCAGCGGTCGTCGTATCAGGAGCGGATCGACTATCATCAATGCGAGCGCGCTTGCCGGGTCGATAGTATCGGATTGACTTCGCCTGACTTGATACGGGGGGCAGCTCGGTTGAACCAGGCTTTGACCGGCACATTGCCGAAGAAGCCGCGCAATTTCTCCGCATCCCATGAATCTTTCAAGATGTCTCGGGCGATCACGTCGGACTTCAGCTTGAATCTGACGCGCGTTAGTGGCGCAGCCGGGCTTCTGATAAAAGATGATTGTCGCCACGACATACCTATGTAGGCGCGCTGAGCTGAACGATTGGCATGGCGCGGCTGCTTTCGGGAGCCCATTCGAATTTCTTGCCGATCATCTCCAATGTCAGCGCATCAAGCGCCGTACCGTATTTGCAACACTCGCGGCTGGTCCGCCAGGTTTCGAGCCCGACCGGCATATTCACTGTCCTAGGATCGCCCGGCTTGCGAGAAGAGGACAAAGTGCCGTTCCACACCAGAAGGCATCGGAACAGGTCTCGCCAAATCGGCTTTTCGCGTAGATTGTTGTGGTCGTTGTTAGTTTTCTGACAGTCGCGCAGATCCTGTCAGATCCAAAATAGCCAAGGCCTCACTCACCGGCTGGTGTTTTTTAGAAACGTAATCAGAAGCTTAAGGAGCGCGGTCAAGCGTTGGCACGGCGGTTGCTAATAAGCGACAGCAACACTGAGTGAGGGCTGAGTGCACGCCGACGCGTAACACGAGCGATGCGCTCCTTCCCTCGAACCCGTGTGCCCCCGTTTCTGAGAGAGAAACAAGCTCGCGCGCAAGAAGCGCGCAACTTTTGGCAAATCGGTTGATGGAGAGCAACATGTCTTCACTGAGACAAATCGCGTTCTACGGGAAGGGCGGCATCGGCAAGTCGACCACTTCGCAGAACACGCTGGCGGCGCTGGCCGAGATGGGTCAGAAAATTCTGATTGTAGGGTGCGATCCGAAAGCGGACTCGACCCGCTTGATTCTGCACGCCAAGGCGCAAGACACGATTTTGAGCCTTGCAGCGAGCGCCGGCAGCGTTGAGGACCTCGAGCTCGAGGACGTAATGAAGGTCGGCTACAAGGACATTCGCTGCGTGGAGTCCGGTGGTCCTGAGCCGGGTGTCGGCTGCGCCGGCCGCGGCGTCATCACCTCGATCAATTTCCTGGAGGAGAACGGAGCCTACGAGAACATTGACTATGTCTCATACGACGTGCTCGGCGACGTCGTTTGCGGTGGTTTTGCGATGCCAATCCGCGAGAACAAGGCGCAGGAAATCTATATCGTGATGTCCGGTGAGATGATGGCGATGTATGCTGCGAACAACATTTCCAAGGGCATCCTGAAATACGCGAACTCTGGCGGCGTGCGGCTGGGCGGTCTGATCTGCAACGAGCGGCAGACCGACAAGGAGCTGGAACTGGCGGAAGCGTTGGCCAAGAAGCTAGGCACTCAGCTGATCTACTTCGTGCCACGCGACAACGTGGTGCAGCATGCCGAGTTACGCCGCATGACGGTGCTTGAATATGCACCCGATTCCAAGCAGGCCGATCACTATCGCAATCTTGCGACCAAGGTTCATAACAATGGCGGCAAAGGCATCATCCCGACCCCAATCTCCATGGACGAGCTCGAGGACATGCTGATGGAGCATGGCATCATGAAGCCCGTGGATGAATCCATCATCGGCAAGACCGCCGCCGAACTCGCGGCCTCGTAAAGGTCGCGAGTCGCGGCCTTGTAAAGGCGCGCGACGGATGCCGGTCTCCCTCACCGCCCATCCCGGGAGGCCGGCATTCTGACGATCGACCCTGATCAAAACCAGGATGCGGCACGCAAACCTGACCATTGTGGAAACCCGCAAAATTATGTTCGAAGCGCACTTCCTTCCGTCGCCGGCTGCTTGTGCCGTTGATATCAACAGCCAGATGCACAGGGGAATTGCAACCTATCGCATGCTCACCGGTGTGCCTCCTACAGATGCCGATATTACCATTGACAGCGATCTCGATCGCCATGTCCTGGCGTCTATCCTGGCGGCTGCCACAATGGATGGTGGCTCTCTTCCCGAGAAGGCTGGCCTGTCCGGCCTTGAACTGGTGGCCTTGCTGGAGCAGTACTTTCCCTCGCTTGAGATCAAGCTCGCGGAGCAGCTCTCGGATTTCGAGTGCGAAGAGGACGACGAGATCGCAATTTTGCGCGATCTCTTGCTCGAGCAACGCTCGACGGAAGGGGATATCGGCCGCTGGCTGGCTGCGATGATCGCGCGCCGTGCCATTGAGCCAGACCACCTGTGGGAAGCGCTCGGCTTGCGCAATCGTGGCGAACTCTCTCGGCTGCTGAGCCGCCATTTCGCGCCGCTCGCCGCGCGCAATGTCAACAATATGCGCTGGAAGCGTTTCTTCTACCGCATGCTTTGCGAGAATGAAGGGCTCGTGATGTGCACAACACCTGTGTGCAAGCAATGTGACGACTTCAACCTGTGCTTCGGCGAAGAAAGCGGTGAGAGCCGGATGGCCGAGCGCCGGCGCGATCTTCTGTTCCGGGCGGCTCGGCCGGTCGTTGCCGGAGACTGTCCATCTGAACTGCCAGGAGCGTCCGCTATCGCCCCGTCATCCGAGAAAGACTCGCCGGATTTGGTAAGTCGCGCGGGAGGTTGAGGGCGCGGCCGACGCCGCTTCGATGTGAGCGAGTGACCATGTGTCCAAGGCGGCGGCGGGCCCAAGTGGACCGCGACAATTCTCACATCCTGGCGAGCCGCAATTGCTAACGTTCGAACTCGGCGTAGCAACAGGCAAGGCGTCCGCTTCATGACCTGTCGCATTTGCGACAATTCATTTGCTCAAGAAGGTCGAGGACGGAAGGGGTCATTCGTCAATGGGTTGGACGGGATGGCAGGCTGGCATGCTGGTTGCTGAAGCGTAGGTAGGTCAAACAATGAGGAGCTCTCGCGTGATTGCCGCCAGCACCGCCGCCAAATCGTCCTGGTCCGACCAGGTGCGCGCCAAGCCTACCGTGCTCAACGACACGACATTGCGCGACGGCGAGCAGGCACCTGGCGTTGCGTTCACCACAGAGGAAAAGCTGGCGATCGCGCAGGCGCTGGCGCGGGCCGGAGTCACGGAGATCGAAGCGGGAACGCCGGCGATGGGCAACGAGGAGATCGCCGCCATCCGCGCCATTGTCGAAGCAGATCTTCCGCTGACCACCATAGGCTGGTGCCGGATGCGGGAATCTGACGTCGACGCGGCGATCGAAGCAAAGGTGTCCATGATCAATATCTCGATCCCGACCTCCGATGTTCAGATCGCGGCCAAGCTAGGTGGTCATCGCGACCTGGCGCTAGAACGGGTGAAGCGAGTGGTAGGCTATGCCTGTGAGCGCGGACTTGAGGTCGCCGTCGGTGGTGAGGACTCCTCCCGCGCCGACATTGATTTTCTCATCAGGCTGATGGCGACTGCAGAAGCCGCGGGCGCGCGTCGTTTTCGTATTGCAGATACGCTCAGTGTGCTCGATCCCGACGCGACCTACGCGCTGGTCGGAAATTTGCGTGCGACAACCGATCTCGAACTCGAATTTCACGGTCACGATGATTTAGGACTCGCAACCGCGAACACGCTCTCCGCCATCAGGGCTGGCGCGAGCCACGCCTCAGTGACCGTCATCGGGCTGGGCGAGCGGGCCGGAAATGCACCGCTCGAGGAAATCGCGGTCGCACTCAAGCAGCTCTACGGGCGCGAGACCGGCATCATACTCCGGGAGCTCGAGAACGTCGCCACGGTGGTAGCAGCCGCGGCCGCACGTGCGATTCCTATGAACAAGGCGATCGTCGGACAGCATGTATTTACGCACGAATCCGGCATTCATGTCGCTGGCCTTTTGAAGGATCGACGCACCTATCAATCGCTTGATCCCGTTTTGCTTGGCCGCTGCAACCGCTTTGTGTTCGGCAAGCATTCCGGACTTGCGGCGATCACCGCGTTACTCGATGAACTGCAGCTCGTCGCCAGCGACGATCAAGCCAGGCAGATCCTGTCGCAAGTCCGCAAGTATGCGATCGAGCACAAGCTGCCAGTCGAGCGCGAAACCGTGGCGGCGATCTGGCGCGACGTGTGCGGATGCTTGGCAACCCAGCCCGCGTGAAAAGCCGTGCCCAGCAAGGTTTGCGTCGACCCTTCGCAAACCGACGCGCCGCAAGGACAGTGTCCCATGTCGCTGATGGCGCAAGCGGCGCCCAGCTTTCGCACGTCAGATCCCTGGCGCGATCTCACCTCCAAATCTTAGTTCCCGTTCCGCCATACATGCTGTGATCTCCTACCCAATGACGAGCCGTCCCCGGACTGCCAATCGGCATCTTCTCGCGCGGCTGATTTCCGGTCCGACGACCGTCCTGACGAGCGTCAACCTAGATCGTGGTTTGGCCATTGATCCCGGATCTTCATCGGGACTGGCTTCGTCACCGGCGGACCCGCCGATCTGGGCAGCGAAGTTGAGAGCACCGCTTTCCGGAGTCGGGCTGTGGCGTGCGCATCAGCTGTGCGAGGCAGGACGGCAGCAGTCAACAGGCGCAACCCCATCTCATTGACCGTCCAGAGCTAATCTGAAGGAGAAGTTTCGATGATCAACTCATCCCCGGCAGCCGGTATCCTGGTTCGGCTCAGCAAGGCCTCGTCGGCAGAGGATTTTTTTTTGCTGCTAGGCGTCGATTACGACCCTAAGATCGTGAATGTCGCGCGCCTTCACATCTTAAAGCGCATGGGACAGTATCTTGCCAAAGAGCAATTTGCTGGTGCCGCCGAGCCGGAAATCAGAGCTCGGTGCAAGGCGATGCTGGAGCAGGCCTATGCCGATTTCGTGGCATCGTCACCGATCGACCAGCGAGTGTTCAAGGTTTTGAAGGATGCCGTCGCAGACCCTAAGAAGGCCGCTGCCTTTGTCCCGTTGAGCGAGCTGAAGTGATCTCGCGGTCCACTGCAAGCAAGGTTTGCCGGCGGGGCGCCATGGCAACCCGATGTGCAGCCTTCGTCCTTATCCGGGTCAACTCTCTGCAACCACGACCCGAGCGGCGCCTGTCGTATTCCCGACCCATGTCTGGACTGGTCGTGTCCACGGTATCAGCGGCTATTTCAAGTGTCTCCCAAACCATTACTTTCGACTGACTTTCAAGGGTTTTTGCAACTGGTACGACACTTGCTGTTGTCCTGCCGGTATGATCATCGCTGCCGACAGATGCTAGTGGTCCGAGATGAGATTGAAGGAGACCCATGATGCTGCTTTTAGTGCCTGCCGAGCGCTGCGGCATCATCTCGTGGCCTACGATCGCGCAGGTCCGTTCGAAATGGTCTTTGACGCGATCGAAGTTCCGTATCGACGGTCAGATGGTGGTCAATGGATAAGTCGCCCGTTCGCGCTACACCTGGAGAGGGTATGCACAGCGTCATCCCCATCAAATCGGCCCCCGATTCCGCTCAGATTTGTATCCATCTCATGGCGGACAGCACGTTAGGAAGAGGGCCAAGGTCGGCGCATGCGGGTTGTCGGCGCTGGAGGCGCGGGATGGATTGCGTGACAGGTGCGTTGCGGGGATCGCCCTCGCCGTCACAGTCAATGTGGAGCCGCTGGGCCGAAAGTGAGGCGCAGGTATTGCGCAGCGAACGGACACGCCAACTCAGGCATGGAAGCGACCGGTCAGAATCACCGCGGCCGCATTCGTCGAACCCGGCGCGCAAGGGGCCAGTGTGGAAGACCTCTCCAAATCCGGCCGGACCGGACGTCTATCGCGACGACGGGTCTTGTTGTGCGGCCGGTCGGACCAAGCTGACGGGGCAGAGCAACCGGCCACCTGCTGACCAAAAGTGATCTTCAGTCAACGAAGCTAAAAAGCGACCTGTGGCGCGGGCGCGCCTATCTTTGAGAGGAATTTTGAGTATGAGCAATGTCACCAGAACGGCCATGCCGGCGGCGGCCGGCCGCGCAGCAGCAAAAAAGGAACTGCCGGAGCACTTTAAGGCGTACAAACACGTTTGGGTCTTTGTTGAGCTGGAGCGCGGCCAGGTGCATCCGGTTTCCTGGGAACTCATGGGGGCGGGGCGCAGGCTTGCCGACAGGCTAAAAGTGAATCTTGCCGCTGTCGTTATCGGTCCGGAGGGGCAGCACACACGTAACGCCGCGCTTGATGCCTTTTGCTATGGCGCCGATCTGGCCTATCTCGTGAGCGACAATGTTTTGTCGGATTACCGCAACGAATCCTATACAAAAGCGCTAACCGAACTCGTCAACACATACAAGCCCGAGATCCTGCTATTGGGGGCGACGACGCTCGGTCGCGATCTCGCAGGTTCCGTGGCGACGACCCTGTCGACCGGGCTCACTGCCGACTGCACCGCGCTGGACGTCGACGCCGATGGTTCGCTTGCGGCAACGCGTCCGACCTTTGGCGGCTCGCTGCTCTGCACAATCTATACTTTGAACTATCGTCCGCAGATGGCAACCGTCCGCCCGCGGGTCATGCCGATGCCTGAGCGCGTCGTACGCGATGCCGCTCGTATCATCGTCCATCCGCTCGGTCTTATCGAAGACGATATTGTCACAAAAATATTGTCGTTCCTACCCGACCGCGATGCAGAAACGTCCAATTTGGCCTATGCCGATGTCGTGGTTGCGGGCGGTCTGGGACTGGGATCGCCTGAGAACTTTCGGTTGGTGCGCGAGCTCGCAACGCTGCTTGGCGCTGAATATGGCTGCTCGCGTCCTCTGGTGCAAAAAGGCTGGGTCACGTCTGACCGGCAAATCGGCCAGACGGGCAAGACCATCCGGCCAAAGCTCTATATTGCCGCCGGCATTTCCGGCGCGATCCAGCACCGGGTTGGTGTGGAGGGCGCGGATCTGATCGTCGCCGTCAATACTGACAAGAACGCTCCGATCTTCGACTTCGCCCATCTCGCGATCGTCAGTGACGCCATGCAATTGCTACCCTCGCTCACGGCCGCATTTCGCGCCCGGCTTTTGCCGAATTCGCGCGCCCGGATCGCGACGGCCTAGAGGAGATGATGATGATTGAAGAGAGATTCGATGCGATCGTGGTCGGAGCCGGTATGGCCGGCAATGCGGCGGCATTGACCATGGCCAAACGCGGCATGAAGGTGCTGCAGCTCGAGCGGGGCGAATATCCCGGATCGAAGAATGTGCAGGGCGCCATCCTCTATGCCGACATGATGGAAAAGCTGGTCCCCGAGTTTCGAGAGGAGGCGCCGCTCGAACGTCATCTGATCGAGCAGCGGTTCTGGATGATGGACGATCGCTCCCATGTCGGCATGCATTACCGCTCAGACGACTTCAACGAGGAACGGCCGAACCGGTATACGATTATACGGGCCCAGTTTGACAAATGGTTCTCTTCCAAGGTGCGGGAGGCTGGCGCGACCGTGCTGTGCGAGACGACCGTCACCGAGCTTGTACGGGACGAGCGTGAAAGAATCGTCGGTGTTCGTACAGATCGCCGAGACGGCGAAATACATGCCGATGTCGTCGTGCTGGCCGAGGGGGTCAATGGCCTGCTCGGGACGCGCGCGGGCCTGCGCGCGCGGCCGAGACCCGATAACGTTGCGCTCGCGGTGAAGGAGATGCACTTCTTGCCTCGCGAGACTATCGAGGCGCGCTTCAATCTCAAGGGCGATGAAGGCGTCGTGATCGAGGCGGCCGGTACCATTTCCCACGGCATGACAGGGATGGGTTTCATCTATGCCAACAAAGAGTGCATTTCGCTCGGCATCGGTTGTCTCGTTGCCGACTTCCAGCGCACGGGCGGGACGCCCTACGGCCTGCTCGATCAATTCAAGAGGCATCCTTCTGTGGCGCCCCTGATAGCAGGGTCCGAAGTCAAGGAATATTCGGCGCATCTCATTCCTGAAGGCGGGTACAAGTCGATCCCGCAGCTTTATGGCGAAGGCTGGGTCGTCGTGGGCGATGCGGCCCAACTCAACAATGCCATTCATCGAGAGGGCTCCAATCTCGCGATGACTTCCGGCCGTATCGCCGCCGAAGCGATAGGTCTGGTGAAATCGCGCGGCGAGCCGATGAGTGCAACAAATCTGGCGATCTACAAGAAGATGCTGGACGACTCCTTCGTCATCAAAGATCTAAAGAAGTACAAGGATTTGCCGCCCCTGATGCATACGCACTCACAAAACTTCTTTCTCACGTATCCGCAGCTCATCTCCAAGGCGATGCAAAACTTTGTGCGCGTCGATGGTACGCCCAAGGCTGAGAAGGAGAAGGCGACCCTGAAATCCTTTGCCAAGGCGAGGTCATGGACAGGTCTGTTCGGCGATGCTTATCGTTTTGCACGGGCCTGGCGCTGACCGGGACAGCGTGAAGGCTAACAATGGAAGGTCAAAGCATGAATGTCGAACCCCCAGTGCGCGTCGAAGACAAGCTGTATTACAACCGCTATCTTGTCGACATCGGTCATCCTCACGTCAAGGTCCGTGCGCACACGACGCCATCGCCGCAGCTACTTGCACTTTTGAAAGCCTGCCCCGCGCGATGCTACGAGCTCAATGACGACGGCCAGGTCGAGATAACCGTTGACGGCTGCATCGAGTGCGGTACCTGCCGCGTGATCGCCGAGCCCACCGGCGACATCGAATGGAGCCATCCGCGCGGCGGATATGGAGTGCTGTTCAAGTTTGGGTGATGGTGGAAAAAAGGGCGGGCCGTGGTGCGACCGAGGTTAGGCGATAGGATCTCACCGCATGTGTGGCGCATTCCGCGTCAGTTGCACGGCGCCTGGAATTCGAGCAAGACGCTCTTCATGCGGACGCTGCGCAAGACATGATTTGCAGATGTCCCGCTCGTTCGGGAGCCACAAAGGGCTCGTTGTGGCGTCACTGAGTGGCGCCACAACGCAGTCGATCGTATGGCAGAAGAAGGATCAGCCCCTCGCCCGAGAGGGGGTGGGCCCAGCGGCCTCGATTGCGATCGCCACTGACTGCATGATCGCGGCAAAGCGTACGGCGGTCTGGATCGCTTCGGAACTGACGCCCGCGGCTCTCAGTGTCTTCTCATGGGCATCGATGCAAGCACCGCAGCCGTTTATGGCCGAGACCGCAAGCGACCACAGCTCGAAATCGGACTTGTCGACGCCGGGATTGCCGATGATGTTCATACGCAGCCGTGGCGGCATCGTCTTGTATTGCGAGTTGGAAACGAGGTGAGCGAAGCGGTAGTAAACGTTGTTCATTGCCATGAGGGAGGCTGCGGCTTTTGCTGCGGCGATCGCCACAGATGTCATCACGGCGGCGGCAGCCGATTCGATCGCGGCAATCAGGGCTGCGTTGCGGGTGGCAATAGCGCTCGCCAGCAGCAGCCCGTATTTTTGCTGTGGCGAAAGCGTCTCATCGGCCACCAAGGAGGTCAAGTTAAGCCTGACATCCTTCGCAAAATCTGGAATCCTGTCGCTTAGTTGTTCGATCGACGACATGCTGCCTCAAGCAACCTTCAAGGTTTCGCCGCCGATTTCGCGGTTGCAGGGACAGAGCTCGTCGGTTTGCAGCGCGTCCAAAACGCGGAGCGTGTCCTTAGGACTGCGCCCGACACTGAGATTAGTCGCATAGACGTGCTGGATCGTATTTTGGGGGTCAACAATAAAGGTGTAACGATAAGCAACCCCTTCAGGTGAACGCACGCCAAGACCATCGACGAGCGTTCCCTTTGTGTCTGCAAACTGCCAGATTGGCAGATTGTGCAGGTCGACATGTGAACGCCGCCAAGCGAGCTTGCAGAACTCGTTGTCAGTCGAACCACCGAGTACAATCGCATCGCGGTCGGCGAATTCCTTGGAGAGCCGCGCAAACTCAGCGATCTCTGTCGGGCAGACGAAGGTAAAATCCTTGGGATAGAAGAAGATGACCTTCCATTTTTCTGCAAAACTCGCCTCGGTCAGTGTCTCGAATGCACTCTGTCCTCCTTCTTCCTGCGCTTGAAAACCGGGCTTCACGCCTGTGATTTCGAACGGCGGCAACTGACTTCCAATTCCGAGCATGCTGTCCTCACAAATTTGCTTTTGTAGATCGTGATTTCACTGTTGAAGCAAACTATATGCCATCCGTTCTCGGGAGTGGATTCCAGCGGCTTTGATACGAGCATGCTCGCGCGCTTGGAGAGTCGATCAGCGCTAAGTTCTGAAAAATCAGTAGCCAAGCGCTTCGCTCCAACTATTTACGATCACAAGGCAGCAGCGTGCCAACGCCCGCGCTGAAGGGTCGCCAGTCGGCAAGGCATTTCTTCGGAACGGCCGTCAGGACTACACCTCGGGTGATCGCGTCAACGAATTCGGCGCGCAGGCCCCGGCCAGCTGCTTCTTGTCTGGCGAATTTGTTGGTCATGAGAAGATCGAACTTGTTGCGAAGTGCCTGGGAAAGGACAGCTGCTGCCTTGGCAAGCGCATTTGTACCGAGATTACAGGACCTCCGCTGCTGAGTGGCTGGGAGATCGAGATCTCTTGTCCCGTCGCAACGTCGATTGTGAGCATGACGTGCGTCACATTTGCACGCATCGAGTGTCGCTGCACGATGCCGCCGAAGCGTAGGCCTTGCTGCGCGATATCCTGAGCGAACTGGGCGAGTAGCCTATCGGCATCGTCTTTTGGGCGGTAGCGAATTGCCCCCACACTATACGGACGTATCTGATCCAGATCGTCGATCACGGCTGGGATCCTGTTGATGTGTTTCTCTTTTCGGGGAATAGCTGTCGACGTTCTCATGCGGGTCGTGGCGGGTGTTGCAAGCACCGCTCGGCAGCCGCAAGCGGAACGGCGCGAGCGACCTCGGCGAATACGTCCGCTCCATCGCTGAGCCGTAGCGCATCAAAGGACCGGCGCGTGATGCGCGCCAAGAGCTACGCCAGAACGGCCAATTTCAACAGTCAGAAGAAGGTGACCTCTGCCTCGTCGAACGGCAGAGAGGCTTTGTGCGTGCCGGAAATACGTTGAGGATAGAGCTTGCACGCGGGCGCTCACACGCAATGCTGACGTCGCCGGCTGCGATGCGGAGCCGCAGCTGCGCGCCCGGTCTAAGCGGCACTCCAGGTATCAGAAGGCGTGCCCCCTCTAGGCGGAGCATGATCAGCCCATAGCGTCCGTAGCCGCCGACCACGGTATCAAGACAGACTGCCGCGTCGCGGCGCCTGGCAAGCGCCGGATCGCTCTAAACGACATTGAGCGGCCCTGCCGCAGTCATGACGCCATCTTTCATCATGACAAGATGATCGGAAAAACGCTCGATACAGCGATGTCATGGCTGATGTAGATCATCGGCAGTGGGAGCTGTTCCCGCAGGCGCTCGAGAAATGGTAGGATCTCGCATTTGGCGGAGCGGTCGAGCACAACGAGTGGATCGTCCAGCAAATGCAGCCTAGGCTGGCCTAACAACGCGCCGCCAAGCGCAAGTCGCTGTCGCTCGGCCGCGGAAAGATGCGATGGCGAACGCTCGAGCAGTGGCGCCAAGGCGAGTAATTCGACCACACCATCAAAATCGATCAGTGTCGGTGTCGATTTTGACGCGTTATGTAGAAGGGTGCGCCGTACAGACCAATGAGAGAAAAGAATTGGTAGCTGGAATACATATGCGACGGGACGCAGATGAGGCGGTCGAAATGTCGTCTCATCCTGCCAAATCGCTCCATCGACCGCACAAAATGCGTTCGGCAGACGCTGCACGCCAGCGATGCAGCGCGCGAGTGTGGTCTTGCCGCACCCGGGCGGACCCAAAGTCGCTGTGACGCCTTTGGCTGGTACGCTGAATTGCGCATCTAGCGGAATGTTTGCGAGAGAGCCGTTGAACGTAACCGCTATATGGCCCGCTTTTGCTTCTCTCATGAACCTGCGCCGGTGCTGTATCTTCCCATCCAAGACACGAGCACAATCACTGCAATGGAGATCATGACCATGCCTCCGAAAATCCAGTCCGTGCCGCTCCAGCACGGCGTCTCTACTCGGGTGAGGGCATAAGGTGCGGCGGCGAACTGCAGAACGGAGTTAAGACCAGAGGCTTCTTCATCTCCCAGCCGCGAGGATTGTGACAATCGGACGCTGCCCGGTTGCGCTTGCCAATGAGACACCTAGCAACGCGACGTTCTCAGCCTGCTTGGCAAAGCCGAGGGCTTCTGCTGAATGTCCAAATGGCCGGGCTTGAGAGGTTTGACGGTAAAGATTTCGGCTCGCGCCAGAGCTGAATACTGGCTCGGGATCAGAAGTCCGCATCAAGCCTCCCACAGCGTTGCTAGCCGATTTGAAGTTTGCGCCGGTCGCCATAGTCGTGGCCCCTGCATTCTCGGGTGCGAGCAGCATCAAAGCTAGATCGATCAGGATGAATCGGATAAGCCTCATTGGAACTCCGGCTCCGCCGTCGCGACTGGTTGATCCCTGCCCAGCAATCCGCGTGCCGCTTCAATGAATATCTGCGCGTCTAGCGGTGAAGGAGGCTTTGTATCGGGCTCCACTCGGCGTAAATCGCCGCATGTCATTGTAGGGCTTTGGACGCTCGCGTCACCAACCGCACATGCAGGAGCTACGAAGTGGAAGCTGAGGATGATCGATCGCCTCTTGCATTGGAGATGGTGCTTTGGCGAACATGCGGCCGTAAAACTCGTCAATGATGCACAAGTCCATGTCATCCGATTTGGCGCACCTTCCGGTGTGCGCGGAGGTGAAAGTCGGCAGCGGGGCGCTTGGAAAAAAAGGGCTGATGTGAGATGAGATGCTGTGCCCGCGAGCTACGGGAGAACGTCTTCCTGGCCGCACCGGTCGCGGGCGCATCTCAGGCGCGCGGGCCTTTGTTGCAACGCGAGGTGACCCAGGATTGAGCTGCCCAAGTTGGATACTTTTACAGGCTCCGAAGGAATTCTTGCGTCAGCGACGAACCGTTGGGACTCGAGGCTCGCAATTGCAGCCTGCTAAATGCTCCAGCTTGGACCGCGATATCGCCTGATTTCGCTGCGGCAGCGGTATCTTCCTCGCTAATCACAACGCAGCGTGTCGCTATCGTGAAGGCTTATTTGTCTAGGCAAGGTTTTGGGGTTGCAATGGTCCGCGTTGGCAGCATCGGGTAATCGATCTTTGGCAGCTGCCCGGTGAGCGAATTCAGAAACGCTACAATCTCGTCAGATTCTTCGTCACTGAGCTTTGCGCCAAGCTGAACCTCACTCATCACGCCAACCGCTTGCTTAAGACTCCAAACCTGACCAGAATGGAAGTAAGGAGGGCGCAACGCGACGTTCCGCAACGGCGCCGAGCGGAAAACATACTCGTCCCCGAGATCCTTGGTGATGGCAAAGCGACCCTTGTCCGCCCTCGGAAGCAGCCTTTCGGCGGGCTTTTCAATCATGCCGAACGGGAAGTATTCTTGTCCACCGACGTTGATTCCGTTGTGGCAAGAGGAGCATCCCTTTGCGATGAATAGCTTTAGCCCAGCTTTCTGCTGATCAGTGAGAGCATATTCATCGCCCTCGAGGTACTGATCGAATGGGGCGGCGGGAGTAATCAAGGTCGCCTCGAAAGCCTCGATGGCCTTGGCGAAATTTTCAAACGTAATTGGCGTCGCATCGTTGGGAAAAGCCTTGCTGAACATAGCGACATAATCGGTCATTGAATTCAATGTTCTGAGCACGCGATCGGGCGTCGTATTCATTTCGATGCTGGCCTGGACAGGGCCCGCGGCCTGCGCCTTAAGATCCGCCGCGCGTCCATCCCAGAACTGCGCCACGTTGAAGACTGCGTTATAGACTGTTGGCGCACGACGTGACCCCAGCTGCCAGCGATGACCAATCGACGTCGGGCCGGCATCTACCCCGCCCGTCCCAAGGTTATGACACGTGTTGCAGCTAATAACCCCGCTCGCCGATAGCCTCGGATCGAAAAACAAGGATTTGCCAAGTGTGACCTTTTCATGGGTGATAGGATTGTCCTTCACCGCTGGAACGGTTGAGGGAATCGGCTTGAAAATGCGCTTGGCGGCGCTCATCAAATCCTCATTGGCGCCTGCTGCTGGCGAAACCAGAATGGCTGAGGCCATAACACTTAACCTGCCGACCCTGGAAAACTCGCGTACCGCTAATCTCTTCATGTGAAGTCTCGCTTTTCTCCTAGATCGTGGATTCGCGAACATAGCCCTCGGTCCCAGAAAGACCTGTAGCAGTCAACGTCGAATGGTGTCTTCCGTGTTCCGGCTAGGCCGCACCAAGGCTGACGTTCTGCCGGTGTTACTAGCAACCGGTGTGCCAGCGGGGCTCAAGGTCGAAGCTGCTGAGCCGGTTTAAAGCAATTGCGCACCGTGAATAGCAGCAGGCCGCATGAGGCTGTCATCGATGGTACGTGGCAGTTGCGACAATCACCATCCAGGCAAGGTATCCTGGCCTGTCGGTCCAAACCTCTGTGCTTCTCGGAAAACCCATCTACCGAACTCTTTTGACTCTGCAAATCGGATCGCGAACAAAAGGAGCTGCGTCGACGCAGTTTGTTACTGATCGTCTCGATGCGTGCCCTTTGCGGCTTCAACCGCTTCACTAAGCTAAGCGTCATCCACCAGCATCGGTAACGTTCCTACCCCGGAGGCAGCCGGTCCGGCGCGCAGTTGTCGGGAGTTCGTCCTGCTGCGCCCAATGAGGGCATGCCCGTCTCAGAGCGATTCACACATGCCGGACGACGCTCAAAGTGCTTGAATCGACCGTAGCGTCAGGTTGTAGGCCTTGCGAAGGCAGAACGCCATATTGGGAGCCAGCATCGCCGCACATGCTAAACAGCCGATCTCTGTTGGACCTCCGTGTCTTCGCAACGAGCGTGTTATTCGTGGCGGGACGATGATTCGGGAGGCCGTAATCATTGCGGCTGCCCCGCAACAGCGCGACCATGGCTGCCGAGGCGCCGGTAAACAGATTGAGGAAAGAGTAATAGTTACCGATATGCGGCTTAAGACAGATTTGGTGGGTCATGAGCGACGAATGAGCTGGATTCCCAATGCGCATCGCTGTGCAGCGGCCCTCATTGCGATCGTGATCGCGATCGCAGCGGCGTGGTGCACAGGCTACGCTCGCGCGCGAGATCGGCGGGCCGAGGAAGTCTTGACCTCCTGCAGACCGGACGTGATGCGCTTCTGTAACCGCTTTACAGGGCGTGGCGATGCGGACGTGGCCATGTTTTGTCTTAGGGACAATTTCAAGAACTTGCGCGGAGAATGCCGCCGCAGGATGCCAATCGCGGCGGAGAGAAACGACCGACCGAGACGGCGTCTCAACAGGCTTCCGGTCGTCCTCCATCGAGAGTGAGGCGTCCGAGCGGCAGTCGCAGAAATCGAGCGACAGTGAGGTGTTCCAGACTGACGGGAGCCGGAGTTTGGCCCGCTTGGTGGCCGAAAGTCGATCGGGCTGAAGCATCAGCCTGCCGAGCCGCAGTTCATTTATCAGGGGCACTGAGCTCTGTGAATCGATTCGCCTCGATCAACGATCGATGTGCGCCCACGCGTGTTACGAGGTTGTAATGCGCTCCGAACTTCGATTTCGTACTGCAGCAGTTGCGCTTTATTCTGAGCTGCTGCCATTCGCTGACTTTGAGGCCGTCGTGAGATTGCCATCGGCCTAACTGGTCGGAAGGGGAATCTGCGTAAACTGTAGTGGTTGCGGCCGGACATTTGCAGAAATCCGTGCTGCTCATCATGGTATGGCGTTGTGCCCGGCAACCAAGTATTTTCCGGCAGCTGGCTAAATCGGCTACAACTGGCAAAAGATCGCCGGTATCCTGGCGTTGGATGTTTCTTCAATAGCGGTCTTCCTCAGATTTCTCAGCTGGGAATTAGCCTGGTCTTGACTGGCGGGCTCAAGGTACAGATACAGCTAGGAAGCCTCTTAGCCGCCCATCGACTTCCCGAAGGAACCGCTTGATGCCATTGCGGCGTTCTCGATGGGCGCTTCAGGGGAGTCGCTTCGTCCGATCGTGGTGCTCTTGGCCGAATACACTTTAGGGCTCAAGGTCAAAGGAAACGACGTCGACAAGAGCCGTTCAAAGGCAGAAAGCTGTTCAAGCAGACGCCTCTCAACGGCCTTGCGCTCTGCGTCAGGTAGGTCCCTTTTAAGGAATCGACGGCAGCGCCAGATTTCGTTCCGCAGCCATCTGATCTCACTTAATGTATCATCAATTGAAGTCATCACAGATCTAGTTCACTTCGTCCCTGGGGTATCAAGCATATCTATCGTCACCGAGCGGCCATTCCTTGGCTCCGCATTCCTGCCGAATAGTTGATCCGAGAACTTGCGACCTCCCGCCTGTTCTTCGCGGTAGGCGGCGAGCAGTTGGATGTATGCCACTCTATCAATCAATATCACCCTACACCGCGCGTGTGACGAGAAATCGCGGCAGATCCTCGCGTTTTCACGGCGCCGCGGTCGTGTGCCTTGCACAATTCCAGCGCTCATTGATTGGTGCGCCAACACCGGAGAGCAGTTAAGCCCATGCCCGCCACGCAGACGGCTCAAGCAGGAGCTGGTAACACACAACGCATGTCCCCATGGTCGATGGCAGCGGAATATGCAAGCGTTTGACGGCTTTGTTGCCTGTTCAGGCGCTGGGCGCGACCTGACTTAGGCCAGCAGCTCGCGACCCCGAACGTAGCGATGTCGACCTCTAGCGGCCCAAGCGGCATAAGGCGATGGCGGCTTCATTGCGAGCTCCGATGGTGGTCGGTCCCGCGCTGCTACGGCCATTCGCAGTCGCTTACCCGATAAATCATCGATGGGCCGAGGTGGACCTCATCAACATAATGGGAAAGCCACGGGGGTGCGATTTTGAGGAAGGCGAGCCAGGCTGACTGCGATCCACGGCGCGCGCCAGCCAATCAAAGAAACGCACGCGCCGGGATTGGATCTTGGTTATCCAAGGTAAAATGTCGGCTGGACGCAGTGTCGAGCCAAATGAGCATTCCACAGACAATCATCGCTATCGACATCCGCTGTGCACGCCTCAGAAGACCGATTTATTAGCTTGAATCTCACGTTGCGACAGGTTGTACGCTTGCTGATCCGTTGACGGCGCAACGCAAATGGAGACCGAGAGGACGGCCTGCTGATTGCTAGTTTTCTCGTTTTGCGGGCGATGGCCAGGAAAGCCATTTCCGTGGTCACACGGGGCGCCGGGCCAGCCATTGCCCCTACACTGATCAGTTGGAGTCGCCAGATCGCAATGATGGAATGATGCAGGCAGCAGAATATGGTTGACCACAGCCGTAGGCGCTTTTAACGCAACAGCGAAAGCGCGCTGGCTAAACAGCCCGCGCTCGCAAGCAGATACTCCAACGGAATAGCCGGTCACTCCGGCCAGAGGATGACCCGCAGCACTGATGCCGCGCAGAACGCTGCGGTGAAAGCTCGGAAGGCCTTATGTCCTTTCAAACCACCCTCACGAGGGCGCTAGGCGAAATCGATTGCGCCGGCGACATCGTTAAATGCTCAACAGTGGTGGTCACGCGCAACAAGCAACTGCGCACCGTCGACCTTTCGATGTTCCGGAAAGGGGCGGCGGTTGAGTTTCAATCTAGATTTCTGCCGAGTTTCGAGGAAAGCATCCGCGTCGGAAGATCGTGGGCTACGCCACGACATGCAATGCGTTGAGCCGAAAGGCCGGAGGCCAGGCCGGCCAGGACGTTTGCCAGAGAATAGCTTCTCGAGTGTCGCATCTTGACGGCGTTCTGATTGGGAAGGTCGGAATTAGGGCCCCTTCCATATTTGTACCATCATTCGGTCGGCACACTCCAAAAGAGCGGAATGCCGCTGTGGAGCTATCAGAATCGTGCAACTCACGCAATCTGAAGCCGTGCGCGTGTGCTGAGGATAAGCGGTCCGAGCAGGTGAGGTAAACGACCATCTCTCGAAAGCAGAGTTCAACGGGCATGAAGCTGCGATGTTGAAGACGACTGTCCGTCGCAGCGACACTCTATGCGATGTGGTCGCCAAAGGAACTGAACAAAAAATCAGAAGGACTAGGTCTTGAGCCAGGCGGAGAATGACGTCGTCGAGCACATGCTCTCGTCATTGACGACCAGCGTGTTGCAGAATCGTATCGCACCCTCCGAGGAGCAGGTGATGCATCATTTTGGGGTAGCCTGCGAGAGAGTGGGGCTGATTGCGACCGAGGAGATAGCAATACGTATACTGAAACGAGTTTCATGCGAGATCAACAAGTCTCAGTCGATGCTCAAGTTCATTGATCGCGGCGCCGCTCGATTACACTGAGCTTGACATATAAACTCTGTCGCATCAGTGCAGATACAGCTGTCCGGTCATTCAGTCGAACGTGCACGGATCAAGAGCGTCTCATGGGCGCTTGCCTGTCGAGGTCTGCGACGGTAAGCCGAGGGGGATGGCCGGTTCACGTGGCCGATGTCAAAAACGCGAGGAACTCGTCATCGGAGAATTTAACGAGCCCGTGTTGTTAACATTTGAGTGCGCGCGGGTCTCGTAGCCAAGGGCGAGCGGCGTTAGGCGCGATGGGCTGCAAGCTTTTAAGCTCAGCTATAACACAAGCGTTTGAACGCGGGGAGAAGTGGGGCCGCCTCGCCGCAAGCGACAGCAAAGTTGCCGGCGCAAGCGCGCCGCTGCCGGCGTGCCGGCGCCCGGCATCAGTCGGCCCAGCTCGAATTCATTCGCCTGCGGGGCGCTGAGCCTAAGGTTGAGAAATTGATGGGGACCATTCGCCATTTTGTCGCTCCGCGGTCCGTCAGCTTATCGACAGCTAGCTCTCGTATCATGAACGTCGCTACTCGCTTGCAGGCCCGGCTCAATGGGCACAGATCTGGCAGGCGAGACCAGGGTGGACCTCAACATCAACCGATCCAGGAGGCGAGACTTCGCCCGGGTTCGCTGCACCGTCTGCAGTTCCTCGGTGGCACTCGCAGCAGCGTATTCGCGCCAGTCGTGCGTGACGGCCCCCCTCTGTGATCGCAGCTCATTGCGGTTAGCCGGTGGAGCGCCATCCATGGTTGGGGATTACCGGAAGATGCGCCGCCCCGGCGAGTTCGCTTAATTTTTGCTACCGAAAGGACGACATCGATGAATGCAGAACAGCTCGGCCCTGGTACTCCTTCCGCAACTTCCAATTCGGAAAGCTCCGAACTGGGCTCTGCGGGCGCATCGCAATGGGGAGAGGCCTTGACGGACGTGCAGGCGTCCGCTGCCGAGGCCACTGCCTGGCAGGAGGAGGTGTTGACGGATTGGGCTGCCGAAGACGGGCAGGGGCAAAATGAGGATCGGCAACAGGCGGTCAGTCGAACGAGGGCTTGGCGGCGCGCGGGTGATATCAACGAGCTGCTAGATCTGTCGTCACTGTCCCTGACCGCGTTGTCTGCGCCCATTCTGGCCGGGGTGCGCCGCCTGAATGTCGATGACAATCAGCTCAACAGCCTGCCCGAACGCCTACCAGCAACGCTTCAGGAGTTGGACGCCCGCGGTAACCGCCTGACCCAACTGCCCGGGCTTCCAGCAGGGCTCCAGCGTCTGAACGTCGAGTACAATCAGCTGACGGACCTGCCCGAACCTCTTCCCGCCGAGCTCGAATGGCTCAGCGCGAGCCACAACCGGCTGACCAGCCTGCCTGAGACGGTCCCGCCCCAGCTGATATGGCTCGGCGCCAGCAACAACTATCTGACCAACGTACCCGAGACCCTGCTGACGCAGCTAAGCAGTGACTCGAGCGTTGATCTGGAGAATAATCCGCTTGCCGAGCGGGTGCAGGCCGGCTTGGCAACGGCCATGCATGCCGAAGACTATGCCGGCCCTCAGGTTTTCTTCTCAACCGCGGATGGACCGGTGGAAGTTCAGCCGCGGTCCCTGCAAGAGGTTGCCGCGGACTGGCTCGAGGGCGAGCCCACGGCAATGGCCACTTGGCAGCACTTCGCCCATGAACCGGGGGCCGCGGACTATGCACGCTTCCTCGACAGGCTCCGGGGCACGGTGAACTATGGCAACGAGGCGTTCCGCCAAGCGGTCGCCGAAGATTTGCGGCAGGCAGCCGTCAGGCCGCATTTGCGCGAGGAGTATTTCGAGTTGGCTTCGGGAGCGAATGCGAGCTGCGAAGATCGCATTACTTTGGCCTGGAACGGCATGCAGACTGCACGCCTGAACGCTGATGTCGAGGACGGCGTCTATGATGGGCGACTGGGCGAACTGCTCCAGCACGGCCGCGTCATGTTTCGCTTGGAAGCTCTGGACGGAATCGCGCGCGAGAGGGTCAACTCGCTTCGTCGTGCCGATCCCGACGCGGAAGTCGATGAGATCGAGGTCTACCTTGCCTATCAGACCCAGCTGCGGGACGCGCTGGAGCTGCGGCACATCGCTCCCGACATGCGCTTCATGAACGTCTCTCAGGTGAGCGAGGACGATGTGGCCAGGGCCGAGGCATCGGTGCGGAACCAGGAAGCCGCGGAATTTCCGAACTATTTAGCAGCGCGCTGGCAACCATGGGAAAGCGTGGTGAGGCGCATCGCACCCGAAGACTATGCTGAAATGCAGGAGCGCCTCGTCGACGCGATGGGCGTACAGTTTCAAACCCGCTTGGATGAGCGACTGGCCGAGCATGGTCTGACAGGCGATGCCGATGCCGAGCGGGTGCTCGGCGCCCAGATACGCAACGAGATCGCCCGCGAGATCAAAAGCGCGGTCATGCACCAGGTGCTCGGGAAACTCGGCATTGAGCTAAGAGCGCCCTCCGACGCAAGGGCCCGTCGATCTGCCTAGTCGTCTGTTAAGAAGGCGAATTGAGCGCGGCGGGACGACCGAACGTGCGCCATAGCTGGAGCAGGATGAGGCACAAGAGTTCTCTGAGTCAGGCGAGGATGCGGCGGAAGTTGTGGCCCACGGCTGAGAGGATGACGTTAGCCGCATCGCCGGCGCGGCCTTTGAGGTAGCAGCGGCCGAGGTGACCATCGGCCTTCAGGTGTCCGATGATGGGTTCGACGGCGGAGCGGCGGCGCAGCTCGCGCTTGATGACACCGAAGACGCCGCGCTTCTGGCCGGAGATGAAGATCCGTCGGGGATTTTGTGCGTCGTGGCCGCGGTATCCCTTGTCGACATAGGCCCGCTCG